>SKKK01000597.1 GCA_007121535.1 Planctomycetaceae bacterium | reverse complement strand
GCCGTCGAGCGGCAGTGCGCCGAGCTGCTCAGCCGTCACCGCATCAACGCCACGCCGCCGGCCGAGCTGTTCGTGCCGCAACGGATGGACGACGGGTCGTTCCACATCCCGGACGATCAGATCGCGGCCTTCCGGGACTTCGTTGACCGTTACCACGTCAATGCCTTCTCGGTCCGGCATCCCCGAACGGCGGTCAAAGACCCCGTGGCACAGCAGCAGACGCTCCAAGCCTACCTGGCCGCCTTCGACGCCGCCATCGAGCGGCTGGACCGGCCGGGAATCGACTATTTCATCTACCTGATCGACGAACCCAACGACGAGGAGGCCTATCGCTACGTACAGGTCTGGGGCCAAGCGATCCGCCAAGTCGGCTCGCAACTGCAGGTGATGGTCACCGAGCAGACCTACACCGACAACCCGGCCTGGGGCGAGCTGCACGGCGCGGTCGATATCTGGTGCCCGCTGTTCTCGCTGTTCCGGGAGGAGAGCGCCCGAAAACGCCTGGCGCTCGGCGAGACAATCTGGACCTACACCGCTCTGTGCCAGCGTGAACCGACCCCCTGGTGGCACATCGACTATCCGTTGCTCAACTACCGGGTCCCGGCCTGGATCGCGTGGCGCTATGACATAACCGGCCTGCTCTATTGGGGCGGGATGTCCTATTGGCAGCAAGTGGAAGATCCCTGGACGGACCCGAAGACTCTGGACAGACGCAACCGTCGCGCGGACGGGCGCGGGCCGCTGTTCAACGGCGAAGGAACGCTGGTCTATCCGGGACGGGCTGTCGGATACGACGGGATCGCTTCCAGCCTGCGGCTCAAAGCGCTGCGGGATGCGATCGAAGACTACGAGTATTTGGCGATCCTCGACCGGCAAGGTCAAGGCGAACAGGCTCGGGAGATTGTCCTTGCGCTGGCGTCCAGTTGGTTCGATTGGCAGCGCGACCCGGCGGCCTACGAGACGGCTCGCCGCCGCTTGGCGGAGCTGATCCTTGCGGGTCGCACGAGCAACGACGCTGTGGGTCCCGCGCGCTGAGCGGGAGTTGGCAAGGCCCCCGCTCGGCGCGCGGGGGCCACAGGGGTCGGGAGTCGTTTTCGGGCAACGATTCACCACATGGAAAGCGGGTTCTCCGAAAACGACTCCCGACCCCTTTCGCCCGATTCCACCAAGAAACATCCGGCCGGGTGCTTAACGCTCCCAAAGCGGCTCGATCATTTCTGCGTCGAGCTGCTCGAACGCTTCGATCAGGGCCTGCAACTTCTCAGGATGCCGGGCGGCCAGATCCTCGGATTCTCCCACATCGTTGGCCAGATCGTACAATTCCCAACGGCGCTTGGCCGCCGGCCGGTGGATCTTCCAGTCGCCTTGACGCAAGGCCGCGCGGCCAGCCATGCGCCAATAGTGTTGTTCGCGGATCGGTCGATCGGTCGCGCCGGTCAAATGCGGAAGCATGTCGGTGCCATCCAAATCGGGTGGCACGGCGGCGCCGGCGGCGGCCAGGATCGTGGGCAGTAGATCCAGCGAACTGGCCATGCGGGTCTCGGTGCGACCGGCGGGTAGATGCTGGGGCCAGCGGACGATCATGGGTACGCGGATGCCGCCCTCCAGTAACTGACCCTTCTCGCCACGCAGCGGATCGTTGCGGGACGTCAATTCGCGAGTGGCCCCGCCATTGTCGCTCAAGAAGATGACCAGCGTCTGGCGTTCCAGGCCTTCGCTTTCCAGTCGCTGCAGCACGCGGCCGATGCCGTCATCCAATTGAGCGAGCATGGCGGCGAAGATGCGCCGGTGAATGTCCGGGATGTGCGCGAATCTTTGCATGTACTGGTCCTCGCCCTGTAACGGGCTGTGGACGGCGCTGTAAGCCAGGTAAAGAAAAAACGGCTGGGCGCGGTAACGGGCGATGAAATCTTCCGCCTCGCGGGAAAAAGCGTCCGTCAAGTTCGCCGTTTCGTTCACAGGTTGGCTACCGCGTACGATGGGATTGTTGGCGTCATAGTCGGGTTCGAAATTTCCCATGTGCGTCGTCCAGATGATCCGACCGTCGGGTGATGTCCACCGGCCCTGGGAACCGTCCGGCAGAACGCGGCGCCGCAGCCAGGTGGTATGTCCGGGCCAAGGAGGCGGCACGTAGTAATGGCCTTCGTGCAAGAAGCCGAAGAACTCGTCGAAGCCGCGACGTTGCGGATGGAATCTCGCCGTGGCGCCCTGATGCCATTTACCGATCAAGCCGGTCACGTAGCCAGCCTGGCGCAGATGATCGGCCAACGTGCGTTGATCGGTCGGCAGACCGACGGCCGGATCGTCATTGAAAGCACCCGTCGGATTCAGCTCGAAGCCAAACCGCGTCTGATAACGGCCCGTGAGCAATGCGGCTCGTGACGGGGCGCAGAAAGACGCGGTGACGTAAGCATCGGTAAATCGTATCCCCTGGTCGGCCAGACGATCCAAGTGCGGGGTAGGAATCTCGGTTCCGCCGTAACCCCCCAATTCTCCATAGCCCAAGTCGTCGACCAGAATCAGCACCACATTCGGCGCGCGTTCCGGTGATTCCGCCAAGGCGGCCTGCTGCCAAATCCTTGGCAGCAACGACGACGACGATCCGACAACGACCATCCACGCCGCCAAAAGGCACGACCATCGAAAACGTGGACACAGACGATGCGAATCCCAGCGGAAAATGGTGATGCGATTCATGCGGAGGTCTCTCTTGGTGTCATAACTGATGGAAAGGATGACTTGGGCAACAATGATTTCCTGAGCGGCACGGCGCTAGCCGCCGGTTTTCGGCCGACACCGGCGGGTAGGGCCGACCCGCTCACGGAACCGGTGGCTAGCGCCATTCCGCTCACCTGACCGGCGGCTAACGCCGTACCGCTGACCAAGCTATGCAACGGTAACCGGGACGGTACTCTTGACCAAGGCCTAGACCGGTGTCACCAGCGATCATCGCGTTGGAAGCCCTCGTCCCTCATGAACAACCGAATCAGCACCTGGGGATCGATGCTTTCACTGATGGCACGGACGCTGCCGTCTCCCAACAAAGCTTGAAAGATGCCGGGCCGCAGTCCGAGCAAGCCTTCGAGCGGTCGCTCCGGGTCGGGTTCGAAGTCTGCTGGCCGAGTCCACTCGACTGCCGATTGGTCATTGGCCTCGACGACGATCACGGTGTTCGAAATGCCACCGGTAAAGTCCCGGAAGGAAAGACCGCGGGGTCTCTTATCCGCTTCTCTGGGCGCGATGAATGCCATGCCTTCGCCATACACCCCCAGATAATTGGTTTTGCCCGCGGGGGCTCGACTGCTGGGCGATTGGTAGACCGGCGGGATCAGGGGGATCAGTTCCCGATTGTGCGGGCTGTCCCAAGGCTCATCCAACCGAAACTGCTCGTACAGTATCTGCTGCTGCAAGAATGGCAGCAAATGCACTCGCCAACTGAGCAGCGGTTTGCCGTCGGCGTCCATGTTGTACGCTGCTGGCAGCGCTCCGAACGTGTCGTGGAAATTGTGCATGGCCAACCCGATATGTTTCAGGTGGTTCATGCTTTGCGTGCGGCGCGCCGCCTCGCGCGCCGCCTGGACGGCGGGTAACAACAGGGCCATCGAGATGCCGGCCGTGGTGGTATAGTCGGCACGCAAAGTGACCAGCAACCGCTTGCCGTCTCGCGTCGGACGCAGACGGCCTTCGATCGTATCGACGACGCGGACCAGATAACGTTGCATCGCCTGCTGTTCAGGGTCGTCACCAGCGTCACCCATCTCTTGGAGCATTTGGGCCAACAGCATCTGCTTGGCGAAGCCCAGACCTTTTTGTATCGTCGATTCGACTTTCTGTGCGGCATCTTCGTCCGTAGCGATCAGTTTGATACCACTTTCTTGTTCGCCGGCCAGATTCAAGGTGACCATCACGGTATCCAACTGGTCCGGCAAATCCAGCAAACCCAGCAGGGGCGGCGGCAGGGGCGGCACGAAAGCCAAGAACTGGTTGACCAAGTCACGGATCGGTGCGACGGCAAGCACGGCGGTGATGTCGTCTTGTGTCGACATGCTGCTTAGGATCTGCCGCAAGGGGCTGTCCGCATCGGGCGTGCGGACCATCTCGCGCAGTAGCGGTTCGGTGCCGATCAGCAGCGTTTGGTCGTCGATCTGGCAGATACTGGGCGCCATCGGGTTCAGGGCGCGGCGGTATTCGACGTCTCCGATCGTCGCCGGTTCGGTTTCGCCTAACCATTCGCCACCCAACGGTTGCGGCTGGGCGAATCGCAGGACCGCTCCCCAGTCCGGCGGCCCATCTTCGGTCGGCGCCGCAGCGAAGCCGATCGCGATCCGGACCTTCAACGGATCGAAGCCCATTTCCCGCTGGATGGTAACCTGAACGACCTCCCACGGCATCAACTCCAGCCCGGGCGATCTCGCCAACCGCTCGGGGTGCAGCACCACCGCCGCCACGGCTCGTTCCGGAACGTACGACAGGTCAAGGCCCTCGGCCGCACGGCCCACGGCCGGAAGCAGCATCAGGCTGACAGCGAAACACAAACAACGTGCAGATTTTGAGAGCATGACTAAGTTCCTTTCCACCATCGGACCAAGCGAGACGAGATTCAGCGGGCCCATCAGCCGCCTTCCGCAACGCGCTGGAGAAAATGGCCGATTGTGCCCCGCGACTTCATGTTACCACAGTTCGTGTGGTACAACAATCAAGCCACCGCACTCCACAGAAAGCGGGCCATCTTATGGGAACACGCTATGCGCCCGAGCTGTCAGGACCATCGCGGTCGATCACAACGCACGATCCGGCCGCCGATTTCAGCTTGGTCCCCAAGCGATGATGGGGGACTCGAAGGTAAGCCAGGCCCAGCGGCGCATGCCAACGTGGCGACCAGACGGCCGACGTGACCGTGCCGACGACCTTACCGATCGGCTGCTCCTCGACTTCGATCGACTCGCCCATCGCAGGAACCGTCTGCCCCGTCCATCGCACCGGGACCAACAATCGATTCACGTGGCCTAACGCGTCCAGCCGAGCGACCGTCTCCTGTCCCAGGTAGCAGCCCTTGGTAAAACTGATCGCCGTGGCGTCCCGATTCACCTCTTGAGGCAGATTCGCGTCGGTAACGTCTTTGCCGAAGTCGGGTCGGCCCGCCTCGATCCGCAGGATTTCCCACGCCTGCTGGCTGCACACTCCAGCCCCCAGCGATCTCAACTGATCGATTCGCTGGTCCAGTTCCCCACGCGGCAGGAAGATCAGCCACGCATCGATATCGCCCAGTTCGATCCGGTACCGCGACAATCCGTTGACCTGCCTCATCGGCTGGTCGCGATCCGTGCTCAACCATTGGTCCAAGCCTTGGCTTGCTCGCGGCCCCGCGACCAACAATTGGCCCCAATCCGACGTGCGATCAGACATGCAAACATCGTCCCGGATCAGATAGCGATCTAGATGCGTCAGGATCAACTCAGTCTGACCGGCGACGGTCTCCAGAATCAAATGCTCGGGACCGCAGAAGATGAACACGTGCCCGATGGTCTTGCCTTTTGCATTGGTCAAGAACGCCTCACACCCCTGGCCCGTCGCCAGTCGCTGGAGGTCGTTCGTGCAAAATCCGTTCAGGAATCGGACGCGGTCCTTACCCGATAATTCGATCCGTGTACGAAAACTGAGGTCGATCAGCCCCCAGTCCTCTGTCAACAATCGATACTCTTCAGCCAACGATTCGGCGATCACAGCAGATGCCCTCGACACTCAAACATCGGTGTTTTCCAATTCCAACATGGTGCGATGCGCGTCGCCCAGGAGCAGGCAGTTGGGGTATTGGTGGCTTAACCGCACGATTTGCTCCGTACCCGTCACGTATCCCAATCCCAAGTCTTCGACCGTATCCTCGCTCAAGCCGCTCATCAGATACACTTCGACTCGCGGACGCGCGTCCAGCAGCATCAAGGCCGCCGCCGCATCGAACGATCGGACTCGCAGGATCTCACGTCGCGCGATCGAATCGTCAGGATGGCTGGCCAACGTTTGGAGCGCCGGCCCGGGCGGACGCTTCAAATTCGTGCACAAGACAATGGCGCCGTGGTCGGCCGTGACGGCCAGGGCGGCATGCAGCGCTCGACTGACGTTCTCCCACGTCTGCACTTGGTCCCCGCCCTCGATGGCCGCGATGACCAATTGCGGGCTATCGGAAAGCCGATGCAACCACGCCGCTTCACACAACCCGCGCCCCTGCTGGGCGACGACGTTCGCCTCGCCCGCCAGTACGTGCAACAGACTGTCTCCCCGGCCCGGTACGACCTGGATCATGAGATGGATGCCCAACAGCCAAGCCGCCTCGTCTGCCTCCCGTGCATGCCGTCGCTGCTGAACGGACCCATGACCGCCCCCGGCCGCCCGAAAACGCTGCAAAGTGGCCTGGTCCGAAAAGGTCGGGAACAGGCTGCCATGGACTCCCAGGTAGCCCAGAGACGAATGGGGACGCAAGCACCCGACGGGCAGCACCATGTCCGCGTCGAACAGCAGACGATTGAAATAGATCGGCTTGTTCTCTTTGGATGCCGCGAGATAAGCCAGCCCTTTCATGTCCTGCGGGTCATGCCGCTGAACCTGTACTTCTGCGGCCAAACGCGATGGCAAGAAGTCGCCGATTCGCTGGATTTCACAAGCATCCACGTCACCCGACAACAGGATGGTGATGTCTTCCGGCAACGCGTTCGCTTCCACCAGCGAATGGACGATGCCCGCCACGATGGCCGCTTGTCGAGGCACGTCGTCAGAAATGGCCACGACGATGCGATCGCCCGGGACCGTGGCTCGAGCCAGCGCCGGAAACCCTTGTGGTTTCGCCAAAGCAGCACATACAGCGGCGACCGGATCGTCGATCGGTCGAGCCGACAGGCGGCTGAGATCGGCCAGCAGACACGCGGGGTCCAGGTCGATTTGCAACAAAGTTCCCGGACCGTAGCACAGCGAAGCACGCATGACGTCAGGCAACTCCACCATCCAGGCAGGCCAGCCAATGACCGGCTTGCAGAAAGTCGTCCAACAACACGTCCGGCCGCTGAGCCGCCAAATCATCCCGGTCGAAGAATCCCGTCGCAACAGCCACCGATCGGGCACCGATATGGCGGGCGCAAACAATGTCCCGAGGCGTATCGCCGATCACCCAGACACGGTCCAGGTGCAAACGTCCGTTGAGACGCTGGCGAGCTGCTGCTAAGGCGGCTTCGGCCACGACGCGACGATCCTCATGCTCATGCCCATACCCGCCGAAATGGAAATGATGGGCGAGGCCAAAATGACCTAATT
Organism: Planctomycetaceae bacterium; assembly: GCA_007121535.1. Taxonomy (GTDB): domain Bacteria; phylum Planctomycetota; class Planctomycetia; order Pirellulales; family Pirellulaceae; genus SKKK01. The sequence continues at coordinate 23,492 of SKKK01000597.1, read as the reverse complement.
TGATCCCAGCTCCTTCTGGAGTATTTCCGGTCAATATGCCGATCGCTATGTCGGCATCACTGGACACGTCATGCAGCACAGCCTCCACGCCGGGAAGCACCTGCCCAACACCCAAGGGTAACTGGACCGCCAGGTGCCTCAGGTAGGCCTGATGAAATCGATGCCAGTTTGTCAGGGTGTCCGGGACCCCGCACGCCTGGAGCAACTCGCTGGCAATCGCTCGGTCGGTCCTTCCGCACAAATCGATCTTCGTCGGAGCTTCACATCCAAACGCCTCAAGGAATCCTTGACGCAAAGCGATCGTACCCGATCCTCGGGTATGAATCAGCGTACCATCGATATCGAACAAAAGAACGTGCATATAACCTTGGTCCTTTCCCGAGCCTTTTCCGTCGGCGGGAAATCAAGCCAAAACAGCCGAATCGGTCACTGTGACGGGCGACCCCAGCTTGTATGAGTTTATCGGAATGACAAGAAATTGAGAAGTCGACGCCGCCCAAACCATCAATTGTATTGTCTCTGCTGTGTAATTCGATGCCCACGCCAAATTCGCGGCCCGTGAGCGCCACGCCGTGAACGATTTTCTGCCTCGATAAGACGCAGGCAAGCAGAAGGTAGCCGAATTCGCCAGAATTCGGAATGTTCAAGATTAACCGAATTCTGGCGAATTCGGCTACGAAAATCCTTCACGGCGTTGCCGTAAGCGGCCCGGCGCTAGCCGCCGTTGACTGAGCGGTGCGGCTCTAGCCGCCGGTAATTTAGCGGCCCGGCGCTTGCCACCGTCAAAAACGAACCACGCATTCTCGAAAACACCGCGGATCAGTCGTCCACCGGGATGAACTGCACCGCATCGACAATCACGTGTCCATTCGTATCCGTGTTGGTGATTTCGATTTGAGCCTGGCGATCGAAGGGAAACGTGCCCAAGGAAATCCATAGTTCGTCGATGGGCGCGGTTTGTCGCTGATCGACCATTGCCGTGACAAGGCCACGCTCAGTCTGGATGGCGACAGGCACGTTGCTAGCGCGATTGGCATGTGCCGAGTAGGACACGCGGACTTCGTAGCGGCCAGGACGGGGCAAGTCCGTGGTGAAACGCACTGCCAATTGACCTTTCGAGCTATCGTCGTCGTGCAGGTAGCCCCGCGCCACGAACGGCTTGATCACGTTGCCGAACATCCATTCGCCTTGCGTTTCCGCCTGAGAATGATCCACCACGATGCCCTCAAGCTCCGAGATAGATATGCCCAGAGTCAGAGAAAGCACCTGACCGTCTTCTACAAGACGCTGATGCAGCTTGTCGTAATCCACGTCCTGCACGCTCACGTCATCTTCCAAGGCGATCGCCGCTGCGGATGCCGCCGATTGGCCCAGGATCATGAACACCGGCTCCATACGGATCGAGCCATAAGCGATGTGCGAAGCCGATACGGCGCAGGTGACCAAGAGATTCTCCGCTTCGCCCCGAGCGGGAATGATGGTACGGTAGCTAATCGAATAAGGCCCCGCCGCCGGCCGTTCAATGTTGCCTTCGTTCTGCACGTAGCCTTCCGGCGTGACATATCGCTGCACGTTGTGCGAATCCATGGTGTACGAGCCCATGCCCACGCTGTCCGAAGCAATACGTCGCAGTTGGCAATCATGCTCGGTCATGACATAATCGCTGACCATCCGTCGGGCCACGCGAATGTAAATCATGAAAGGCCAGTGATCGTTATCAACGAACTCATCGGCCGCGTATCCCCACCTGCTCACTTCGTTTCGCACGTGCTCTGGAACGCGCGGGTGGTTGGCCAGCGTCCACATCAGACCACGCTGCCAATGCTCGTGTTCCTTTTCAATCTCCCTGCGACGTTCATAGCTGGCTTCCGGATACTCACCCGACCCACCGATCAGATTCATCGATACGGCCCACCGGTTGTTCGTATCCGTCTTCCGATTGGGCATATGACCGGGCAGCCAAGGAATACGAGGTTCCCCCGCTTCAAACATGCGAAACAGCAGTTCGTAATCCAGTGGATCGTAGCCCTCCGGCGGTGCGAATGGCACCATGTTTTCAGGATCGTCGGTCAGACACAGACGGTAGCAGTAGGACTGCACGCGGTGATCCGCTTCACCATCTTGGCCGCCCGCATCGGGATTGATGCCCGGCAAGAGGCCGCTGGATGGATCGCCCGCCACGACATAAGGGTCAACGCGCGCTTCCGGCGGCAGCGGACGCGGCGGAATCCCCATCCTCCCGTCAACCGTAAACACATGATGCTCCGTTCGCGCGGTCTGAATGCCGTTATACGTCTCGCCATACCGGTCGTTGCCTTCGCGGCCAACGAAGTAGCTGACACCCGCCGCAGCCATCAGATCGCCTTCATACGTTGCGTCGATAAACATGCTTCCACGGATGACCTGCCCAGATTCCATGACAATGGCTCGGATGCGTTGATCTCGCATTTGCACGCCCTTGCCTTCAGTGCGGTCAAGGCGAGCCTTGAGGATGGGCACATGGCGTTCCTCGAGCCAATCGCGGTAGATCTCTTCGGCCACGTGCGGTTCAAAAGCCCACTGCAGATCGTCATCGCGTTGCAAGTAACGGCCGAAGTAGCTCTCGCGGGTTTGCTGTCGCCAGCGTTCTGGAACGCGGTAGTAGTCGCGCACACGCTTGTAGAACTCGCGCGACAGTCCGCCGATCGTACCCTTCCGCCCGTGGTCCGTATTCCCCAGTCCGCTGCTGGTCAGCCCGCCGATATGTCGGTACGGATGCACCAGAATCACGCTTCTGTTCTCACGACTAGCCTGTACGGCCGCGATCACACCCGCGCTGGTACTGCCGTAGACCACCACATCATAAGACAACGGCTCATCAGCTTTCGCCCGCGTCGCGTCACAGAACCCGCCGAGAGAGACGCCCACCCAGACAAGCACCAACACAAACATTCTTAACATTCGGTTCGACACGATCTCTTGCCCTCCAAGTCAATCCTTCGCGACTCGTCCCTCAATTCTAACATCACCCCGATTGAATCAAAACAGACCTTCTTGATTGGTGCAGCCCTTCTTGATTGGTGCCATCATCATGATACACGGTGGCCCCGCCCAAAGCCACTGCCCGATGCCATCACGCCGGATGTCGGCCCGGGAGTCGATCTGTCCGTTTTCGTCGCCGTCGGCGTTGACGTTCGCTCCGCGACCAGCCCGTCCCTCTGCGTTGAACCAGGCTCGCCGGCGTTTTCGGGTTTGGCTGCGGGGATGCCGGATCACAGCACGGCAGTTTTGCCGGGCTGGGGGATGGGGTAGCATTCGGCGGTGAGGGTCGCTTGGGGCAAGGGTTGAACGGGGGCCGGGTCGGCCAGGGATTGTAAGGAATCCACTTGGGCCAGGGCCAAATCCGAGTCGGCGGCCTGGTCCCGGGTGATGGGCTGGCCGGTGTAGGTGGCCATGCGGCCCATGATGGCGGTCATGGTGCTGGTGGCGGCGAATTCGGCTTCGTTGTAGATTTCACCGCGACGTAGAGCCTGAAACAAATCGTCTTGTTCCCGCTGGTGCCCGTCGCCGCCTGCGTTGCTGCGAAAAATCAACTCGCCGTCCGGACCGTAGATCTTGGCGTTGCTGATGTCGGCATGACCCAGCGTGCCGTGGGCATGCTCCGAGACCCGGTTCCAACAGCCGCGGATTTGACGGCATTGACTGAACATCTTCGTACCGTTGGGGTACGTGTATTCCAAAAAATGATGATCGAAAATCTGCCCGTATTCGGCTCCCGTACGCACTTGGCGGCCGCCTTGCCCGTTGCATTCGGTCGGCGGGCCACCCAGCAGCCAGTTGATGACGTCCAAGTTGTGGATGTGTTGCTCGCACAAATGATCGCCACTCAGCCAGTTGAAGTAGTACCAATTCCGCAATTGGTATTCCAGCTCGGTCTGCCCTTCCTGTCGAGGCCGAACCCGGGCGCCGCTGCCGTTCCAGTAGACGCGGGTGAACAGGATCTCGCCGATCGCGCCGTCTTGCAGATGAGCGATGGTCTCTTGATACTTGGGTTCGTGGCGCCGTTGCAAACCGACGGCGACCATCAGGCCTTGGCGTTTGGCTTCTTCGTTGGCGGCCAGCAGACGGCGCAGCCCCGGCGCGTCGGTGGCCAGCGGCTTTTCCATGAACACGTGCTTGCCGGCCAGCACGGCCGCTTCGAAGTGCAAGGGTCGGAAACCGGGCGGCGCGGCCAGCAGTACCAGGTCGATGTCGCACTGGAGAACGTTGCGATAGGCATCCAGGCCCACGAATCGGCGATCGCCCGGCACGTCGACCCGCTCGGCGTGCTTGCTGCGGATCGACCGATAGGCACTCTGCAAACGGTCGCGAAAAACGTCGCCCATCGCCACCAATTTGACCGATCCATTGGGGTTCAGGCCACCTTCGACTGCGGTGTTCAGCGCCTGAACGACCGCTCCGGCGCCACGGCTGCCACAGCCGATCAAGCCGATCTTGATCTCGTCGCTCCCGAATGCATGCGTCGATCGCGATAGGCTCAAGCCACCCCCCACGGCACCGCCGGCCATGAGCAACGACGAGGCGCGCAGGAAGCTGCGTCTTGAGGTGTTGGGATCAACTGGCGAGGGATGGGGCATGGGAACCTCTCGGTTGTGGTGAAAGCACGTCATCCTTCAACTTAACGTTCGTTGTGGATGCTTTCAAGGAACCTGATCCGTCGCCGCGGCGACGGGCGTGGGAAACCGCGAGGAACGGTGGACTCGCTCGCCGTCGGGGCCGGTCGTGATGATCTGGCATTCGACATCCGGCAACGTCTCGATCAATTCCAAGCCACGCTGGGGACCTAGCAGGCTGACCGCCGAAGCCCAGGCGTCGGCGATCATGCCGTCGGGAGCCAGTACGGTGACCGAGCTGCGACGTTCGATTCCCATACCCGTGCGGGCATCGACGATATGCGAGTAACGGACGCCATCGATCTCGACGAACTGCCAGGCATCGCCCGAGGTGGCGACGGAAACATTCGACAGGAACAAAACGCACGTTGGCCGGGTTTCCGCGTCCAACGGCGCAATGGCGACTCGCCAACCTTCGGCATCAGGTGGCGGTTCCCCGAGTGTCAGGTCCCCGCCGCCGTTGACCAGGGCGCGCTCGATACCCATCGACCGCAGCACGGCCAGCGCCCGATCACTGGCATAGCCCTTGGCGATGGCGCCGAAATCCAAACGCATATCGGTGGCGGTCAATCGCACCTTGGCGTTTTCGACATCCAATTGGATATGGTGATATCCCACGGCCGCTCGAGCCGCGGCCAGCCGTTCTTCGGAGGGCAGTTCGCCCGTCCGACGGGCTCGCCGCCACAGACGGCTGAGCGGTCCGACCGTGACGTCGAAGGCGCCCTCGGTCTTGGCACTCATGGCCAGCGAATACTGCAACACGTGGGTCAGGTCGGGACTGATCGACACCGGTTGGTCCATCGGGGCCAAATCGCAAAGCCGTCGGGCTTCGCTGTCGGGATCGTAGTCGCTGAACACCTGATTCAGTTCTTGAACCCGCTGGAAAGCCGCGTCGAAAGCTCGCTGGGCCGTCATCACATCGGGCGCGTACAACACGATTTCGAACGCCGACCCCATCGCGGGTCGGACGTCGCGAAACCGTTCTAACGAGCCATCATCCGCCCCGGTGCTTGCCAGCAGCAGGGCGATCGCGCAAGTGATGTTCATCGGGATCTCGCCCGGGTTCGATGGATTTACTCGCCCCCGCGCAATTGCTCGATGGCGGCGGGCAGTTCCGGATCAACGATGCCTTTGGCACCACGGCCGTCCTGCATTCGATTGTCGACCCCTTCTTCGATCTCCGGCGCATCGGCCATCCAATAGCGTTCCCTCGCCTCTTTCGTGGCCGGCGCCTCCAGCGGTCGCATGATGCGGAAGCCGATCGCCAGCGTCGGATCGTCGGTAAACCACCAGGGGCTGAGCGGTAGATTCGGGTCGCCCGTCTTCCATTGGTCTTCCTGCGTGCCGTAGCGAGACGCCGATCGGCAGTCCTCGGGATCGTGATCCCAGGACCCGCCCTTGATCACGCGGGGGATCAGTTGGGTCGGCCAGACCAACGCTTCTTCGGCGGTTACACTTCCGCCCTTGAACCTGGCGAAACCATCTTCCAACAACTGATCCAGTACCAGCTCGGCCACGTTCCCGTGCATGTCGTACAGGCCCCAAGGATTGGGTTTCTTCTGGCCGACCGGTTGCGGTCGTTCGTCCGAATTGTCGAAGTACCATGCGTAATCATCCAGGTCAGCCGGATCGTCGCCGAACGAGTAGGCCGTATCCGTACCGGCTCGGCACGCGTATTCCCATTCGGCTTCGGACGGCAACCGGTAGAAACTGCCCGTAATGCCGCTTAACCACTTGGTGTACTGGCGAGCCGCGTACTGGGTCATCGTGACCGCAGGCAGCCTGTCATCTTCGCCGAACGGGAACGTGTAACTGGGATCGTACAATTCCGTGGGAGCCGTCACGGCGTCGATCTTGTTGTCCTCGGTGACTTGGCGGATTCGCCGAGTCTCGAAATCTTTGAAGATGCCGTACAAGGCCATGTACTGCTTGTATTCGGCCCAAGTCACCTCGTACTTGCCCATCCAAAACGGCTTGACCGTCACTTCAAATTGCGGACCCTCGTACGGCTGACGACCTTCCTCGGTGGGCGGGCTGCCCATCATGAACTTGCCGCCGGGAATCGGTACCATCTCGTATTGAGCCCGGGTGCCGGGGATCGTCATGGTGTAGGGCACCATGTAGCCCTGGTCGGTTTCCACAAAAGGCCCTTCACTGGGGCGAGTCGCCGAGATGCCGGGGGTTTCCTCCGCAGCGTACACGTCCAAAGGACAAACAAAAATGGCACATAGAGCCACGAGCCAAACACGTCTCATGACAGGTTCCTTTCTTATTCTCTTAGGATTCAGTGATTCCATCATAGGGGGCGTGGGTACCGCTGGGGGGTAGGTTTACGCCTTGGATGCAGTTCGATGAGGCTTCCTCGATCAGCGGCTGCATGCAGGATGCGTGTCGCGGTACTTCTGTTAGTTTAGTCAAAGAGTGTTGACTTGTCGACGGCTGAGCTATTGCCGTTTGCGATTCTTGGCCACTAGCCACTTCAAGTGTTCCAACACCGTCGATGCAATGTCCACACCCAGGGCGCTTGAGGTACTTTGCCATCCGGGGACGGCGTTGACTTCCAGCACACAGCAGAGACCGTCACGCGTGGGCAACAGATCGACACCGGCGATCGTTGCCCCGATCGCCCGTGCCGCGGTACGCGCCATCGCGATCAGTTCGCTGCTGGGCGTAAAGGGCTCGGCCGTCGCCCCACGGCTCACGTTGGTTCGCCAATCGGATGGATTGGATCGACGGACGCAGAACACGTGCGAACCAACCAGCAAGATGCGAATGTCGAATCCCTGATGGGGGAGAAACGGTTGCATGTAGATGACCGCACCGATCTGAGCCAGCGTTTTGAAGACTCGAATCGCCAAGTCAGGATCCTCGATTCGCATCAGTCCTCGGCCTTCGCTGCCAAAAAGGGGTTTGACCACCACATTACCCCCCAACTGGTAAAAACCGATCATCGCTTGGTCCAGCGTCTGACAAACCCAGGTGGGGGGAGTGAGCAAGCCGGCGGCGTGCAGCTTGGCCGATGCCAAATACTTATCGACGGCCGCTTCCAAAGCACGTGGCGGGTTGACGACGACTGTGCCCTGTTGCTGGAGTCTTCCGAGCACATCCATGCGAAAAACAACCTGCTCCAACGTGCCGGGAGCCATCGTCCGAACCAAAACGGCATCGAATTCATCTAAGCGAGTCGGACCGGAAGTGCATACCGATGGTGCGGCAACTTGCAGATCCGCACTCAAGTCGCTGAACGACAAGCATTGCAATTGGTGCATCGAGCCGGCCGCACGGAGCAAATCCGCGTAATACCAGCTTTCGGGGGTCGAAAGGACGGCGATCCGCATGGGCTCAACCTGCGAAGGATTGTCGCACGACGTCGGGGAACCATTGACCGAATCGATGCGTGCTGCCGCTGTTCAGATTGTTCAGCGTCACCTGGGCTGGGCTGAACAGCAACGGATCGATTTTGTAAAAGTCGCGTTCGTAACGTTGAAAGATTTCGGCGAACGGAGCGCCGAAATCGGACGATGCGCAACTGGGAATCTTCGGGCCCAACTGCTGTAAGTCGTCATCATCGCCGCGCAGCCACAAGGTCACTTGGCCTCCGTACAGGACGGCATCGTTCGTTCGCCCGATCCCCACCAGAAAATCGGCGGCTACCGGCGGTAAAGGCGCGAGCCCGTAACCGCTGACCACCTGCGTCAGATCGAAACCCAATGCGTGCATTTTATGGAGGCAGGTCTCGACGGTGCGAGCCACCACCTGGATGTTGCCCGCCAAGCTGGACGTGGAGGCGACCAACAACGTCACTCGATCCGCAGCAACGCCGCAATCGGCCGCGATTTGTTGACAGATGGTATCCGGAGGTATTTTGCCGCTCTCCAAGACCCCCACCACCTCGCCGGGGTTTTCCTGGCAACCGATGTGTTTCAAAAGATCCTCTCGCCCTCGGGCCGCTCGCATCGGACCCGAACCCATGGCGAAATAGTCCTCCCCCACCACCTGCCAACCGGCGTACTGCGATGCCATACACGCTTCCACAGGGTGGTCTGTTGAAACCTGGACAGATGGTCCTCCCCAAATTTCCGCTTGCCCGGCCGTCAACTCGACACGTCCCAATCCCGCTAGGCAGACTTCGGCCATCGCAAGTCCCGCCTCGATTCCCCCGCGAAATTGGACTCCACAGTCCAAAATGCGAACCCCACTTTCGGTCAGGCTGACACCGATTGCGAAAACTTCGGGCCTTTCGATCAGACAGCGGCAGCGTTCCAGAGCAAGCTCGTTCAACAGCATCATCTTTCATTGCCCTTTCTTTATGGCCTGTGTGGGGCGAATGCATCTTGTGGTCGACGGAGAAACCCGTAGAATACCAGTTGGTGGACAACTTCTGTAGGGGGAGCGAAACATGCCAAGCCTGACTATCGAGAACTACGTAAAGACGATTTATCGACTTGGTGTGCGCCAGCAGAACCCAACAGCTTCGACAGGGAAACTGGCCGAGCTGATGGGCGTATCGCCGGGTACAGTAACCAGCATGCTGAAGACCCTGAAGGAGGCTGGTCTAGCCGAATACAAGCCTTACGAGGGTGTTCGACTGACCGAATCCGGGCGCAGCTTGGCTCTGCGCGTGCTCCGTAGGCATCGCTTGATCGAACTGTTCTTGGCTCGGACTCTGGAGATGAGCTGGGACGAAGTGCATGAAGAAGCTGAGAACATGGAGCATGCCGTCAGCGATCTATTGGTCGATCGCATCGACGAGTATCTCGGCTTCCCTGCCGTGGACCCGCATGGCGACCCGATTCCCAAGCCGGATGGTTCTGTTTCCTACCCCGATCGTACGACGTTGGCTCAATGGCCAGTTGGGGAGTCTTTTCGATTGACTCGCGTTTTGGATCAATCTTCTGAGTTCCTGCGCTACTTGAGCGAAACCGGGCTTTCCTTGCAAACAACGGGCAAGGTCTTAAGCAATCACGCCACGTCGGGAATCATTCGTGTGCTGTTGGAGGGTCGCGAGACCCCGTTGTCGATGGAAGTGGCAGAGAAATTGCTGGTCGACAGTCACGGTTCTGACTGATCCGACGTGCTGCGAACGCCCCGGGTCGACTCTTTCTGGGGTTCTGCGCAAACTTTATCGGTTTTTCGGATTGTTCCGATTTTTCCGAAAGTCGGGAGTGCGGGATTTCCGATACTGACGCTACGGATGGAATGGATTGGGTCGGGGGGGCCTGGCTCTAGCGTAGAATGAGGAAGATTCCTATGCACGTTGCTTCACGAGACCGCCACTGCTGTTGGTTGACTGGGCTGCTGTTGGTTCTGGTAACCGCGTTGGCAAGCCCGGTCTTCGGGCAGACAGTGACTCGTCGCTCGGCCGTGCCACCAAATCACCTTCGATCCCCGGCTGCCCAGGTTCGAACGCCCGCGGCAGCGCCGCATATGCGGATGGCCAGTTCGGTTCGCGCCATCTCGGAAGAAGATGTTGTCGAAGGGGGGACGTACATGCTGGACCCGGACACCGGGCAGTTATACGAGACCGACGGGATGATGTTGCCTCCCAATCGTTCGGGATCGCCCTCGGTCAGGTCGGATGGTTCTTCCGTCAGGTCAGCCACCAGGTCGCGATCTTCTGCCGGCATGTCGGGTGCTTCTGAGTTCAGGTCCGGTGCCTCGACGTTCAGGTCGCAACCTGAGTTTGAAGAGGTAATCATGCCCAACGAAAGCATGATTCTTTCCGATGGGGCAATCGCCGATCCGTGGCTGGTCGACGGCGGATGCGCCGACGTGTGCCTGACACCTTGCACCTTGCTGCCACCGTTCGGAAACGTCGAATTGTTCGCGGGTGTCCAGGGCTTCACCGGCCCCAGGAACCAGGGCAGCAGTGGCAGTTTCGGATTCCATCAGGGGTTGAACTACGCGGTCCCGATGCCCGGTTTCGCATGCTTGGGAGGCCAGATCGGTTTCCGAGCCACTCAGAGTAGCCTTTCCGGCAGCAGCTTCACGGACAGCTCTCGAAATCAAGGTTTCGTTACGGCGGGGCTGTTTCGTCGAGTTGATGTCGGTTTGCAGGGTGGGTTGGTCTTGGATTACCTGACAGAGCGCTGGGATGACACCATCGATATGACGAATCTTCGCGGCGAGTTGAGCTGGGTCGTCGCGGGCACGCACGATTTCGGATTCTGGTTCAGCACTGGAATGAGTAGCGGAACGGAGGGCGAATTGGAGGCTCGCAACGTGGCCACGGATCTGTACGCCTTTTTCTACCGCCTGCAATTCGGTGGTTGCCGAGACGGTGAGGCTCGATTGTTCGCGGGTTGGACGGGTCAGAGCGATGGATTGATCGGTATCGAGACTCGATTGCCTCTGACTCCGGACTGGGCCTTGGAATCGAACTTCGCCTATCTGATCCCCAACGAAGGAGCTGGACAGGGCTTTGACGCGGGACATGCCCAGGAATCATGGAACATCGGGATCAGCCTGGTTTGGTATCCCGGTCGCTTGTGGGGCGGGGGAGATTACTACTATCGCCCGCTGCTCCGAGTGGCTGACAACGGGAATTTCATGATCGATTGATTGGACGATGCGACGGGCAACCAGGGGGAAATTCATTACCCGGCTCTTTTCCAAGCCGGGTTCTCTCTTGCGCTCTACGCCTGTTCTTTCAATGTCGTCCAACTGAGCCAAGCCAGCCCCAACGAGCACAGAATAAAGGCGATATCCATCAACTTGCTGGCGCCGCGAAACGGCGCAAGGGGTGACGGAATCAAGTCGATCAAAAAGATGAGAAACAGGATCGCAGAGATGGCAAGTCCTGTTAAACACAATGCTTTTGGCATCGGGAACATCCTCAGAGCTGGCAAAGCAGGGCTGGTTTTCTTCGGTCCACCAAGCTACTAAGTATAGTTTACCCGAAACAAATGTCACCAGTGGCAAAGAAACTGGGAATCTTCCGGTTTGGATTTGTGGATTCTACGGCCCGATTTTTCGGGTTATTCTCAATTTGCTTCAGACTTGCACCATCATGAACGCGTCCAATCACCGTTGGGAATCATTTCGCCGCCAGATGCCGGTCACCAAGCGATGGGCCTACTTGGACCACGCGGCCGTCGCTCCGTTATCCGAACCGGCTCGATCGGCTATATCGCAATGGGCCGATCAGGCGGCGGAGCAAGGCGATGTTTGCTGGCCGCAGTGGGATCAGCGGTGTCAGCAAGTGCGCCAAACGGCCGCATCGATGATCAACGCGAACACGAGCGAGATCGCTCTGGTTCCCAACACAACGACCGGCATCGGTTTGGTAGCAGAAGGTTATCCCTGGCGTGAAGGCGACAATGTGGTGACGTTGGCCAACGAGTTTCCTTCCAACCAGTATCCATGGATGAATCTTGCGACTCGTGGTGTTCGGACGCGACGCGTCGAGGTACCGGATGGTCAGGTGCGCGTGGATCATCTTCTGGCGGCCTGCGACCAACGCACTCGGATCATCTCAGTCAGTTGGGTGGGATATGCGACCGGCTGGCGCATGGACGTCTCCGGCTTGGTCCAGGAGGCTCACCGCCGGGGCATTCTCGTCTTTCTGGATGCGATCCAGGGGCTGGGCGTTTTTCCGCTGGACGTGCAAGCCTGGGAAGTCGACTTCTTGGCGGCCGATGGCCACAAGTGGATGCTGGGGCCGGAGGGGGCCGGGTTGCTATTCATTCGTGCCGAACACCTGGAACGGTTACGCCCGCTGTTGGTCGGTTGGAACAGCGTCCAACAATCCCACGATTTCAGTCGCTGCGATCTGGACCTCCGTCCCGCGGCGGCCCGATACGAAGGCGGATCGGCCAACATGGCCGGGATCGCTGCCTTGGGGGCCAGCTTGGAACTGCTGACTGGGGCAGGGCTGACGCCCGACGATTCGCCACTGGCGGACCGAGTGGTGGAATGGACGGATTTGGCGATCGAGCGTTTGCGATCGATCGGCGCGTTGATCCGCAGCCCGCGAGTTCACGGTCATGAGTCGGGCATCCTGGCGTTCGAGTTGCCCGGCAAGTCACCTTCGGCGGTCCGTCGCCACTGTCTGGAAAATGGTGTCGTGTTGAGCGTCCGCCATGGCTGGCTGCGAATCAGTCCCCACGCCTACAACAATGAACAGGATATCGACCGGTTGATCGCCCAACTGCAAGACGCTCCATGATCCTGCTTCGGTTCCGCCCAGACCTGGATCCGTGGGATCAAGTTTCGGTTTGCCTACGCCAATCGGGCAAGCTATATTTCTTTTGAGGGTTATCTGGGTCGATACTCGTTCGGCTTGGTCCCAGATCGTCCAGTCCAGTAACACGGTGTCATGAACGGATCCAGTTGGCTTTATCTGCCGTGCACACTACTGGCCATCTTGATGGCCTCGGATACCGTTGCGCAGCATCCATGGTACGGGGAAACGGCTTCCACTTTGGAATGTCGGTTGCTTGCGGAAATGGCCGACGGACGCTTGCAACAGTTTTCGCTGCTGGAAGCTGGGCTGATCGCCAGCGGCGTCGATTGCCCGGAGCAGCTTCGTCGACATGTGGATCACTTCACGACGATCACCTACCAAGCCTTTCTATCATCGGATTCGGTGGCTTCGGATGCGGCGATCTTGGCGAACGAGTTGTTGCAGCGACTGCACCGACTGGTGTTGATCGGCGATTACGATCCGTTATGCACCGAAATCGACCGGACGCTGGAAACGGGCAGCTTCAATTGCGTCACCGCCACCGTCTTGTTCCGATACTTGGCCCAGCTTCACGGAGTGGCCGTCATGACGATCGGCCAACCCGACCATGTGTTCTGCCGCATCCCGGGGTACCCGCCGATCACGATCGAGACGACCTCGCCCCAAGGTTGGATCGAAGGCGAATTCGATTTGGCTGGCCCCGGCCACTTCGATTCTCTCGCAGCGTTCGATCACGCGGTCTCCACCAAGGAACGTGTCCTGACCGATGTCCAATTGGTCGCCAAGATCTACTACAATCGGGCTGTCGTTCTGCTGAAGGCCAACGCACACGCAGCCGCCTTGCCGTGGCTGTTGAGGGCGACCGGTTTGGACCCCGATGACGCCTTGGCACGAAATAATCTACTGGCTTGCCTGAACAATTGGGCATTGGAAGAAACCCGATCGGGAGATTTTTTGGAAGCGATTCGATTATTGGAACAAGGACGAGAAATCTTGCCGGACTACAAACCGCTGGTACAAAACGAGATCTACGTCTACCTTCGATGGGCAGACCATTTGGCGGCACAGCGGCGCGTTCTCGAAGCTCTGCAAGTATTGGACGAAGCCTTCGAGCGGCATCCCGGCGTGCCCTTGCTCGATCAAGCCCGCACTTCTATTACGCAATGGGAAGGGGATGATGACCCCGCAATTCAACCAGCACAGCCCCGACACGCCTTACACAACTGACTACTTCTTCATGCGCGCCAGCGGCAGTTTGGTCGGCGTCTTCAACGACAGCAGGTACCCGGATTTGGTCAGCGAATAGGCTTGAGCCGGGCGTTCTTTGATCACCAAATCCTTTTCGATCAACGAGTGCATCGCATCGACGAAAACCTTCGTGGCGACTTTGCAGTCGTTTGGCGTGAAGAAAAGCATTTCTTCTGGCCCCACCTGAAAGCGTCGAAAGAACAGTAAAATTCGCAACTCTTCAGTGGTCATCGAACGGTTTCCTCCTTCCCGACTTTGATTCGAGATTCGGACCACGTCGTGCTCGACCCCCCAGCCGTAACACCGAGCAGCAGCCCACTGCTACCCATTCTAACAGATCATACGGGGAAAGATACCCGGGGTCGCGCCGGTTCAGCCACCCGCTGGATGCTCAAGCTAACCGGATTGGCCAAGCAAACTTGACAAGCCTGGTAGGTCGCATAAGAATCAACAGAAGTTTCTCAAACGTTGGTTCTTCAAAACCGAAATCGCCCTTGCTGGCGGCAACCAATCGGAGTCACACATGCGAACAACCATTCCTGTCATGCTCTTGGTGTTAGCGGTCACGATCCCGACCAACGGGGCCCAGGTGTTGATCGAAGCGGAATCGTTCGACGATCATGGTGGCTGGATGCTGGATACGCAGTTCATCCACATTATGGGTTCGCCCTATCTGATGGCCCACGGGTTGGGAGAACCGGTTGCCGATGCGACGACCGAGGTCCGGTTCCCTGAAACGGGGACCTATCGCGTTTTTGTACGCACCAAGGACTGGGTCGCTCGGTGGCAGGCGCCGGGTCAGCCGGGCCGATTCCAGTTGTTGGTCAACGGCCAGCCGCTGGGCGAAACGTTTGGCACTCAGGGGGCCGAATGGCATTGGCACGACGGCGGCACCGTCGAAATCACCGAGCCTGACGCAACCTTGGCGCTGCGCGACTTGACCGGGTTCAACGGACGGGCGGATGCGATCTATTTCACCACGGATCTGGAAGGTGATCCGCCGCCCAACGGAGAAGTGCTGCCGCAATGGCGAAAGACGTTGTTGGGGTTGCCCGACGAGCCTGAGGAAATGGGTCCTTTCGATTTCGTCGTCGTGGGTGGCGGTCATGCGGGCACGGCCGCGGCCATTGCTGCCGCGCGGATGGGCGTCCGGGTGGCGCTGATTCAGAATCGTCCGGTTTTGGGCGGGAACGGATCCAGCGAGATCCGCGTCTGGGCCAAGGGTCAGACACGTTTGGGACCGTTCCCAGAGATCGGAGGAATCGTCGAAGAAATCGCCGACAACGCGACCAAATCGCCCGGTACGGCCGAAGAGTTCGAGGATGACAAGATGGAAGCGGTGGTTCGCGCCGAGCCCAACTTGCAGTTGTTTTTGAACCACCATGCCTATCAGGTCGAAATGGATGGTCAGAAGATCGCCGCGGTGTTGGCCTTCGATACGCGAACCAGTGCCATCCGCCGCTTTTCCGCTGCCTACTTTGCTGACTGTACGGGCCACGGAACCATCGGAGCCAAGGCAGGCGCCGATTACGTGATGGCCGAAACCGAGCGGTTGGGGATGAGCAACATGTGGCGATGGGAAATGGCGGATACCCCGCAATCGTTCCCTCACGTCGAATGGGCCTTGGAACTGGAAATGGCCGACTTTCCCTACCCCAGACGTTTCCACGGCGAGTGGTTTTGGGAAAGCGGTTTCGATCATCATCCGATCGATGATCTGGAACGCACTCGCGATTGGAACCTGCGCGCCGTGTTCGGAGCGTTCAACGCCATGAAGAACGGCGACGGCGCCGCAGATCATCAGAACGCTCGACTTGAATGGGTCGCCTTCATCGGTGGGACGCGGGAATCGCGGCGGTTGCTGGGCGACGTGATCCTGACGGGCCAGCAGATCCGCGATCGATACGAGTTTGACGATGGCGTGGTCGCCACGACCTGGAGCATCGACTTGCACTATCCGGACGAACGCTTCCTGACCCGTTACGCCCACGATCCGTTCATCGCTCGGGCCGTGCACGGTCCGGGTGTCGATCGGCGGCGCGGGTATCCGGTTCCCTACCGCTGCTTTTATTCGCGGAATATCGACAACCTGTTCATGGCGGGACGCAACGTCAGCGTCGATCGGGAAGGGTTGGGCACGATCCGGGTGATGCGAACCGGCGGCATGATGGGCGAGGTCGTAGGCAAGGCCGTTTCGATCCTGGTGAAACACGGTGGCACGCCGCGCGATGTCTACCACGAGCATCTTGACGAGTTGAAAGATCTACTGCGTCTGCCCCACCCGGCACGCCGCGAGACCGTCCGTTCGCCGATCGAAATCGATACGGAGAAGATCATGCCTCCGCCCCCACGAGCTTGGGTGGAACCGAGCCAATTGCCGGGAATCATCATCGACGATCGCCAGGCGGAATTGACCGGGACCTGGACCGAAGGTCAAGGCTTGGCCGGACATCTTGCGTATGGCTACCATTACGGTCGCGAACCGGACGCTTCGGCACGCTTCGAGTTTCAGGTGCCTCGATCGGGCCGCTATGAAGTCCGCGCAGCCCATCTGCCGCACGAAAACCGCTCGACGAGAACGCCGGTCGCCGTCCACCATGCCGAAGGGGTCGACCACCAGCGAATCAACCAGCGCGAGCCTGCGGATAAGCCGTTCGGGTTCCTATCGCTGGGCGTCTTCCGCTTCGAAGCCGACCAGCCGTACGCGGTGGTCTTTGGCACCGAACAGGTGGATGGACTGGTCCATCTGGACGCCGTGCAAGTGCTGCCCGTGGATTGATTTTGGTGGAATCGGGCCAAAGGGGGCGGGAGTCGTTTTCGGAGAAAACATGTACCATGTGGTTGGTCGTTGCCCGAAAACGACTCCCGATTCCGTTGCGTCCCCGAAAATGGCTACCCTCAACTGCCAAGAAACTTCTGGCCGGGTGCTTATCGTCTTCATTTGCCGGCCTTTGGGTCGTCAAAGAAATAATTGAGCGGCATGGCGCTAGCCACCGGTTCCCGTGCGCTGAACAAACCGGTGACTAGCGAAATCATCTCCGCGGTCGTAATCCGGAACTCGTTCAAACTGTTCGGCAAGGGGCTCTAACCCCGCCCAAACCGCCGACCGCAGGTCTCCCAGGCCAGCAGGCCGAAGTTGGTCCAGTGATGCATCATGACTCGTAGCCGATAAGGTTCCTGAGTTCGGCGATGTGTTGCTGCCCCACTTCGCGCGGCAGCGCGCCGCGTCTCTTGCAAACCACGGCGGCATACCCGGTGGCCACGCCCATTTGCGCACAGGTGCGCATGACGCGCGGGCCGGACAGGCCGACGTGCGAGCAACTGAAGCACCGCCCGGCCATCATCAGGTTCGCGATGTTGCGCGAGTAGAAGCAGCGGAACGGGATGAAGTAGGGGGCGTCCAGTCGGAGGAACATCGCGTGGGAGAGAAAGTCGTAGGGCGATCCGGTGTCGGCACGCTGGTAGTGGCCATCGAGCGCACGGGTTTCTTCGACCACGGTGTCCGGGAACTCGCGGTGCTCGGTGGCGTCCTGCATGGTATAGATGTAGTCGCCCATCAGTCGGCGCGACTCGCGTTTGCCGCCGACGAAGGCGACCCACTTGAGCTTGACGGTCGCGTTTTCCGGATCGCGTTTGGCGTTGGAAGACGCTCCGAAAATGGCCCGCAGCAGGTGGTCGCGGATCTGCTCGGCGTCGTCCACCTGGTGCAGGTGGTCTGCGGAATACTCCCAATACCAATCTCCATGGATCGCCTCGTGGTCTTTGGCGACGGGCATGGCCCACGGCACTTCCGGGAAACGCGACGGGCTGGTGGTTTGCTCGGAGTTCCAGATCACGCTGGTCCCCAGGATCTTGTTGTCCGGCATTTATTTGGTCGACGGTATCCCGTCAATCGCCGTGAAAGGAATTCTACCCGGCCCCCAGCAACCGCGTGCCGAACCGTTTCCGCCACAAATCACCCAATTCAAGCATCCCCGGTGCCCAATGCCTCACCAATTCGATCTTTCAAAACATCAAAAACAATGCCCGTCTTTTCCGTTCGGCAGCGGGGCGCCGGTTCTTAACGCGGGGTGCGGCTGCAACCAGAGTAGAACGGAATTCATTCCGTTCGGAGCGGACAACGGAATGAGCGTGCCGCGGTCGAGTCCGCAGTCGATCATCAGCGCCCGGCCGCTGTCGGCCAACAGGAAGATCGTGTTCGGCGAGAAATTCGGGCCTTTGAACTTGAACAGGTGTGGCGTGGTCTGCCAGAGATGAGGCACGGCGCTGGGACGCGATACTGTGTCCCGGTCGGCATCGGCGAACGTGGCGATGGCGTAGCCGTGCGGGTAGACCTTGGCCAGATCCCGCAATTTCCGCTGGTATTCTCGCAGTTCGGCGAGCGGTTCGCGGATCGTATTCCCGTGCGACGGAAGCAGCAGCACCGGCTGGAAACTCTCCAGTAGGCTCGCCGACTCGGTGAGCGCGAAGATGCCTTTGCCGAAGCCGTAGTCCCATTCCGAGTCGAACCAGTTTCTCATCCGCGCACCGGCGACCATGATGCCGCCGCTGAACGCAATCCAGCCGTCTTCCGTCTTCAGCAGATAGGACATCCCGCCAGGACTGTTGCCGGCGGTTTCGAGGCACCAGAACTCTTGGCCGCCCCACGTGAACGTGTCCATTCGCTGAAAGCCCCGATCGACGGTCACCGGCTCGATCGGCGGACGCACGTAGCTGGCGCCGTGGACCGTGAAGGCGTCGCTCAGACGAGGCCGCATCTTGCGGAAACTCGCAGGTCGCTCCAGCAGGGCGCGTTCCCGCTCCGGCGCGGCGACCTGCGCCTTCCAGGGCAGCAGCTTGCGGTAGCCTTGGACCTGCTCGCGGTGATGCGGCGTCAGCAGGACCCATTCCAACCGGCGGACGCCCAGGTCGCCGAGTGCGTCGAGCACGCTGCCGTCGCCCAGGCCGATCAGGATTCCCCTAACGCGGCCTGCGGCCGCAACCAGAGTAGAACGGAATTCATGCCGTTCGGAACGGACAACGGAATGAATTCCGTTCTACAACATGCGCGCTCCGGGCGCGCATCTTGAATCCGAAGACTCTAAGCACCGGGGCAAATGTTTCCTACCACCCTTTATCCGTCAAGAGACTTGTGAGCGGGTGTTTATCGCTGTGGGCAGGCTTCGCTGTCCACCGTCTCCGTGCCTGATTCTAGCCGATCAGGCGGAAGCGTGTCAGCTACCTTCCGTCATTTCAGTTCGGCTTTCGGCTTGCCCTCGCCCCTTTGTCGATTCGATCAGCCGCTTGATTCGTGAGGCATCGAGCCGGGCGTCGGCGAGTTCCAAGGCTTCGAGCCTTGGCGCGAATTCGGCTTGGAGAATGGACCTGATCCCGGCCGTTCCCAGACTACGATTGCCGGAGACGGACAACCGTTTCAGATCGCGGAAGGTGGTCACCTTGCTTAACCGCCGCGCCATCTCGTCATCCATCCCCGTGGAATCGAGAACCAGTTTCTCCAGTCCGGAGGTTGCATCCGTCTGGCCAAACAACCCGATCACGTCCGCCGTGAGTTTGGATCCGGACGGAAAGACGGAGACGGAGACGGAGACGGAAAAGACAGGCATTTTTTGATTGGCCCGAAGTGCGGCGTGTCGAAAGTGCTTGCCTGGAATGTCTGTCGGCAGCGACGGATTGGCGCGGAACATGCGAAACGCCGTGTGCTCGGGGCGACGGTTCGCCAATGCGCGTTCAGAATGGCGGCAACTCGATCGGTTTCGAGTTCAAATCCCTCCCCGCACAAAAACGCCTGCCGCACACAGCGAAAAATACAGTGGTAGTAACGAGTTTTATTCACATCCACGAGTTGACTTCGAGCCGCTGTTATCGCGAAACCTCCTCCTTTGAAAAATCATCAACGCCTTCATGATGACTGCCACCACGCCAACTTGCAAGCAAATAATGCCTGTCCTTTTCATCCTTTTCATCTTTCATCTTTTCTTCAGGGCTTCCGCGCCGCAATGGATACTCTACCCAGGGCGACGGTGACGCTCTCTGAACTCGCGTCACCTTGCCCTGGGCTGATATGTCGGGCCCCTTCAGGGCAGCAATGACGCGAAGGGGAAGAACGTGCGAAGCCCCTCGTGAAACCGAGTCGTCACGGCGATGACTGACCCCGCGCCCGGATTCCCGGACGCTGGACGTCAAAGAATGCTTGCCCCGCTGCCAGGACGCGGAATAATCACTGCTGACCGGTTGGCCGCTTCCCAGTCACCGGTAGACGGCTGCCGCAGCCAGCCCACGAACCATCGGTGAAACGCGAGCTGCGAACGTGGCGTGTACCTAAGTCAAGGCGTTTTGACCGTCGCCGTGTTAACCGAATCGTTCGTCGCTTGAAGATGTTCCGAAAACTCGAAGCCCTGTTTCGAAGCACTCCACGGGAACCGATCGTGCCTTTAACGAAGAAATGAAGAACGAAAACGACAGGCATTATTTCCTTGCAGGTTGTCGGGCGGGCAGAAGCTCCATCGGCCCGCACAGGCGTGAACAAAGCGGCAACAAGCCCGTCTGTCTTACGACGGATCAGAAATTTTTCGATCTTTTCTTCTTTCCCCGCTTGGGTAGCTCGACGGCCGGATCGTAATCGGGATTGGGCTGCATCATGTCCGCGCCGACCTGCTGCCGCCAGGCGCTTAGTTCGTCAAGCAATTGTTCGGCGAGTTCCGGTTCTTCGGCGGCCTGGTCCCTGGCTTCGCCCAGGTCGTCGTCCAGATTGTAGAGTTGCAGTCCGGCCGGGTCGTAGGTCTCGATCAGCTTCCAAGGCCCTTGGCGGATGACGCCTTGGGGTACGGTTTCCGGGTGGTTGTTGTAATGAGGGAAATGCCAGAACAGGGATTGACGCGGCAGCGAATCGGCGTCGCGCAGCAACGGAGCCAGATTCAGCCCGTCCAGGTGTTGGTTCGGACGCATCGGCAGGCCTGCGGCCGCCAGGATGGTCGGGTACAGATCCGAACTGATTACCGGCTGGGATACGACCCGTCCCGGGATCGAGTGGCCGGGCCACTTGATGATCATCGGGACTCGGATGCCGCCTTCCCAGTAGGTGCCTTTGTGGCCGCGCAGCGGGGCGTGGTCCGTGGCTCGCCAAAAACCACCGTTGTCCGAAGTGAAGATAACGAGGGTGTTTTCTTCGAGGCCCAATTCCTTGAGGGTTGCCAGCACGCGGCCCACGCTTTCGTCCACGCTTTCGATCATGGCCGCATAGACGGGGTCGCCCTGGCGCTGAGCTTCCGGAATCCGCTCGTACTTGGCGACCATCTCCGGCTTGGCTTGCAGGGGCGTATGCACGGCATAGTGGGAAAAGTACAGAAAGAACGGCCGGTCCGGGTGCTCGCGGATGACCTTCACCGCTTCGTCGGTCAAACGATCCGTCAGATACTCGCCCGGCTGACCGTCCGGCAGCACGTTCCACTGGGCGCGCAGTCCCGTGGTGGGAATCGACCAGTTGCCCTGGTAGGGATAGAAGTGGTCGCCCGGTGCACCGTGCGCGTTCCCACCGATATTGATATCGAACCCATGATGCTCGGGCAGCGAGAACGGCGGTCCGCCCAGATGCCATTTGCCGATACTGGCCGTGTGGTAACCGGCCTCGCGCAACGCCTCGGCGATCGTGATCTCCTCCAGCGGCAGAGCGCGCAGGAACCGGGCCTCGCGCAAACGGGACTTCGGGTTCCAACGCCCGTCGGGCGTCCAATTGGTCATCAGCAGACGCGCGGGGTATTTCCCGGTCAGGATCGCGGCCCGAGTCGGCGTGCAAACCGCACACGAGGCATAAGCATCGGTGAATCGCACGCCCTCGGCGGCCAACCGATCGATGTGCGGCGTCCGGTAGTACGTGCTGCCCTGGCAGCCCAGATCCATCCAGCCCAGATCGTCGATCAAAAACAGCACGATGTTGTTCCGCCCAGACTCGGCCGATGGCAATACATCCGGCAATCCGAAAACCAACGTGGTCAAGATCAAAAACCGTGTCATCATGATTTCCTTCGGAATCCCCAAACAGTGAACTTAACCGGCTACGCCAATCTCTAAAGTCCTAATCGTTACCCTCATTTTGCATCCACCCGTGTACGCAGCACTTCGTCCATTTTCGTTCGCAGTCGATCTCGGGTTTTGGCGTGGGCTGGGTGGCCGAGCACGTTTTGTCTTGCGACCGGCAGCAAGTCTCCGCCGAGGGAACTGTCCGGCGATTCGTGGTCGTACAGTTCCTCGGCCACGGTCTTCCGCGCCGGCCACTGGACCCAGCGGGTATACCGGTGCGTCGGGGTACGGATCGAGTAGCCCATGAAATCCGGCTCGTCCCGTCGCCACGGTCGGGGGAATTGGCTGAGTGCATGATCGCGGATACTGGCGGCCGGGTCTTTCAGAACCGGCACAAGGCAGTGCCCGTCCAGATCGTCGGGCGGCGTCAGTCCGGCCAGAGCGGCGAGCGTCGGGTAGATGTCCACGGTTTCCACCAGCGAGCCGGTCGGCACGCCCGGCGCCGCCATGTCCGGAACGCGGATCAGTAACGGTACGCGAGTATCCAGCTCGAAATTGGTGCCTTTGCACCAGCGGTCTTCTTCGCCCAACGCGAACCCGTGATCGCCCCACAGCACGACGATGGTATTGTCCTGCAATCCCAATCGTTCGAGCGTATCGAGCAGCCTGCCCACCTGGGCGTCGATGTAGCTGACACAGGCGTAGTACCCGTGGCGAAGCATCCTCGCTTGCTCGGAAGACACCCGTTCATCGTCCGGGATGTCTCGATAGCCGCCCAGTTCGCGATGGGTGTGGTAGGCGAGCTGCGGCGCGCCATCGATCCGGGCCGGGGGCTCTGGAAATTCAAACACGGCCGGATCGTACAGGTCCCAGTACTTCTTCGGCGCGTTGAATGGCAGGTGCGGTTTGAAGAAGCCCACGGCCAGAAAGAACGGTTGCGGTTGCCCTTGCAGGCGTGTCAGGGTCTCGATCGCCAGATCGGTCAGCTTGCCGTCCGGGTACCCGTCGTCGTCCACGTCAGCCGCTTCGAAAGCCACGCCTTTGCCCGATCGGGTGTTGTTTTCCGGCAAGGCATAATTCCGCCAACCGTCGCCGCGCACCAGGCTGGGAACCGACCATGATGGAGGATCCTCCTCGCGTTCTCTGCCGCTGAACACTTTGCCCAGCCCCTGGGTGTGATAGCCGTTGTTTTTGAACAGTTGCGGTAACGTTACCGCGTTGGGCAACGTGTCGCGGAACAGATGGCGGTTGTGCCAAACCCGGATGTTGTCCGGCAGACGGCCGGTCAGCAGGGCGGCCCGCGACGGACCACAAACGGCTTGCTGGATATAGGCGCGTTGAAACAGACGCGAACCTCGGGCCAGCCGGTCGATGTTCGGCGATTGGACCAG
>SKKK01000194.1 GCA_007121535.1 Planctomycetaceae bacterium | reverse complement strand
CCCACCCGCTGTTCGACATGCACAATCGGATGAAGGAAGCGCTCGTGCTGCTGGGCAGACTGGAAGCCGCCCATGTGCGGCCGCCGCTGGTGAAACTCGACGCGGCCGAAATCGAACGGATACGCGCCCTGTTGCAACAGGCGGGACTGCTGCCGGGGTGACGGGCCGGGGTGTAGCGGCAGGAACACTCGCCCGAAACCCTCGGCCAAGCCAACAGCCCCAGCACGACCGGCAGCAGGATCATTCTGACGATCCCCACCGTCATCTCGGAGACGTCGATCGGCACGTACCGGCCGGCCAGCAGTTGCATGATCCAAGCCATCAGCGGCACGATCGCATATTGGCAGACCACGCCGATCACCACCGCCTGCGGCATCGCCAACACGCGGGCGAAATCCGCCAAGGTCAAGGTCACGCCCATCCCGAACATGATCACCTGTACCACCGTCCGGAACCCGCCACAAGCAACGCACACGCAGACGCGATCGCGACCAACGCGGCTGAAAACAGGACCGCATCGAGCCGAAACCGGAGGGGTTGGCCGCTATCTCTCATGGCAACATTCCGTCCCGGGAATCAACGGCCCGGATCATCGCCTGCAGATTCTCCTGGGGGGTATCCCAGGCGACGAAGCAGCCTGTTCCCAGGATGAACCCGCTTCCGTGCGAGGCGACGGCAAGACACGCTTGTGCTTCCTTCCGTACTTCTTCGGCGGTTCCGTGAAGCAGGCTGCCAACCGGATTCAGATTGCCGATCAAGCACAGCCGATCGCCGATCCGCCGCTTGGCTTGCAACAGATCGATCTTGGAATCGGCCTCGTACAGCTCCGCGCCGCTGGCGGCCACGTCGTCCAGGATCGCCGTGTCGTCGCCGCAAATCACTTAATCTTTCACTTAATCTCTTCGCGTCAGATATAGGTGAAAGATTAAGTGAAAGATTAGGAGGCAGGTTCCGGAGTAGCCGGTTCAGTTCAACCTGCAGGAATTTGCAACTGTGGGGTGTGAGGGTGAAGCAGCCGATGAAACAGTTCCCTGCGAATCTGACGCCCATGCGGTCGGTCACGGAGATGCGGGCCGCGGTCGATGCGTTTGCGGCCCGTTATGCGGCCGCGCGAGTCGCTGCCGGGGCGGACAAACAACCGTTGCTGGACGCCTTTGTGCGGCTCCAGCGGGCGGCCAGCCGGAACGACTATTCCGGCGTGGTTCAGGCCGACCGGGCGCTGCATCAAGCTATCGTGGCGTTGGCCGACGTGCAAGGATTGCCGAAGGTTTGGGACACCGCCGTGGGCAGCATGGAGGAGTTCCGCATCCGGTCGATTCGCGTCTGCTGGCCCGATTTGAACGTGTTGTTCGAGGCCCACCGGCCCATCGTCGACGCGATCTGTGCGGGCGGGGACGCAACGGGGTCGGGAGTCGTTTTCGGGCAACGATCTACCACATGGGAAGCGGCTCAGCCGAAAACGACTCCCGACCCCTTCCGCACGATTCCACCAAGAAATACCTGGATGCCGTGTGGTATCGGCTGGCCGATTCCACCGACGATGCGTCCTTGCCGGACGATCCTTTGGCGCGGGCCTGTACGTACCTGGACTTTCATCTTCACGAGCCAGTTCGCTTGCGTTTCCTGGCCCAGTACGTGGCGAAGACCAACCCGGGTCACCTGGCGCGGCTTTTTCGCCAGCGGCACCGCTCGAGCTTCACCGGCTATCTCCGCGAACTGCGGATGCAGAAAGGTGCCGATCTGCTCCGCCGCACGCATCTGCCCATCCAACGTATCGCCGCGCGTGTCGGCTACGGAGATCCTTCGCGTTTCGCCACCCATTTTCGCCGCCGCTTCGGCCTTGCTCCGCGCGAGTTCCGAGGAGAATTCGGAAGCCCGCAGCCTTCCCGGAAATATAGATGGCTGTGGGAGTGATCTTCAACTGGGCGCCGGACCTGGCCGATACCGGCACTGGCACAGTTCTGGTAAGATTCGCCCTGTGGACATTCTCGTCGGGGGATGCGAGTAAGCACCCGGCCAGATATTTCTTGGTGGAATTGGGTGACAGGGGTCGGGAGTCGTTTTCGGGTAGGCCGCTTCCCATGTGGCAAATCGTTGGCCGAAAACGACTCCCGACCCCGTTGCATCCCACATCCAAAGCTAACATAAATGACAAGAAACTCGTGGCCGGGTGCTTATTGTCTCGACACCATTTCCCCCCAAGGAACCGACACGATGAATAAGGAACCGACACGATGAACAATGCATCAACGACTCGTTCCGCGCAGCCGTTGCTGATCGCGCGACGCCTTTGGCTCTGGACGGTTGCTCTGCTGTTGGCCGCACTGCTGCCGGGAACTTTCGCTCCGGAGCTTGGTGCTGCACCGCCGGCTGGCAAGCGCTTCGAGGCTTTCGAGTGGAATCTGGATCTGCCCCAGCGGCCCGTCTCGCGGCGCGTCAGCCGGGCGTTCGGCTTCCGTGGACCGGAACCGACCGTGCTGGCCGATATCGAGGGGCCGGGCTGTATCCGCCGATTCTGGATCACCGGCAACAACATCGGCCGGGACGTGATCCTACGGATCTATTTCGACGGTCATCCGGTACCGTACGTCGAGGCGCCGCTGAACGATTTTTTCGGGGCGATGCACAACCTGATGGACGGGCCGTATCCGCACGACCACACCCGCCGCGAAAGGCCTGCGGAAGCGTATGTCCTGGACACGCCTTTTCTGGCTATCCAGCCCAAGAACGGGATGACCGCTTACTTCGCCATGCCGTTCGCCAGCCGAGCCCGATTCGAGGTGACCGGCAGCGAACGCAATTCCTTCCTCTATTACACACTTGACTGGCACGACTACCCGGGCCAGGAGATGACCGAACCCATGCGGTTCGCCGCTCGCTGGCGCCGCGAGGCTCCCGTGCGCGACTACGCCGATGAATTCATCGTGGTCGACGCGGACGGACCGGGGCAGTTGATCGGGTTCATCCACAGCGTGGACATG
>SKKK01000554.1 GCA_007121535.1 Planctomycetaceae bacterium | reverse complement strand
CAAGCGCCATCGCTCGGGGCAACGACTTGTCCGAGAGTGCTTTACTGTCACAGCCGGGTAGATCGCAAGCAATGCCCTGAATCAAGGCCTTACTTACACGCCCTTCGCCTTTTCATTGAGTGAGCCCAGGTGAGCACCTCTATTGCGGCTTGCCTCATTACCATCAATAGGGGCGTATTCCGTGAATCAATCTCGTGCTTGCTGCTAGTCATTTGAAAGATGGATGGCACCAATCTAATAGTACTCGTTGTGGTTTGCTGGGCACAGGCAGTGCAAAACACGAGTCAGAGATCCAACAGATCCATCAGTGGCGGAAGGTCGTCGTCCAGATACTCCGGGTCCGGCACGTACGGCTCCAGAATCGCCTCGTCTCGCGGCGCCAATACGTCGGGTGTCCAGCCACGCTCCGCTTCATCCACAACGCGCAGTGGAAATGGGCCAGCCGGATGAATCACGGAGGCAACTCTGCCGTCGGCGGGATCATGTCGCTGCCAGGAACCGCCATACGCGGTGAAATGCCTATCGTACGGACTGGCGCAGATGGCACATCCGGAAGCCAACAGCAGCAATCCTAAACCCGAGCAGGCTGTCATATATCTGAACATCATGGCCTCGCCAATACGAAACGTTGATCACAAGAGATGCGAGCTATCTCTAATAGTTCGGTTAGGCGAGCTAGATAACTTGAAACGAGTTTACCGATTATTTTGACTTTGCGGGCACTGCCCCGGACGAATCGGCCTTGATCGTCACCTTGGGAAATGCTAGCAGCGAACCCGCTGTCGCCGGATTTTCTTGGATTTCGTTCGTGCGGAATTCGCAGCATCGGTGCATAGGTGGTCGAATACCCCAGTAGTGGCTTTTTTTTGCGTCCGCCTACGGGTTCTCTTTTGCGGATTCCAGTTTGCAGGAACCGCCCGGAACAGCCAGAGCTGCCATCCATTCCGCTCGCGATCCGGCTGGCCCGGGTTGGGCGTTTCGGGCGGGGACGATTTCGGGCTGTGAACCTCGCTCGCCAAAGGCAAGCTACGGCGTGGCCGGATTCATGCCGACGGTCCGGGCTGGACCGACCAGAGAATTGCTGAAGCATTCTGCTGCCGAACGAAAACCATTGAGAACATTCGCCAGCGATTCGTTGAACACGTTTTCGAACAGACCCTCGATCGCAGGAAACCGCAGTCCCCTCCCGCCAACAAGCCTCTGGACGGTGAACAGGAAGTAAGGATCATTGCCATTCGACTGGGTCCGGCACCTAAGCGATACTTGAGCTGGACATTGTGACTGCTGGCGAGAAAGGTCGTCGAATCGCTGGCCGGCTGGCGCCGGGCGACGGCTCGAGAACACCGCGCCAAATCCGACTGGGCGAAAGAAGTGGGGGCACATCTGGATGGACGTCTTGCGGATTGTAAACGGATCCGCCTGGTGAGCGACAATCTCAATACGCACACCAAAGGCGCGTTTTACGAAGTGTTCCCACCGGAGAGAGCCCGCGAATACGTCCGTCGCATCGAATTCATCCATACGCCGAAGCACGGCAGTTGGTTGATCGTTGCGGAGAATGAGTTGAACTGTATGACGAGACTAATGTCTACGCGATCGACGGATCGGGGAAATCGAAGTATTGCAAGATGAAAATCGATGTCTGGTCGATTGATGTAACCTGTATTCAACGCGGAGTTGACTGGCAAACGAAGATCGATGACGCAGGTCACCCGGCTCGTGCTTCAGGTCCGCTGCGGTTGGTACCGTTGATCTCCGTCGCATCGCCGGGACGGATGCGCAGGTCAGGCTTCTCGATCATTACCTTCGCGTACGGCTCCACGCGGCGCGTCAACCACACGCTGGAACCGATGACCGCATCGTGCCCCACCACCGTCTTGCCACCCAGCACGGTGGCGTTGGCATAGATCACCACGCGATCCTCGATCGTCGGATGTCGCTTCATGTGACGTACCACCTTGCCGTCGGCATCAGTCGGGAAGCTGAGCGCGCCCAACGTGACGCCCTGGTACAACTTGACGTACGAGCCGATCTCGCACGTTTCGCCGATCACAACGCCCGTGCCGTGGTCGATGAAGAAGTAGGGCCCGATCTGCGCGCCGGGATGAATGTCGATGCCCGTCTGCCGATGCGCCCACTCGGTCATCATCCGCGGGATGAAGGGGACGTTCAATATGTGCAATTCATGAGCCAAACGATAGACCGTCACTGCCTCCAAGCCCGGATAGCATAAGATCACCTCGTCCAGGCTCTTGCAGGCCGGGTCGCCGTCGTAAGCCGCACGCACGTCCGTGGCCAGCAGACGCCGGACGTCCGGTATCCGACGCAGGAACTCCAAGGCGATCACCTGCCCCCGCGATTCATAGTTTTCCCAGTCTTCGCAGGGATCGACGCCCGATTCGGCCCGCGCTTCATGCCGCAGCGAACGAGCGATCTGACTCGACAAGCGGCTGTGCAGACGATCGATCAGATCTCCCACATAGTAGGTGACATTGCCTTCGTCCAATCCCTCCCGGCGACGATACCCGGGAAACAAAATGTCCTTCAAATCTTCGATCGCCGCGATCACTTCGTCGTACCTGGGCAGCGGGCAATGGCCAAGATGGTTGATCGAACCCACGCTGGTATAGGTTTCGACAATTTGTTCCGTCAAATTGGGTAATTCGTCTGTCAATTGAGATTCGGAAACCATAGTAAATCTCCCCATAGGGGTTTATGTGCAAGTAGCAAAAAGCAGGATGCTGCCGCTGATGGCGGCAGCCGAAAAAGAGTGTGTCCGGTCAGGCCGGACACGTACAGCGACAGAAAGCAGGTTGTCGATTCTGGTGGTGGTCCATCCGTCAATCGCTTGCTTAGTTTGAGGGGGTGACTTGTCAGAGAACGAGATTCCCTTCCAAGTTCTTACATCCTATACAACATCCTTGGTGCCGTCAATTGGCGAAACCGACGACCATTCTTTCATTTTCGGTCTGAACGGGCCGTCCAGTTGAAACGCGAATGGGAAAACCCGGTGCTCATCGTCCGTTCATCGGCGGAACCGGCCCGGGAGACCTGCGGTCGGCGGTTGCGGCGGGGTCAGAGACCCGCGCCGAACAGGGGCGGTTGCGGCGGGCTCGGAGACCCGCGCCGAACAGGTTGTTGCCGCCTCTAAGGAACGTAACGCAGTTGAATCTCGACTCTGTTTTTCGGATCGTGCAGAACGGCAGCATCAAGGGCTTGGAATTTGATCATGTGTTCCTGGATCTCGTCAGGCGCGATTTCGTCGAAGACCGTATCTTCGGATTCAGCAAACAGCCTGCCTTCTTCGTCATACAGTTTGACCCGGAAACAAGCGGCAGTCGTTGTCTTATCCCCAGTATTCTTGTACTTGACGTAGATTCCGCCATAACGAACATCAGAGTCAAGCAGTTCAAGGTCTTTGTAGAACGTGCAGCCCGCATTACCGAAGTGGATCGACACCAAATTTCCGCTCTTCGCTGCTATTGTGAGCGCGATGATCGCAGCAACAATTGCGACAATGCCACCAAAGAAAGCCGATAGAAGATAAGCCCACCACATTCGCATACGCCTTTCGTTTGACGCTTCGTTGCCCAGCGGGTGATTGTTCGTCCTTACCTCGCACTTATGTTACCTTGAAGGAAGGCTTGCAGCTTGGCGTCCTCCGCAGCCGATGCCGGGCCGGAGGGTGACACGCCTTCTTCGGACGAATCGCTTTCGCCAGCCGTCTTCGAGGCGTCGGCATGCGGCTCGATCAAATCGCCTTTGTCCAACAGCTCGCCTCGCTGGATGGCATCCTGCCAGGCGGTCAGCGCGTCTTCGTCCAGGTTGGATGTGCGGCGGATGGTGATTGCGGCATGGCGGCCGGTGCCCGGCAAGGCGGCGCCGACGTTCAACAGCCCGCTGGCCGAATAATCGAAGCTGACGCGCACGCGGCTGCGCGCCGGCAGGTTCGGCGGCAACTTTGCCACGACGCACTTTCCGATCGGCGTGGCATGGGCGCCGGTCACGTCACCACCCTCGATCACGTTGACTCGCACGTTCGACTGACCGTCGCGTTGGGTCACAAAGTCGCAGACGCCCACGGCGGGCAACGGCGAGTTGCGTGGGATCAGCACCTGGCGTCGGCGCATCCCGGTCTGCGACTCGATCGCCAACACTCCCAGATCGTGCGAGTTGACGTTGCGCACGGAAACGCCTCGATACTGAGGATGGTCGCTTTGGGTCAGCAAGGCCGCGTAGATCGCCGCCCCGTGTGCGACGGCTTCGTCGGCTGCCAGGGAGCGGTCCGGTTCCAAGCCGGTTTCACGGTGCAGCATTTGCTGGACCATCGCCATGCGCGTCGCCCCGCCGACCAGCAGCAGGCGAGTCACTTGGTTCCACGTACGACCGGATTCCTTCAAAACGCGGCGCAGGGTCAGCAGCGTGCGATCCAGCAATTCGCCCGTCAGCGATTCGAACTGTTCCCGGGAAACCGTCGATCGCATGCGATGACCGTCCCAAGCGAATTGCAAAGTGACCACGTTTCGCGCGCTCAACGCATGTTTCGCCTCGATGACCTCCCAGTGCAATCTCGCCATCGCTTGTTCGTCCTGACGGGGATCGACACCGAACTGGGCCAAGAAACGTTCCGCCACCCGATCGATCAATCGCTGGTCCCAGTCCATCCCGCCCAGATGGACGTCGCCGGCGGTAGCGAGCGTGCGATATTGGGGACCATCGATCTCCATCAACGTGACGTCGAACGTTCCCCCGCCCAGATCATAGACCAGCAGCGTTTCGGGCTGCGGGCTTTCGCCCGACCGTGTCAGGAATCCCTGCTGGACGCCGAACGCGAGCGCTGCGGCGGTCGGTTCGTTGATGATATCCAGTACCTCCAAGCCCGCCAGGTGGCCGGCATCCTGAGTCGCACGACGACGCGGTTCGTTGAAGTACGCCGGTACCGTGATCACGGCCTTGGTGAACGGGTTAAGTCTCAAACACGCGTCGTCGCACAGCTTGCGAAGCACCAGCGCTTGCAGGACCTCGGGCGGAAAACTCCTGCCGCCGATCGGTGTTCCATAATAGGATTCCCCCATCTGTCGTTTGACGAATTGGGCCACCCGCGCCGGCTCGAATTCGGCCGCTTTTACCGCCGGCTTGCCGACGATCACCTGATCGCGGTCGAAAAACACCGCGCTGGGCGTGATCGCTTCACCTTCGGCATTGGAGATCGTCCAGGGACGTCCCGTATTATCCACGTGGGCAAGAACGGAGTAGGTGGTGCCCAGATCGATCCCCACCGCTGGACCGGCCGCGTCGCTCATCGGCAGATGCCTCCTGAATCAAGGGATGACAACCAGGGAAAGCAATGCCCTCTGTTCTACACGGATTCGACCAACTTACAACCGAGGCTTCTTGGTTCTGCGGCCTTTTGCAATCCCGCTTCGGACTTCAGGTTCCACATTGGCTCGATCATCAACCGACCGCAACGACGTAACCGGACACGACGTAACCGGCTGTCCAGCTTTCGTTCGTGACCGCGTTCCTGTGGCGTTAAAGGCGTCGAACTCCAAAGCCCAAGGTCGCGGTACTCCGCGCACCTTGGGTTGCCGAGTTGCATGCGAGTGCCACCGAACCCCAACGGGGTCTTACATTACAAGCCGTTGCGTCGCCCATCTGCCACGTTGGGACTGATAGGTGCCACCCATATACCTGCTTCGACCCATGTTTTCTTGGGGCCAACCATCGCGCAATGGGAAATCTGGACGACGCCTTCATCCATCCCATCGAACGGCGATTCTCGCAATGCCGTTCGGGTGGTGCCTATGAAATCCGTGCCTGCTCCCTAATTTGTCGTCCGTACCGGGCCTATCGCGGTGATTTGTCCCAGACATAGGTGCCGGCGATCGATCGCGGTCTGCTTCCATTCGCGACCTAGCAAGGTCAGCCGGATCGTCCAGAGACGCTTGATTTCAGGGCAGCGGTAGCCGTCAGCGTCCTGAGTCCATGAACTGTCTGCGGTACACTGCCAGTGATGCTGTTTCGAAGACAGCGCCATCGCCTTCGAAGCCCGTTTCGCTGACTCTGATCTGCCGACCGGGCTGCCAATCCAGGATCTCGATATCCCGAATGCGATCGCCGGCGGGTACACGGAAGATTTCCGCTTGGCGATCATGACATCGTTGAACGGCTCGCATGGCGGCATCCCTGGCGGTCCGAGCGTCCAGAACCAAACGCAGATTGCCTGATTGAACGTAATATTTGGCCATTTCGTTTACCTCCTGACTGTAATGATCCGCCGGGCAGTGACACGTTTGGTCAAGACACAGAAGAAAAACGAAAAAATCTCCGGGTTTCCAAAAAAAATCTGCTCGCCAGGACCAACCGTATCACTGGGGCGCGGGATAATGCATTCGTCAACAGAAGTCACATTCAGGAGGCCGCCATGCGCGAGGCCGGGCAAGGTCTGTTCGATGCGGGCAGCGGGCACGCCACACGATTACCGCCGCCCCCACTTGCAACCAGCGTGCGTCGGATTCACACTTAGCGAACGGAAGCTTGGGGCGGATAAATTGAACTTGCCGAGAAAGGAGTCACCCGATGGGAGCGATAGCCGAAGCAATCGTGGCTTACGCCCAGCCGCTGCTTGATCTGTCGGACGGCGATGTCGACGATGTAAACAAGGCGTTTGCATTCGCTCAAGTGTTCTGGAATTTGGCGCTCTTGCCGGAGGAAGATCGGGACGCGGCAATCGACGAGATGAAATCTACGGTGGACATGACGGATAATGAGTTCGCTGAATTTAAGCAGCGCATCGTCCTTCCAATGATCGAGCGTCATTACGAGATGTTCCCGGCCATGCACGGACGTTCGCCGCAAAAGCCCAACACGGTCAGTGTCGCGTCGACACCGTCCAAAGACCACCCACGAACGGGTCGAAATGCTCCATGTCCTTGCGGTAGCGGACTCAAGTACAAACGGTGTTGCGGCCGGAAATGACCCGCGCGTCGAGTCAATCGACGAACCGCCGCGTGCTCGTCCCTTTCGCCCAGACCCCACTCGGCCGTACTGCCATTGCAACTCCAACCATCGCTGACCTGTTCGTCCCCATCCAGCAGCAGATCACCGTGAAAGAAGCCCGACGGCTCACTTGCTGGCCCGCACCAGAGTTGGCAAGCGCGGCAGCGGATGAATGACTGGTCGGCTAGACCGGACCGCCCAATCTTTCGTCTTCCACCCACTCTATGGTCTGTATTTCCTGATTGTGAGGGTGGTTGCTTGCGGGATCATTCTTGACGATGTGTGGACGATCCGATACGCTTCCTAATAGAGTGCCGTATTCTCTGCGAATCCGGATCACCAGGCTTTGGAATCGAGGTCGAAAGTTATGCGAATCTTTTGGGGCTTTACGGGGGTCTTGCTGGGCTGTCTACTGCTATTGGCGGGTTCCGGCTGCGGCGGGGGGGGCGGTCCGGATGTCGGTAGCGGTCGTGGTAGGGCGCGCGATGGACAAACGGGACAGGTGCCGATGCGGGAAACTCGCGGTGGGGTGATGCCCGCCGAGCGGGATACGCTGTTGTTGGCCTATGGGAACGACACGAACACGCTGAACGCGATCACCTCCAACGATACGGTCAGCCGCGCCTTCCAACGGCAGGTGTACGAAGGACTGGCTTCGGCCGATTATGCCGATCCGGATCGACTGCTGCCGGCACTGGCTGAAAGCTGGGAGTTCGACGAAGAAACGCTGACCTTTACCATCCACTTGCGTCGCGGGGTACGCTGGCACCCGATGAACTTGCCCAACGGGGAACCCTTGCCGGATCGAGAGTTCACGGCGCGGGACGTCCGGTTCAGTTTCGACTGCATGCTGAACCCGCACGTGGACGCGGCGCATCTGCGCAGCTACTTCGAAAACCCGGACGCTCAAGACGAATCGGAGCGTTACAAAATTTCGCTCAATGTCGTGGATGACTATACGGTCGAAATCCGCTGGACCGAGCCCTATTTCCTGGCCGAGGAATTCACGTTAGGGGCGGTGCCCATGATCCCGCGGCACGTCTATTCGGTGGACGAAAACGGGGAACCGATTTCGTTCGATTTCAGCTCTCGGGAATTCGCCGAAGGATTCAACAACCACTGGGCTAACAGCATGATGTGCGGTACCGGACCGATGATGTTCCGCGAATGGTCGCGCGACGAACGGCTGGTGCTGGACCGGTTCAACGATTATTGGGGCGAGCCGTTTTTCTTTAGCCAGATCCGGATGCGGTGCATCCCCAACGCCAACACGATGGTCCAAATGACGTTGCAAAACGAATTGGACTGGGCGGGCTTTCCCGACAAGGATCAATGGTTACAGAGTGAAACCAATGCCAACGTTCGGAGTGGCAAGGTTCATTTGGTCGAGTTCGAGTATCCGGGGTACCGGTACATCGGTTACAACATGAATCGCCCGGTATTTCGCGACCGGGACTTCCGCCTGGCACTGGCGCATGCGACACCCGTCCAACAGATTATCGACGAGGTATTTCATGGGTTGGCCGTGCCGGTTTCCGGTCCGTTCCTGCCCGGCAGTTCTGCGGCGGACAGCTCGATCGAGCCCATCCCGTTCGATCTGGATAAGGCCAGACAATTGTTGGACCAAGCGGGCTGGCGCGACACCGATGGCGACGGCGTTCGGGACAAAGTCATCGATGGCGTGCGAGTGTCTGCCTCGTTCGAATTGATGATCTTTTCCGACTCGCGCAGTTTCCGCGCGATCGCCGAAATGATCCAGGAAGAGTTTCGTAAGATCGGCGTCAGACTGGTGATCACCCCGGCCGAATGGGCTTTGATGCTCGATCGATTGAACTCCAAGGAGTTCGATGCGGCCATGCTGGGCTGGGCCACCGGATGGTCCAGGACCGATCCGTTCCAGATCTGGCACGGCAGCTTGGCCGACGTGCCGTCCAGTTCCAATCACGTGGGATACAGCAATCCCGAAGTCGATCGGCTGATCGAGCAGTTGCGCGTGACGATGGACGAAGACAAGCAGCAGGAGTTGTACCACCAGATCCATCGGCTGATTTACGAGGATCAACCGTATACTTTCCTGTTCTCGGAAATGGCGACGGCGGGCCACGACGCTCGGCTGCAGAATATCGAGTTCTATCGGCTCCGACCGTGCATCGATACCCGCGAATGGCATAGCAGCGCACCACGACTCCAAGGCAGATAACCTACCCGATGTTTCCTCCGGCATCGTGCGAATTCCGAAACGTGGGAGTTCGCCGGGTGTCGCAACCATTCAGACGCACCATCGCCTATGTGGATCTACGTCTTTCGTCGCCTGGTGGTCATGATCCCGACGCTGTTTGGGGTTACGGTCGTGGCCTTCTGCATTATGCAAATGGCGCCCGGCGATCCGCTGGAAGCTCAACTGGACGCATCGGGGACGATCGGCGAAACCAGCATGACTCGCGAAGCTTATCTGATCATGCGTCGCGATTTGAAGCTGGACCGCCCTCTGCTGCTGAACTTTCGCCGTTTTTTCGACTATACGGATCCGATTCGACAGGCCGTCGTTTTCCGCGGCAAATCGACCGATCAAATCCAGCAGCACTTGTCCGAACTGGCGGCGGCCGGCGACCAGCCGGAACATGCCGACCGATTGGCTTTCCTGCGTTTGTTGCGCATCGCCAACTTCGACGACATGCTGGCCGATCCGCAGAGCCATCGGCGCTTGGCGACGATGATCACGATCGGTGTCCAGTTATACTTGGAAGACCTGGGAATCCACGGGGTGTCAGCCGCGATCGCCGTACTTCGCGATCCTCAGTCGTCCGACCAGGAGCGGGTCGGGGCGATCCGCGCCATGCGATTGATGGTGGTCGAGCCGTTTCAGTTCAGTTTTCGGCGAGATGCCAGCCCCTCGGAAATCCCTCATGTGACGACCACGTGGCAGTTATGGTGGCAACGCGCCGACCCCGCTTTTCCCCAGTTGGATGACGCTCGCCGAGCCCGCTTGGCCGAAAGGTTCCAGACGATGCTGGAACTGGAATCGCGCGGCGAGATCCTCGATATGCTCGAGCGGTTCGACCGCGAGGACATGCGTTTCTTTGCCGAGCGATTGTTGAGCGACTCGTCGCTGGAAGAAAAGGTGCTGGCCGCTGCGGCACTCAATCTGTACGTGGCCAATCCGTTGCGGCTGGATGTGCCGGTCGATGCGACGGACGAGGTGCTGGAAGAAGCTGCCGAGAATTGGCTGGCTCATTACGAACTGAATCACGATCTGTACGAACCGAGTCTTGGTCAAAAGCTGGGGTATCTGTTCGTCGATACGCAATACGCCCACATGGTCTGGCGCTTGATCACGTTCCAATTCGGCCGCTCGGCGACGCGGACTCGCGAACCGGTCGGTCCCCGCATCTGGCGGGCTGTGCTGGTGTCCGCGCCGTTGATGATCATGGCCCAGTTGATCATCTATCTGGTAGCCGTTCCGCTGGGCATCCTGTGTGCGGTGAACCGCTCGAATGCCATCGATCGCAGCGTATCCTTGGGGCTGTTCATCCTGTACTCGATTCCGCCCTTTGTGGCCGGGATGATGTTCCTGTTGTTCTTCTGCTATGGGATCTTTCTCAATTGGTTCCCGTCGCTGGGGCTGCATTCGGCCGGCGCCGAGGACATGGGTTGGGGTGAGTGGTTGCTGGACTATCTGTGGCACGCGTTCTTGCCCGTGGTCTGCCTTTCGCTGTTCAGCCTGGCGGCGATGGCCATGTACAGCCGCAGCAGCATGCTGGAGGTGATCGGCCAGGACTACATCCGCACCGCTCGCGCCAAAGGTCTGACGAGAACCTCGGTCATCCTGAAGCATGGCCTGCGCAATGCCTTGATCCCGATCATCACGCTGTTCGCAGGATTCTTGCCGGGCATGTTGGGCGGCAGCGTGTTGATCGAGGTGATTTTCGGCATCCCCGGTATGGGGCGGTTGAGTTTCGAATCGATTCTGTCGCGAGATTTTCCCACGCTGATGGCACTGATTTACATCAACGCGATCGTCGTCATGATCAGCATCCTGTTGACGGACTTGCTGTATGTCGTGGCCGACCCCCGCATCGGTTTTCACGGTAGAGGGCAGAGCTGATGGCAAGCATGGGCGAGGTCAAACCGGATACGGGCGAGGCCTATCTGGATATTGTCTGGAAGCAGTTCAAGAAGAACCGGTTCGCGCTGGGCGCT
>SKKK01000623.1 GCA_007121535.1 Planctomycetaceae bacterium | reverse complement strand
GCCTTTCTGGGTTTTGCCGCACTTCTGACCGTCAGAAGGTAATCGTAAGTCTTTATTTCGGCTTGACTTGCGTCAAGTGGGCGGTATTGGGCTCGAACCAACGACCTCCACGATGTCAACGTGGCGCTCTAGCCAACTGAGCTAACCGCCCTAATGGGGGAATGAAAACATTGTCTTACGTTTTGCTGAGGCTGAACCAATTACTTTTACCGTTGATCGCTTTGGCGTCAAGATGGGTGCGAGAAATTGTTTCGGATCGCATGGACCCGATGTGTCGATGTGTTCGATCGGATCATGCCTGCAATAGCTCCTGGATGCCCATCGGTTGCCAACTGGCAGGACACGGCGCTTCCATGGTGATCTGTTGTCGACGGACGGGATGCTCGATAACCAAGCGGCGCGCGTGCAAGCCGATACCGGCCGGAAAACCGCGTGTGGCGCCGTACTTGGTGTCGCCAAGGATCGGATGGCCGCGATGCGCCAGTTGCAAGCGGATTTGGTGTTTTCGACCGGTCTGGAGATCGATCTCCAGCACGGCCATATCCTGCCGCTCTGCCAGGGTTCGATACATCAATCGAGCCTGCCGGGCGGACGGATCCGAGGGTTCTGTCACGACCATGCGGTGTCGACGGTCATCCTTCTTGATCCAATCGACGCATTCACCACAGACGGGGCGGGGATGCCCTTGGACGGCGGCCCAGTAGGTCTTGGTTACGCGTCCGTTGCGGAATTGTTCGGCCAAGCGACCGGCCGCTTTCGATGTCCGCGCCAGGACCAGGACACCGGTGGCTGGTGCATCCAAACGGCTGACGATCCCCAGATAGACGTTTCCCGGTTTGCGGTATTTGTGCTTCAAATACGTCCGCGCCAGATCGACGACACTGGTCTGACCGGGTGCCGCTCCTTGGGTAACCAGTCCGGCGGCTTTGCAGACGACCAGCAGGTGATTGTCTTCAAAGATTACATCAAGCCCAAACGAGGGGGGCATGTCGTTGGCGTTCCTGGAGGGCGGGCGTTCGGGATCGTCGACAACTCGTTCGCCGTCGTCGCTGCCGCTTGACGCGCGGCTTTCCAACGCTCATTATCGTCGGGACAGGCCGTTTCTCCCAGCCCCCCCAGATGACCCGAGGAAGCAGACGCTTTAGCATTGTGTCCATCCATCATCGACCATCGCCCGAACTGATCCTGGCCAGTCGATCATCGCGGCGGCGCCAGTTGTTAATCGAACACGGCTACACGTTTCGAGTCGTCGCTCCCGACGAATCGGCCGAGTGTGGTGTGCGCCGTGGCGAATCACCGCGCGAGCTGGTGGCTCGTCTGGCTTGGCAAAAGGCGGCGGACGTCGCTGGACGCCTCGACGCCGGACTGATCATCGGCTGCGACACGGTCGCCGAGTGCCTGGAACAAGTCCTGGGCAAACCACGCGATGTCCGGCATGCTCGCCAGATGTTGAACCTGCTGCGTGGCCGAGAACACCGAGTGTTCAGCGGTCTGTGTCTGTGGGACACAGCGGCGAACCGGCAGCGGGTCGAGGTGGCCGTGACGCGATTGAAGATGGATCGGATTTCGGACGACCAGCTCGAGCGGTACCTGGACAGCGGAGACTGGGAGGGAAAAGCCGGAGCGTTCGGCTATCAGGATGGCCATGCGTGGCTGCAGGTGCTGGAGGGCAGCGAGTCGAATGTGGTGGGGCTCCCTATGGAATTGTTGGCGGAAATGATCGCCCGGATGACGAACGCCAACGGCGATGCGTCTTGATCGATGCCCCGCATGGACTGGGGCCGGCATTGGATCACTGCCATGGCTGGATGACCTGCGAGTGTCGAATCAGGAACCGCAAGTCCGGATCGATGGGCCGATGATCCCAAGTGTGTCCCGCATAGATTTCCGTGGCTGTCACCCAGCGGTTATCGGTATCGGAATCGACTCGTTCCCACGCCGCCTTCCGATACAGCTCGACGATGTAGAACGCTGCCACAATGTGGGTCTCGTGGGCATCGCCGGGCAACGCTTCGCAGAAATCAAGATTGATTTGGGCCATATTCGCCACCAGATAGTCCCGTTGGCGTTCCAGTTGCAACACCCAGGATACCTCGCGATCGATGCATTCGCGAAACGATTCCTCCTCCAGCGGCCGGGCCATGATGAAGTCGTAGCAGCGCGATTGAGGCTGCCACCGGGCAAGCCATGCCGAACGATGTTCGGCTGGCTTTCGGAGCATTGCGATAGAACGGATCAGAGTCTGCATCATCGGCCTCTTGGTTCCGGCATGCACAAGCCGTAGACTGTATGGTTGGTGTCGAAAGTCGTTCATTCTTTCACGCTGAAACGATTCCTGCCAGTCGTTGATGTGGGAGATCCCTGTCATGGAATTCGTCGTCATCCAGCTTGACGAAGCTTCGCTGATCGTTGTCGTTGCCGCCGTCATCGGTCTGCTGGTGTTGGCATTGCTGGTCTTATGGATTGTACGATCGAGGCAACGCAAGCCGGCTCGGACGCCTGAGGCGGACTTGTCGATCGACGTCGCGAGCCTTTCCTCGGAAGGCCCCCCCAGCGAAGGGCCCGTGTTGGAGTTTTTGGGCATGCCGGTGCGCTTGGTCGCTTTGGTGTTGGCTCCTGCAGGTCGGTATTCGCGGTTGCCGCCGGAGGCACAACGATTCGGCGTCTTGGACGATCTGACACCCGGTTTGTCGTCGATCGTCTCGTCACATCAGCCTTTGTTTCGCCCGTGGCCCAACCAACTGAGCACGCAAGGCTTCATCCATGCATTCTTCCACCACGTCCATTTGCCGGGGGATCAAGGCAAAGGGACTCCCTGGTGCAGCGCAGCGGGACGATTCGACGCGGGCGATCAGCAGTTGCTGGCCGGCATCCTGTGCGCAGCCGAACGACCGAATTCGCTGGGCCAAGTCGCCATTAGCAACGTCGGTCAGTGGTGGGAGGTGGTGCGAGTCAAATCGTAGCGGGGGTGGCGGTCGAGTTCGGCCGCTCCCGAAA
This sequence comes from Planctomycetaceae bacterium, assembly GCA_007121535.1. GTDB lineage: Bacteria > Planctomycetota > Planctomycetia > Pirellulales > Pirellulaceae > SKKK01. The sequence continues at coordinate 27,825 of SKKK01000623.1, read as the reverse complement.
AAAGCAGAGGACTTGACCGCACCATCGGCAGTCGGTATCGTAACGCCTTGACCGTGAAGGTCGCTAAAGCCGACCCTATTGGCCCGTGGTGTAATTGGCAACACACCTGACTCTGGATCAGGCATTCTAGGTTCGAGTCCTAGCGGGCCAGCTCGCCATTGCGGATATCTTGGTCTGCAATTGTAAACTCCGCCGAGTCAACATGTTACGATACCTTCCGATGGTCGGAAGTGCGGCGTTTTCCGAGGGAGAATCGAGGCTGCCAAAACGGTAGAATACCGTTTTGCGGCCGGAACCACTATCTTGGAAAATACGACTCGGAGTCCAGCCGAGCTGTGTACGACAAGCGGATTGCACACGGGCGATCTCGCCCTGGCCCCACGGACCCGCCAATCCCTTGCTAGCACTACGAGCCTGTCGCCAATTGTTCAATTGGCTCTCTCTTCCACAGTCTATTCCGCCAGAAGGATGGCTCCTGTCAAATTGGGGAATCGCTTTTTGAGAGATGCGAAAATAAATTTGGATTAAGCACATTATTCGCTGCTGGAGACACTTGACTTGGGCGACGCGCTTACTAGAGTTGGGCAGGAAATGGACGCGTTGGGAGGTCGCAATTCTTGTCAGTCAGGGGCTCGTTGGCTCCCGAGGCGTTTACTGTCTGTATTCTCGTTTCTCCATCGCCTCACACCGGAACCCAACGTGAGTTCGCGATACGGCAGTGAGGCATGAAAGGATTTCGCCATGCAAACCCTAGAAAAACGCTCTGCAATCGTAGTCATCGTCATCGCGATGCTGCTGGTTTCCTCCGTTTCGACTACCGCCGAGGCCCGAGGTGGTCGCGGCCCCGATCCGCAAGGGATCTTCGATCGTTGCGTCGATTTCATCGACCACCATACCGAACGATGTAACAATCGCACGGTCCGTCACGCCAAAGAGGCCGTCGCCGAGATCCGGAAACTGCTTGAGGCGGGCGAGGTCGAAGCGGCGCGTGAGGTTGCCGCCGAGGCGATTCGAAAGATCGAGGCGCACACCGCTCAGTGCATCGAGCTTATCCGTCGCCGTTGCATCCACTGCGCCGAACGTCTCGTCGCCCTCGGGGAGGATCGGCTGGCAGCTCGACTCAGGGAGCACTGCGCCCAACAGTTGGATTCTATCAAGAACCATCGCGACAGAGCGATCGGCTTCATCCGGTCTCAGTTCCGAGCGGTCGGCTCCGGGTAGACGGCATTCGGCGGGGCTCGCCGTTCGGCCGACGCCCGCAGACTGCCCGCCCGGCCTTTTTTCAGGTCGTCACGAGGCAAGCAGCCACCGGTCCCGTATCACGTATCGGGGCCGGTGTGTATTTGGCGATGCAGGTACTTTCCAATTCGCAGGTTGATGCATCTGTCCCGACCGGGTCGGGTCGGAGACCCAACCTACGTCGGTTGCGTCCGACGGCGGCGTTAGAGGGTACGTTCGTCAAACCCTACCGCGACCTATCCGCGGTGCTCACCGCCTTCGCCCTTATGTACGGTGCGCCAGGCTCTGGCGTCGTCCGAGACCGGCAACTCATACGTTTCGGCACCTGGGTCTTCCCAACACGATTGTCAACAGGCATACTTTGGGAATAGGAGTTTTACTCATGAAGCGAATCCTTCGTGCTTTGATGTTGTTGCTGGTGATCGGGTGGTCGGCAGATGCCGTGCCGGCGGACCGGCCAGATGGGAACAAGCGGCCTAATTTCCTGGTGATTATGGCCGACGACATCGGCGTCGAATGCCTGGGCTGTTATGGCAGCGAGATTTACGAAACGCCTCACTTGGACGCCTTGGCGGCCAGCGGGATGCGCTTCGAGCATGCACACTCGCAACCGATCTGTACGCCATCGCGAGTCCAGATCATGACGGGGATCTACAATAACCGCAACTACATTCGCTTTGGCATGTTGGACCCGGCGGCGACGACCTTTGCCCATTTGCTGCGCGATGCAGGCTACCGGACGTGCGTGGTGGGCAAGTGGCAATTGGAGGGCGGATTCGAAGGGCCCGGGCACTTCGGGTTCGATCAATACTGCCTGTGGCAACTGACTCGGCGCCCCAGCCGTTATCCGAACCCGGGTCTGGAAATCGATGGCAAGGAATACGATTTCAAGGATGGCCAGTTCGGTCCGGATCTGGTGACCGATTACCTCTGCCGCTTCCTCGAACAAAACCGCGATCGTCCGTTCTTGGCCTACTACCCGATGATCCTGCCGCATTGGCCGTTTGTACCCACCCCGGATCATCCCGATTGGGATCCGACGATGTGGCGCGATGCGACCGACGAACCGGGCGGCTTTCGGGGTCCGCAGTACTGGGACGCCATGGTGCGTTACACCGACAAGATGGTTGGCAAGGTTGTCGATAAACTGGACGAACTGGGGCTGCGGGAAAACACGCTGGTCATCTGGACATCGGATAACGGGACGTACAACCGGATCACCTCGCCGTTCCGCGGCCGTGATTTTCAGGGCGGCAAGGGCACCACCCTGGACAGCGGCACTTGGGTCGGATTCATCGCCAGTTGGCCGGGGACCATCCCGGCTGGCGTGGTAAGTGATTCGCTGGTGGATTTTGCGGACGTGTTGCCGACCTTGACCGACGCGGCCGGCGTCCCGATCCCCGAGGACCTGCAGATCGACGGAGTCAGCCTGATGCCCCTGTTTTCCGGTCAACCTCGACAAAAAGACGCCATCTACTGCTGGTACGAGCGGAATGGTGTTCGAGAACTGGCCTCGCAGCACGTGCGGACGGCTCACCATAAACTTTACGACGACGGCCGCTTCTACGATACGTTGGCCGACCCGGACGAAGCAAACGATCTGGCCGCCGACGGCGTCCCCGAGTCGCTACGAACGATCCATGCTTCGCTGCGTCAGACGTTGGATCACCACATGCAAGTTACCAGGGCGGCCGACCCGATCCAGCAGGCCAAGCGGGACCGGTACACGCCAGCCAGGCCGAAGGCGAAACCGAAGCGATAGGCATCCGATCAAGCCTGCTGGAACAATCGATCGCAGCGGCGGCGGATTTCGGTGGTGAATCTCCGGCAGTCCTCCAACAGACCGGCTGCTTCGTCATAGCCCAAGAGGAAGGCCAGTTTTTTCTGATCCAGTTCGTCGTCGGGCAGATCGTGTCGAGCGGTCGTGTTCATCAACCGCAAACGCGCTTCGATGCTGCGGAGGAACCGGTAGGCTTGGGCCATGAAATCAGCATCGTCCCGGTCCAGGGCCTTGGCCCGCCGCAAAGCGGTGATGGCATCCAACGTGCCCGGCACCAGGCACTCCGGGCGGTCCCCGCCATATTTCATTTGCAGCATCTGTACGGCGAACTCGATGTCCATCGTGCCGCCGGGTCCGCGTTTCAAATTGGTCGGCGCGGCGGTTTCTTCCAAGCGGGCTCGCATCTGGCGGATCGCGGCGGCATTGCTGGGCTGCCAGCCTTCACCGATCAAGGATCGATGGACGGTTTCCATGGTCGCTTGTCGCGCAGCGTCGGATCCGAAGATCACCCGCGCCTTGCACAGCGCCTGACGTTCCCACAATTGGCCTTGCCTGCTGGCGAAATATCGAGCGAATTCGGCCAGCGACACCGCCAGCATGCCGCTGCGTCCCGTCGGTCGCAGACGCGGATCCAATTCGTACAGGCGGCCATATGGTCCAAGCTGGGTGACCACCTTGATGATCCGCTGTCCCAATTGGCTGAAGAAGTGCTGGTTGGTGGTCGATTTATCCGGGCGATCGCCGCGGGGATGACGAGTCATCCCGTCGGCCTCGAAGAGGAAGACAACGTCCAGATCGCTGTGATAATTCGGCTCGCGGCCCCCGAGTTTTCCCAACGCCAGAACGATCAGTTCGCAAGGTTGGCCATCGCGGGGACCACCTTGGACGATGGGCCTGCCGTAGCGGGTTGTCAATCGTTGGAACTCGTTCATCGCGATCTGCTTCAGACAGACCTCGCTGACATCCGACAATACTCCCTGCGTTTCCCGGATATCGGCTTTGCCCAGAACGTCCCGCACCCCGACCCGCAGATGCAACGAATTCTTGAACCCATGCAGGATCGGTTCGGCGTCTTCGGCGCCGTGCAACAGATCGTCCAGCACCCGTTCCAGGATCTCGAACGAGGGCAATCGTTCCAGCAGCAGGGAATCCAGCAATTCGTCGATCATCCCGGGATTGCTGGTCAAGATGCTGGACAGGTAGGGCGTTGCCGCGCACAGACGCACGTACAACTGCATCGAAGGCATGTTCAGCCGGAACAGTTCCCACAGCACGCCCTTGCCGCCCAACGAATCGCTGACCTGGCTCAAATTGATCAGCGTCGAATCGGGATCGGGCGTTTCGCTGATCGCTTGCAGCAACCGGGGCGCGATCGCGGCCAGGAAATGACGGCAACGCCGCGTGGACAGAAACGAGATGCGTTCGGTGGTCAACGCCATCAAGTGCGTATAGGCGTCGCGCACGTTCTTGAACCCGTAGCAGCTTAGCACCTGCTGGATTTGCTGGTCGGACGGCGCCGGGTCCAGCACCAGATCGACTTCCGGTTCCGCTGGGACGTCAAACCCTTCGGCGTCGCCCATCAAGTGCTTGAGTATCCACCGATTCTGTTCGGTGATTCGCTGGTAATCCGCCCGAAAATTGTCCAAGGGACAGCGGTGCGGGCCCTCGGCGTATCCCATGCGGATGCTCAACTTTCGCAGCTCGTCGTCGTTGTCGGGCAGGTTGTGCGTCTGCAGATCGAACATGATTTGCAGACGATGTTCCAGTTTGCGCAACGTGACATAGTTCTGTTCCAATGCCGTCCGTTCCTCGCCGGTCAAGCAACCGACTTGTTCCAAGCGACCGATCGCATGCAGCGTATTTCCCGTCCGGATTTCGGGCAGGTCGCCGCCGTTGAGTAATTGAAGGAACTGGATAACGAATTCGATGTCGCGAATCCCGCCGCGGCCTTGCTTGACGTCCCGATGGTCGCCGCCTTCGCTCAAGCAACGCTGTTCGATGCGACGTTTCAAAGCCCGGATGCCCATGATGTCGGCGCTGCTGAGATATCGTCGATAGATCCATGGCTCCATCAATCGCAGGAACTCGTCGCCCAGATCCAGGTCACCGGCGATCGGACGTGCCTTGACAAACGCCTGGCGTTCCCACGTCCGTCCGGACATGTCGTAGTACTGCAAAGCCGCGTTCACCCCGACCACCGGCGGCCCCTGGCTGCCCTCGGGCCGCAGGCGCAGATCGACGCGATAGGCGATGCCATCGGCCGTGTTTTCGTTCAGGTATTGAAACACCTGCCGTGCCAATCGCTCGAAGAATTCCGCGTTGGTGATCGGTCGGTCGCCATCGGTACGGCCGCCGTCGTCGGTCAGGAAGATCAAGTCGATGTCGCTGGAGTAATTCAGTTCCAGACCGCCCAGCTTTCCCAACGCCAGCACGACAAAGCGAGCCCGCTGACCGTTCTCCAATCGCGGCGTACCTCGACGTTCGACCAGCTTGCGCCAAGCGGCTCGGACCGCAGCTTCGCAGATCGCATCGGCCAGCACCGAGATCTGTTCGGTGACCGTTTCGAGTCGCTGACGTTTGACGATGTCCCCGTAGGCGATCCGCAGGATCTCTCGCTGCTTGTGACGACGCAAGGTGGCCATGACCTCGCGGTCGCCGTCGGCATTGGCCACGTCGTTGCAGATTTCGCGAGTCAGCACGTTTCGCGCCACCGGCTGGCCCTCGGTGATTCGCAAAAGGTCGAACGTTTCGGGTTCCCGGACGATCAGATCGCTAAAATGCTGGCTGCTGGAAAATATCTGCAGCAGGGTCGGCAACGATTCGGGATCGCGCTCGAACAAAGTTGCCAGCGCCAAGGGGCTGCGCGACGCACCAAACAGCCGATCCAGGTTGTTCAAGGCCATGTCCGGGTCGCTCAGCCGAGGCAGTTCCTGCCTCAATTGCCGGCCGATCAACGTTAACAGATCCGGCGTGACGCCGGATTGGGCAATCGATTGCAGGTTGTAGAACGCTCGCTCGACGTTTCGCAGCTTCAGCCTGCGAAGTCTCGACTGCATTGCGGCAGGATCGTCCAAGCCGTCAAAGAGGATGTCATGGTCCATGGATTTACTTGACGCTGACAAACAGACAACTCCTTCCAGGCTTTCGGAGGCGAACGCACGGCGATCCACCCTTTCGATGATAATCGATGCCGGGATCGCTGACGAGTCCAGCCTGCTTGCTGTGAGCCACTTTCTGGTTTAGGATTCCAGATGATCGTCTTTCCGCCAAATCTTTGCCAGTTACACGGGAGTTCACGCTTTGACCACGCCACTTCGTTCCCATCGACGCCATTTTTTGTCCGCCACCGGACTGGGAACCGCCGCAGCCCTGACCGCCGGTGTCGGTGGGCTCGCCTCCCCGGCTTCCGCTCACGACCACGTCCCCAGCAAACCGGAAAAACGGGCGTTGCGTTTGGCCTTGGCCTCGTACACGCTGCGCCGATTCGACCTGGACCAGACGCTGGCGATGACCACGCGATTGGGCCTGGAAGCCATCTGCCTGAAGGATTTCCATCTGCCACTGGATGCCTCGCCGGAACTGATGGCCGAAACGGTAGCCAAAGTCCGAGACGCAGGGTTGGAGCTGTATGCATGCGGGGTGATCACCATGCGAAACCAGCAACAAATCGACCAGGCGTTCGATTACGCCAAAGCGGCGGGAATGACTCACATCATCGCCGCACCGTCCGCCGAAATGCTGCCGATGATCGAAGCTAAAGTGCGCGAGTACGACCTGATTGTGTGCATCCACAACCACGGACCCGGCGATGCCCACTTTCCGACCCCCATCGATGGATACGACAAGATCCGCACGTTGGACAAAAGGATCGGGTTCTGCCACGACATCGGGCACACGGTCCGCTATGGCCAGGATGCGATCGAGCATGGCGAGAAAACGGCCGATCGCGTCTATGATATCCATATGAAAGACGTGACCGAGAACACGCGCGAGGGCCGCGCGATCGCCTGTGGCCGAGGCGTGATCGATCTGCCTCGCCTGCTGCATTCGCTGCTCGAGACCGGCTACGATGGCTATCTGGCGTTCGAATACGAAGCCGAACCCGACGATCCTCTGCCCGGCCTGGCGGAATCCGTCGGCTACGTCCGCGGCGTCCTGGATTGCCTGGGTTAGCATCCTCGACGATGGGTCGTGCGCCTTCGGCTGACGGTGAAACGATCGCTCTAGCCTCGGATGCCGCGGTCTAAAACCGGGCGGGCAGGGTGAAATCGTATTTTCCCAGCATGGTGAAAATGTGGATCAGTGCCCGGTCCATCATCCGCTCGCCGGCGCCCAGTTCGACCCAGCCGACCAGCGGATCGGCCCCGTAGCCGCCTTCGGCCGTGGCTTCGATGGTGGGAAAGTACATGTGGTGACCGTTGCAGCAACCGAAGACGAAGACGCGCACGTCGCGAGCGCGCTTTTTCAAACGCACGCTGTGCCGGCTGAACCACTCGCCCGAACCACCGACCAGCGCCAACTGGCGGTTGATCAGTACCACCGTCAGACGCGGACGGATGCGATTGTTTCGCAGATCCTCATCCACCGTGGCAGCCACCAGTTCGGCGAAAAACGCGGTTCGGAACAGCAGCTTGGTCAACGGGTTGCCCAGCGACAACCGCGTGCTGAACTCGAACACCTTTTCGCGAACGTCCAAGCCCGGTTGCTCGGGAACCCGTGTCTGCGTGGCCTCCGCCAGTTGGACTACCTCCTGGGCCAAGGCTCGTCCGTACCCTTCGATCCCCTGGACTCCATCGGGTCTGTTGACCGTCAGGTCGCCGAGCGCTCCTTGCATGAATATACAAGGCGCCCCCATCTGTTGCTCGACCGCGTTCATCATCTGTCCCGGCCATTCCGCCGAAAAACGCAGGTCGTTCACCTCCAGCATGGTCGGGTGGGCGGCGAAGTTGACGAGCACCGCGATCGGTTTTCCGTCGAGGTTATCGAAACGGATCACGCCCAGTTCCGAATCGACCGGCTTGGGTTCGATTTGCGAGTGCCGGTTGCGGTTCAGGTCCACTTGCCTTGCGTTCCAGCCGATCCGAGCCGGTTGCACATCCGCGGCGGCCTGCTGGATGACGCGAATAATCTTTTGCTCCAGTTCCATGGCGTAGGCCACCGCATCATCGAAGGTCCCTTGCCCCTTGCCGGGCTCGTCCAGCAATTCGATGACCGGACCATGATGAGTGTGCGAGCCGACGATCATCGACATGGTGACGCCGGAGGATTGCTGGATGGCCTTGCGGATTCGGACCAACATGTCCTCTCGCGGTGCGCGGCCCAGATCCAATCCGACCAGGGCCAGTTTTTGGTCGCCGACATCGATCACCAGCGCTTTGGCGTACAGCGGGTCGCGAGTCCCGGTGGACAGCGCGTCACGGCGTGCTCCATAGCCCCACATGGGTGTGGGTCGAGTGGGTGTGATTTCTTCTTTCGCAAAGCCTACTTGAAACGCTGCCGCGACATCAGGCTGCGGCAACAAGACAAATGGGGCAAGACATACGAAGATGAAAACGTATCGTAGCATGGGGCCTCGCGATCACCATGGTGAATTTGGTAGAGTCGCCGATCCTTAGATTACCGCGAATTCGCGGAAGGAAAAGCCCCTCGACAAGCTGGCGGCAGCCCTCCGACCGATCGGGCAACGCCAGCACTGCCAGCATGGCGAGGAGAAAGCTTGACGCTGAGAACCTCAGATCCCCCGGGGTTCACGTTGCCGTCGATCCGCCGGATGGCTACAATCCGCCCGCCCCAGCTTGTCTTTTTCGCTTTCCCATCCGTCACGGAAGAAAGGAGTCCATGGGGAAAATCACGATCGAACGGCGATGTCGGCAAATCGAGCTGATCCTTACCGACGTTGATGGCGTGCTGACCGATGGCGGCATCTACTTCGACAATCAGGGCATCGAACTGAAGCGTTTTCACATCCGCGACGGGATGGGGATCCGTTTGTGGCAGCGAGCCGGGTATCAGTTGGGCCTGTTGACGGCTCGACCGTCCCACATTGTCAAGGTGCGGGCGGCCGAGTTGAACATCGACCTGGTGCGCCAGGGATTCAAGCATAAGTTACAGGCCGCCAAGGAACTGATCGACCAATTGAACTTGAGTGCCGAACAAGTTTGCCATATCGGTGATGACCTGTTCGATCTGCCGGTCATCCAGCATGTAGGATTGGGGGTGGCTGTTCAGGATGCCGCCGAGGACGTGCGAAACGGGGCGGCCTACGTCACGCAGGTGCCCGGAGGTCGCGGCGCCCTGCGGGAGGTGGTCGAACTGGTGCTGAAAGCGAAAGGTCGTTGGGACGATCTGGTTCGCAATTACATTTATTAGCGGCCGATGGTATACCGCTCATGGCTTCCCGCTTCCGACGTACCGCCAAGATGTTCGCTGCCGTTGCTGGCACGTACTTGGTGTACAGTCTGGCGGTCGTGCCGGTAATCGAACCCCCAGCAGTTCGCCGCGAGCCGTTGCTTTCGTCGCTGCTGGAATCCGCCATCCCCAGTTCGATGGTCCCTTTGCGCGAGGCGAATCTGGAGACGCTCTTTTCTCCCGGGGACTGGGAACTGGACAATCCGATGGTGGTGAAGACCGATCGCGGGATGCTGCTGATCCGAGATTATCGTGCGCGGGAGGATGGAAGTTTAGAGCTGGTTCCCTGTACGCTGATTCTGGCTGACACGAACTCCGATGGCTCTGAAACGGGCATCGAAGGTCCGATCGGCAGCCAGCGGCCTGTGCTGTTACGTTCCCCACAAGGCGCGATCATTCGCTTCGATCGACCGCTGGATTTGACGCGAGGCCAGTTCGGTCAACTGGAAAGCGGTTGGCTGGTGGGCCCGGTGACCATCCAAAGCCCCGAATCGCGTCCCGGAGCCAACGATGCCTTGGATCTACGTACCGACAGCATCCAGATCACTCGCCAGCGAATTATCGCCCCCTACGACGTTATTTTTCGCTACGGCGAAAGTGCGGGACGCGGTCGCGATCTGATCATCAACCTCGGACCACCGCCTGACCCACGGTCGGGATCGTCCGCCGAAAACGAAGCCTTCGGGCAGCTCCGGTCGCTTGAACTGGTGCACGTCGAAAGCCTGCGTTTGCGATTGCCCCAAGCGGAAGAAGACGAGGACGCAGACGACCCGCCCGCAGGCAGCGTCGATGAAACGAAAAGCTCGGCGACAGAATTCGACCGCTTGGCCGATGGCAAGTTTCCGCTGCCCCACGACGTCCACGTGACCTGTCGCGGTCCGTTTCGTATGGACTTCCAGCGGCTGATCGCCACCTTGGAAGACCAAGTGGAAATGGTTCAGAGAAACCTTTCGGGTCCGCACGATCGACTGACGGCAGACCTGCTGAGCATCGCATTCGCCCGCACCGAACCTCCCGAGTCGCAACAAGAGAGCGATTCGACCGAGGATCGACGGCGGCCATCCCGGATATCGATCGAGAAGATCGTCCTGCAAGGAACCCCCGCACGCTTGGATATCCCCTCGGCGTCGCTGGCGGCACGCGCCCAGCGGATGGAATATCATCCGGAAACGCGCCAGATCCGGATGACCGACCAACACGAAGCCATTTTGCAATACGAGCAGCACGAGTTCCGCGGCAAGCAGGTCCATTATGTTCCCGGCGATGACGGGCAATTGGGGCATTTGGTCGCAGAAGGTCCCGGCCTGCTTCGAGGCGCTTCGCCCGATCAACCCGACAAGATCTTCGAGGCCAGTTGGCAGGATCGGTTGGTCGTCCAACCTCACCAGGGAGATCAGGCCATCTCGCTGCTTGGCGGCGCTCTTGTTCGTTACGAGGGCATGGGAGAATTCGGGGCGAACGATCTGCATCTGTGGTTGCAAGAGATTCCATCGGCAAACGATGCCGGAGATGCCGGGGGGCGGCCCCGATTCGTGTACCGCCCGGTCCGAATGCTCGCCCAGGGTGCCGTGCGCGTGGACTCGCCGCAATTGGTCGGAGGAACCGAAAAGGTCGAGGTCTGGATTCGGCACGAACCGGCCCCACCCGAACGGTCGTCGGCAGGCAGCGACGGCCCCGGCGCTCGACGTTTCCCTTCGCCAGCGGAGCCTTCGTCACAACAATTCGATCTGGCGGGTGATCATCTGCAAGTCCAATTGCTACAGTCGGGCAACGACATGGTGGTCGAGCACTTGATCCTGGACGGCAACGTCCGCCTGCGCGAGCTACGGACGGCTCGCCCCGGCGAGACCCCGTTGAACGCATCGGGACATCTGATCCAGTTGGAGAATGCGAACACACCGCAAACCCGGATGCTGGTCCTGGGCGGTCCGGCGGAAGTCGCCGCGCGCAATGTGGCGGTCGTTGGCGATCGCATCCAGTTGAATCGCGAACGCAACCGCATGTGGATCCCCGGCGCGGGCAGCATGCGTTTGCCCATCGCGGCCACCGCATTGCAGGAACGCCAGGCGAGCGATCCGGATGCATCGCCCGGTTCCATGGTCATCCAGTGGCAGGATCGGATGGTGTTCGACGGCCGCGTTGCCCGATTCGAGGGCGGGGTGCGGCTGCGCGGCGAGCAACCGGCCGAGGATGGACAGGTCTACGATCTCTTGTTGGCCGGCGAAGATCTGGAGGTCACGCTGACCCAACGCATCGACTTTTCCGCTGACAAACCGCCGACCGACGTGCACGTCGAGCACATCGCCTTTCGCGGCGACGTCTTGTTGCAAAACGCTTCGCATCACGGCGGACTGCGAACCTCGATCGACCGCCTGCACGTTCGCGATTTGACCATCGACCAGCCCTCCGGCGAACTGCGAGCGGCGGGTCCCGGATGGGGCTCGTCGGTACGTCGCAACCAGCAAATGGAGCGCCGAACCGAGGAACGATCGGCCGCCACCCAGATCGCGAGAACCTCGTCCGACTTGGTGTATGTGCGAGTCGACTTCGAAGACCAAATCGTCGGAAACCTGCACGATCGAGTCATCGAGTTCCATGGTCGAGTGCGAACGTTGTATGGACCGGTCGCCGACTGGCGCGATCGACTGGAGCCGGACCCGCGCGATGGGTTGGCTTCCGGTGTGTACTTGCTGACCAGCGATCGGTTGACGTTGGCAGAGATGCCCGCGTCGGGGAACCAACCCGCGGCGCTGGAGGTCATCGCCGATGGCAACACGACGGTCGAAGGCAGCCGATTCACGGCCAGAGCCTCGCGAGTCTCGTACGCCCGCGCCAAAGAATTGCTCATTCTGCAAGGCGACGGCCGAAACGATGCCGAATTGTGGCTCAAAGGCAGCGTCACCCCCGACGCGGCCGCTCAACAGATCCGCTTCTGGATCGACACCAACAGCATCCAAGTCGACGGCGCCCGCTTCTTCCAGATCAACCAGACCGGATGGCTGAGCCCCTGAGCACACAACCCCTTAACAAACGCCTCGCTCGAAAGGTATACTCGGCCAGTTATCGTCGTGTCTTGGCCCGCCGTCAGGCTGAGACGACTTCGTCCGAGTGGCTCCTTTCACGAACAAGTACCCAGCGAGATGCGTCAAGAGAGTTTCTCAGAAAATTCTCCATTACCTACGGCCGTAGTCCATTCGGCCGTGTTCACCAACCACGATACGGGAATGGGGCATCCCGAATCACCGTTGCGTTACACGGTGGTCGTCAACGCCTTGAAAAAGACGGAATTGCACCGCCGCGTTCTCTGGCTGGACCCACGAGAAGCGGAGGAATCGGAGATCGCTCGCTGTCACACCGAAAGCTATATCGAGATCGCCAAACACGATATTCAAGCCGGGCATCATTATCTTAGCACGGGCGATACGGCCGTCTCCCGTTGGTCGTGGAGACCCGCGTTGAACGCCGTGGGCGGGACGTTTACGGCCGTCGATACTGTGATGGCCGATCGGGCTAAGAACGCCTTTTGCATACTGCGACCTCCTGGTCATCATGCCACCCCAAATCGAGGCATGGGGTTTTGCGTCTTTAACAACATTGCCTCGGCCGCTCGCTATGCCCAGCGGCATCATGGGATCGGCAAGGTGCTGATCGTCGATTGGGATGTACACCATGGAAACGGGACGCAGGACATCTTCTATGAAGACGATTCTGTCTTGTTCTTCAGCACTCACCAATGGCCTTGGTATCCGGGAAGTGGTGCGCGTGACGAGACCGGGCATGGACGCGGATTGGGAGCGACGATGAATCGGCCTTTTCCGGCGGGAGTGGGGCGAAAAGAGATTGTCGGAGTGTTTGGTGACGAGATGCGGTCGGCGGCCGAGCGATTCAAGCCCGAACTGGTCTTGATATCAGCCGGGTTCGATTCCCGGCACGGCGATCCCTTGGGTCATTTTCAGTTGGATGACGAGGATTTTGCCGACTTGACCCGCATCATGCTGGAAACGGCCGACAAGTTTGCCGACGGTCGATTGGTCTCGGTGTTGGAAGGGGGCTACAATCTAGAAGGGTTGGCGATGGCGTGTAAGGCTCATTGTCGTACGTTGGCCGAACACGGTGGTCTTCCACCGGCCTTCGATTCGCCACCTTCGCTACGAAACCAAATTCCGCCCAGCGGCTTCGACGAATTCGAGTGGTAAGTACCCGGAATATGCAAGTTCGACATTTGCTTCTCCCTGCGACGGTAATGCTGGTGGGGCTGTTGCTTGCTCAGGGCTCTACCGGTGCCCCAGAATCTGCTGTCAGCGATCCGTCAGCGGCGGGGGCACGGACCTGGACCGACGACACCGGGCAACATCGGATTCGTGCGACGCTGGTCCACGTGGAACGGGCGTCGGTGGTTTTGGAGACCGAGGTCGGCCGGCAGATTAGCGTCCCTCTGGATCGGCTGAGCGCTGCGGACAGGCAGTACGTCCTGCAGCGAACCTCGGATCCTACCGAGTTCCTTCCCGAGCAAATGCAACTGCGCTACGCCCACGCGAAGCAACTTTTGGTACGCGTGGGCGTGGAGATCACGGGCAGCCAAGGCGTTTGTAATCAGATCATCGTGACCTTTCCGTTACCCATGTCGTGGCCCGAGCAGCACGTGGAGATCTTGGACCAGGATGTATCGCCGGGGGTGCAACGGGTCACCACCCGCGTCCTGAACGATGGGGTCCGTCAGGTCGAGTTCCGGGTTCCGCGATTGGTCGCCGGGCAATCGGCGCACGTGATCTACACGTTGCAAGTCGAGCGTTTTCACATCCTGCCGCCGGAACAGCCGCACGCGCTGCGTTTCGCATCCCGGGTCGGCCGAGATCTGCGCCCGTATCTGGCGGAGAGTCCATACATCGAAATCAGTCATCCACGAGTCAAGGCGGCGGCGGCCGAGATTCCCATCGATACGACCCAATCGGCTTGGCAGCAGGTCGAGACCATCTACGATTGGACTCGAGCGCGGATCTCGCATTACGACGGCGTCCGCCCTTTGCAGGGGGCGCTGCGCGGTCTGGAAACCGGCAGTGGGGATTGCGAAGAAATCACCTCGCTGTTCGTCGCCATGTGTCGATTGCGAGGCATTCCCGCACGATGTGTATGGGTCGAGGGCCATACCTACCCGGAGTTCTACCTGGAGGATCCGCAGGGCAACGGGGTTTGGATTCCTTGCGAATCGTTGGGGGATCGCGCCTTCGGCGGCATGCCCAGCTATCGGCTCCTGCTGCAAAAGGGCGATCGCTTTACCATGACGCAAAAACGAGGGCCTCAGCGATACGTCACGCCGACCATTAGCGGTAACGTGGAGCGCGACGGCGCCCAACCGGTGTTGCGCGAAATCCTGGAAGTAGAGGAAGTCCCATCACAGCGATGACCTTGTCTTTGATCGTGGCCATGTCCGAAAATCGCGTGATCGGCCAGGGCGGTCAGTTACCGTGGCGGCTGAGTTCCGACCTGCGGCGTTTCAAGCGGCTGACGATGGGGCACCATTTGGTCATGGGACGCAAGACCTGGGAATCGATTCCGCGTCCACTGCCGGGCCGGATCTCGCTGGTCCTGACACGGCATCCGGACTACCAAGCCCGGGGGGCGCGCGTCGTGCCCGACCTGCCGACGGCGATCCGAGCTGCCGACGGCGATGACGAAGTGTTCGTGATGGGCGGCGGCCAGATCTATCGCCAATCGTTGCCTCTGGTCGATCGGATCTACATGACGCTGGTCCATGCCCACGTCGACGGCGATACCGTGTTTCCGGAACTGGACGCCCGGACCTGGGACGTGGCCGAACGATCTGTCCGGTACCCGTCGGACGACAAGAACCAGTACGAGCACAGTTTCTTGATCTACCAGCGGCACGTCACGCGGCCGGTTGCATCCGTCGAAACGGCACAAACCGTTGAATATCCAACGTAGCCACGACGATGTTGTTGCAAATCGTGATGCGGTCCTCTTCCCGACAAACCAATTCGTACGTGGTTTTGGCCGGGGTCTGAGGGGCATCGATCGATTTGGCGGGCGGCGACGCCACCAGCGACTGACCGTTGCAGCAAACAGGAATTCGGGGTGGAACCTGAATGCTCAATCGAACCAGAGCATCACGCACCGTGATCAGCTTGCCCGCCAGAGGATACGCGCGTCGCGATCCCCGTCGGGAAAAACCGTCCGTCAGTTCCCGTTCCTGACATTCGCTGCGATAGATGGCCACGTGGCGGGGCGATTGGAAGCCCAGTCGCACCTTGGCACCGGCAATGCGATCACCCTGCTGGTCCATAATTTCCAGGACCGTCACCAATACCTCGTCGCTCACCACCACGCTCTCGTCTCGTCGTCGACTCAATACCAGCATCAGGAGTCCTTTCCTTTCAGGAGTTGGGAAATGGTTCGTGGAACGTGACGCCTATTGTGCCATTTTCGACGGCTTCACCGCGATACGAATTTCGGCGAAACCTACCACCCCCTGAAGTGTAGGGTCAGATACGCTGATGACCGTAGGTCCCCGCGACCCTGGAGACCTTCGGTCGGCGAAGTGGCTCGGTCGGAGGCCATTCACAGCACTGACAGGGGGTCTTGGGCAGAGCCGGGCCACCGCTTTTCATCCCGGACTTGTTTTGCGATGGATCCGATCGCCACCGGAAGCGTGAGCGAAGAAGACCACGCATATCTCATCGCTCACGCTTCGGGTTACGATGCGCGGCGCTTTGGGTATGAAAAAGTCCCAAAAAAGATTGATCTTCCGGTTCCGGCAAGAGACGGAACATTTCAGCGGCGCATTTCGGGAAAATCTGGCCCAAATAGTGGGAATCGACGTTCGAGGACCGTTTACAGGCATTTTCGAGAAGATATACTCGGGGTCATTGGTGACGAGTTGGTCGGCAGCCGTGCTGTGGCGGCTTGGGATGTCCATGGCCGGTGGCGGTTGCCCGCGTTCTTTCTTGGCAGGAGGAATTTTTATGGCTTCGAATCTCCCAGACTATGTTGCCTCGGCACAACCCGTTCCGTTGGCCAACCGGGTACCTTGGTTCAAAAGCACGGCGCAAACGTATGCCGGTATTATGTTGTGGTTTGTGTTCTGGCAGGATGTTCCGACCGCCGGCGGTTCTCCCGGCGGTGCATTGGCTCAGGGACTGGGTGTCGCTCTTGTCGGTCTGGTTGTTGCTGCCCTGCTGTGCCACTTCTTGTATTATCTGGTACCCGGCATGTTGGGGATGAAGACGGGATTGCCGCTATACATCGTCGGCACGTCAAGCTATGGTGTCATCGGCGGATTCTTGATGCCTGGCTTTCTTATGGGTTTGCTCCAGTTCGGCTGGTTGGGCGTCAATGCATGCTTCTCGGCGGCTTTTCTGGTGAAGCCCTTCTACCCGGATAAGACCTTGATGGAAGTCATCAGCACGCCACCTCACATTGTCGTTGCGATACTTTGGGCCGCAGCCGGTGCATTCATGGGCCTGAAGGGAATTCAATACGTGGCAAAGGTAGCCACGTTCCTGCCACTGATTCCCCTGGTAATCCTGATTATTTTGGTGTTCGGGTCCGTGGGAGGAGTGGCTTCGTTTGACCCGGCAGAACCGATAGCCGCCAGCGAGGCCGGCGTTCCGCTCACGACGTGGGGCGTTTTTGCGATCATTTTGACGTACGTCATCGGCTTTTTCGCGACGGCTGGCGCTGCCGGAACGGATTTCGGTATGAACAATCGCAACGCCAAAGATGTGCAGCTAGGCGGTCTGGTTGGGATTGCCGGAGCGAAGATTTTCGCGGGGGGACTCGCACTGCTGATCGTCGCCGGGGCGCATGGTCTGGGGAAAGCAAGCATTCCGACCATGATGAACCCCACAGAATTGATGTACGATCTGTTCGGGTTGAACGTGGGAGCGATCTTCATGTACTTGTTGGCCATTGCGGCGTTTCCACCGGCCTGTTTTTCGGCTTTCATCGCAGCCAACAGCTTCAAGACAACGCTGCCGAAGGTGAATCCGTTCATAACGGTCGGAATCGGAACTGTCGTTAGCATTATCCTGGCCGCTACCGGATTGGCTGCTCAGGTTATCGAAGTCTTTTCAGTGATCGGTGCCTCGTTCGGGCCAGTCTGCGGCGCCATGGCGGCTGATTATCTTTTGGCCGGCAGGCGTTGGGCCGGGCCACGGGCCGGGTTTAATCCGGCCGGGTGGATCTCGTGGATCGTGGGTTTCATTGTGGGAGCGTTCAACTTGGTGGCAGGCTTGTTCGAAGCCACGCAGGCGTACAGCAATCTAGTTCCTGTGCCACCCTTAGCCGCTTTCGTCGTCGGCTTCGTTCTGTACTACGTGTTAGCGAAAGCCGGGATGGAGAGCAAGACGCTCGAGATGCCGGAAGCTTTGGCGGCGGAACCGACCGAGGCATGATCGCTCGATCGTGAGTAGTGACGTTGTGCGGGGCGGCCGTTTCGGCCGCCCTGTTCCTTTGGTGCATGGGAACCTTGCCTTGACCAATCCTGTGATCAACCTGTTGAATGACCTGGATCGGCTGGCCGACCGGGCAATCGATGCGGACGAGGACGCGGAGATCGATGTCCGGACCAGCACGGCTTGGTTGGCTCAGGCGAGTGCCGATCAGATCGCGTTGCTGTTGGCCAGCCTGCTGGACCGCTCGCCACCAGTCAACGCGGCAGTGGACACTTTGCTGGCAGCGATTTTCCAGCAGATTCTGCTCCGAACACTCGGCCGAGCGGGCGCCAATCCACCGTTGCTTTTAGACGACACGATGTCAAGCTTGATCGCTGCGGTCTATCGCCATCTGCAACCCGAAAGCGAGTCCCGCGAGTTGTTGCCGATGTTGTTGAGTAGTTCGCGTAGCGAACGAGCCCTGTTGGAACTGGCTGATCTGCTGGTCGACGATCCGCCGCGCGATCCGACTCGCGTCGCTGCGGCGCTCAGCCCTTTGTTCCAGCATGCCGACTACGACCCGCGATGGCTGTTCCCTCGCCTGCTGGGCGCCCTGATGCACGCATCGGTGGCCGTTTGCGTCTTGGATCTGGCCAACTTCCTGACGCGACGCCACCGTTTCGGTCGTCATCCCGCTGCCGAGCATGTCCAGACGCTCGCCTCGTTGCTGGGCGGCGTCGTCGGTCGCTTGGGCCAATTGGAATCGACTGCGCCGCAAAGCGGCCAGGAGATTCAACAGCGGAGCCATCAGATCAGCGAGGGCTTGTCGCTGGCCGTTTCGCTGTGTGACGCGCTGGCCCTGATCGGCGACCGGTCGGTGACGGGGAAATTGTATCAGGCCAGCCAGTTGAGCCATCGCCGCTTACGGGCCGAGGCGGCTGGCGCGCTGGCTCGGTTGGGCGAAGCGCGAGGCCGTGAAATGCTGATCGAGTTAGCGGCCGAGCCCATCGTCCGGCTGCGCGTGTTGGCCTATGCCGAAGAGCTGGATCTGTTGGATCAAGTCGACTCGCAGTACCGAACCGACCGTGCACAAGCCCAGGCGGAACTGGTGCTCTGGCTGGCTCAGCCTTCCCAGATCGGCGTTCCACCGATCGGTTGCGACTGGATTGAATCACGCTGCCTCTACTGGCCGGGCTTTGAAGAGCCGGTGGATTGTCATCTGTTCCGCTTTACCTACGTGTTCGGCGACATGCAGTTCACCAACGTCGGGATCGCTGGTCCGGTTTGCTATGCCTTCGGGTGCGATCTGTCCGATCTGGCGACCGACGATATTTTCGCCGCCTTTGCCGGTTGGCACGCGGAACACGAGGAAATGTACGAGTTCCCCGTCTCGCATCTGCATCAGACCGAGCAGGTGCAGGTAGCGCGATTAGCTCGTCGCTTGCACGATGAAGGCTACCAGCAGATCGAGCCTTATAAGCTGTGTTTGTTCTTCGGCGATCGCGTGCTGGTCGCCCGTGCCGTGCTGGACGATCAAACGGGCGTGGCCGTGGTGGATGACGTGCAGACCACCTGGATCGTTCAGGGTGAGAGCGATCGCCCGCCGGGTCCTGACGAGGCCTATTGCATCTACAAGGGCCGCCGGTTGTTGGGCCATTTTAACGAGTGAGCAGCGGCGGTGGTTCTCCGTAGCCGAATTTGCCAAAATTCGGGACCGAGTAGAGTAAACGGTAGGTGGTAGGCGGTAGGTGGTGGTGGCGGGAAGGGGTCGGGAAGTGGAAGTTCCAAGCACGCACAAGCGACTTGCACCCCCGGCGGCGGCGTGTTAGGCTGCCTTGTTGGAAAAAGCCCCACGAAATGTGATCGAGAGGTTGCAAGACGAATCGCACTGCGAGCTCAGTCGTTGGCCGAGGCATTGCTGCCGCCGATCGCCCAAGAAAACCAAACGAGGATTGCTATGAGTCGGAATCTGCATTGGATACTGATCGCGGTAATGTGCTGCTGGACCATTCCATCGCGTGCGGCGGACTGGCCTCAGTTTCGTTATGACGCCGGCCGCACGGCGGCGGCTCCGATCGACTTGCCGGACGAACTCCAATTGCGCTGGGAGCGTCAGATGCCCACCCCGCGGCCTGCGTTTCCCCACGAATTGCGGCTGGCCTACGACGCTTCCTACGAGCCCGTGGTGATGGACGGTACGATGTACGTTCCGTCGATGGTCAACGACAGCGTGACGGCGTTGGATACGGCGACCGGAAACCAGCGGTGGCAGTTTTTCGCCGAAGGCCCCGTACGGTTCGCCCCCGTGGCCTGGCAGGGCAAGATTTATTTCGTTTCGGACGATGGGTATCTATACTGTGTGGACGCCGATGACGGGTCGTTGCAGTGGAGATTCCGGGGTCTGCCCGAAGACCGTTCGGACCGCAAAGTGGTGGGGCACGGTCGGCTGGTCTCGTTATGGCCCGCTCGCGGCGGTCCGGTGATGGCCGACGGCATCATCTATTTCGCGGCCGGTTTGTGGCCGACCGAGGGCGTGTTCGTTCATGCGGTGGACGCCGAAACAGGTCAAGCGGTCTGGTCGAATACCGAAAGCGATCGGATTCCCAGGAGCAACTGGGACCACGGCATCGGGTTCTATGCCGGTCTGACACCACAAGGGTATCTGGCGATCGTCGGCGACTGGCTGGTCGTCCCCTGCGGATCGCAGTTGCCCGCGTTCCTGGATTTGAAGACGGGCGAGTTGCATACGTACACCATGGGCTGGGGAGGTCGAAACGGCCTTCCCAAAGGTGGCTGGTTCGTGGCGGGGATCGGGAAATATCTGAGTCATAGCGGCGATCTGTACGATATCACTCGGCCCAGCGAAGAACGATTTGCCGACACCCCACCGGACGGATCGGATTACAAGCCGTTGCTGTACCCCGGCGGCTGGACTCGTTTGGATATCGAGCGAGCCAACCAGCGTGAACTGGATTCGTTCCGGCAACCCGTGTTCACGCCCGAGGTGATGTACGAGAGCGATCGGCGCATCGTGGCTCGCGATTTGACCGAGGTTGCTTTGCGTGAGAGGACACCGGAGACCATCGCATCGTATCGTGAGGCAGACAGGTACCCGGACCTGTTCGAAGGCGATTTTCGCGAGTTGTGGAATCTGAATGTCCGACGAGACGTCCACATCAAGGCGGGCAACCGTCTGTATGTCGGTGCTCCGGGACTGGTAGAAGCGTTGGACGTCAGCGGCCCGCAGCCCCAAGTGGTGTGGAGTGCCGAATGCGAAGGAACGCCTCAACGAATGCTGGCCGCCGACGACCAATTGTTCATCGTGACGGCCGAAGGAACGCTGTTGGCATTCGGGGCTCCACAGCCCGGCCCGGCGGTCGTGCACGCCGAGACAAGAACGGCGTCCGACAGTGACTCCCCAACGGAAGACTTCTGGACGAAAAAGGCCGCGTCGATGCTGCAAGCCACCGGCGTCCGGGACGGGTACGCGCTGGTGATGGGCATCGATCAGGGCCGTTTGGTCGAAGAACTCGCTGGTCAATCCGATCTGCACGTGATCGCAGTGGACCCCGACGCGGACCGGGTAGCGCGGTTGCGCCGTCGTCTGGACGACGCTGGACTTTACGGCACTCGCACGGCCGCCGTGGTTGGCGACCCGCTGACGTATCCGCTGCCGCCCTACATGGCCAATCTGATCGTTACCGAGACGCCGGACGCCTGGGACGAAAGCCAGGGTGAGCCGTTGGCCGACGCTGTCTTCCACGCGTTGCGGCCGTACGGCGGTGTGGCCTGTGCATGGGGCTCGATGGCCGATGCCGATCACATCCAGCAGATGGTCCAACAACAGGAGCTTCCCGGCGCCAAGGTTCGAACGGTCGAGGAATTCGTGCTGTTGGTGCGATCCGGGGCGTTGCCGGGCGCCGCCGACTGGTCGCATGCCGAGGCCGACGCGGCCAGCTCGGGCGCCTGCGACGACGACTTTGTTCGCGCGCCGCTGGCCGTGCTATGGTTCGACGCCTCGCAGCGCTGGCACAAGTATCCCGGGCAGGTCCAGGTTCGCGTGGCCGGCGGCCGGATCATCCTGTCCGAAGAAGGCGTGCTGGTCGCGACGGATGTCTACACGGGTCGCAAGCTGTGGGAGACGTCCGTCGAGGTCGGTGTCGAGCCGCTGGACGACGCGGCGGATCGCCAGGCGGTTCGTTACGCCAGGCACCGGCAATGGGGTCCGTCGCCCAGTCTGGCGCCGACCACGCAACTGGTGGCCGTGGAAGATGCGATCTACATGAGCGAAGGTACCACCTGTCTGGTCTTCGATCCGGAGACGGGCCGATCGATCGGCAAGATCGAAGTCCCCGAAGGATGCGATCTGCCGTGGGCCAACCTTCGGGTGGAAGGCGATTATCTGATCGGCACCAGCGGCGCGACCGTCGCGTGCATCGATCGGCATACGGGCGATCTGCTGTGGCGTTTCGAAGCCTCACGCACGTCGCTCGGCCTGGCCGTGGCCGAAGATCGCGTGTTTTGCAGCGAGATCGCCGATCAGCGTCGCGGCGAAGATGAACTGCAGGATGGCCGTCTGATCGCCCTGGATATCGCCACCGGCGAAAAGCTTTGGGAACGGCCCGGAGGCGCCCAAATTCGGTACAGCGCCACGTTGGATCTGGTGATTACGCCCGTCGGGTTCTATCGCGGCAGCGATGGAGATCCCGTGTGGCAAGTCGACGATCCGGCCAGCAACCAACTGGTGGTCCAAGGCCGAGGTCTACCGGCGTCCGGCGTTCCCGGATTGATCGCCGGCAGCCGGCTGCTGACGGGTACGGAACAGCTACTGACCATCTACGACATCCCCACGGCAAGCCCTGTCGGCAAACCGTTGGAATGGGTGCGTCGCGGCTGTACGAACACGCGAGCCAGCAAGCATCTGGTCACGACACGCTACCGCAGCAATTCGGCTTGGATCGATCTGCACAGCACCCAGGTCATTCCGTTTTTCGGCGTGCGACCGGGCTGCAGCGTGAACAATAACCTGTACCCGGCCAACGGTGTGATGAACATGCCGAATCTGACCGGCGGCTGTACCTGCAATTTTGTGCCGGCTTCGATCGCGTGCGTGCCGCTCGAGGTGGTTTCGCGAGGCGGCGCCGAGTGAACGCGGCAATCAGGGTCTTCGGATGTATGATGTGCATACGGTACGCGCATCTTTGTAGGTTGGGACTCTGTCCCGACCGGGTCGGGTCGGAGACCCAACCTACTTCGGTTGCGGTCGGAGGCCGCGTTAGGACAACGGATGATTCCCGCCGGGACCGCGGCGACCACTTTCGCCGCGCGGTCCCGCGATCGAGCCAAGGAGGGGTGCGACTCGCATGAGTTTCGAACAGCAACCCGCTGAGGAACCCGATCTGTTCGCTTCGCTGACTCCGGCCCAACGCCAGGCCGTGGCCCACGTCGACGGCCCGCTGTTGATTCTGGCCGGGCCGGGCAGTGGAAAGACTCGCGTGGTAACGCACCGAGTCGCCAACCTGTTGCGGCACGGGATCAGCGAGCATCAAGTCCTGGCGTTGACCTTTACCAACAAGGCCGCCGAGGAGATGCGGCAGCGCGTGATGAGCTTGACCGGGCGTCGCGGCGTCTGGATGGGCACGTTTCACTCGTTTTGCGCCCGGTTGCTGCGCGATTACGCTCCGCTGGCCGGGTTGCAGCCGAATTTCACGATCCACGACAAGGACGACAGCCTGCGCGTGCTGAAACAGGCCATGCAGATGGCCGACGTCCAGCCGGCGCATGCGACGCCGGCCAGCATCGCCAACGCGATCAGTTGGGCCAAGAACCATCTGATCCGACCGGACGATTTCGAGCCGCGGAAGAACAGCCCGATCGGCAACATCACCAAGCAACTGTACCCCGTGTATCAGCACCTGCTGCTGGAAGCCAACGCGGTCGATTTCGACGACCTGCTGCTGCACGTGGCCATGATGTTGCGTGAGAACGAATCGTTGCGCGCGGCCCTGGATGACCGCTACCGCTATATCCTGGTGGACGAATACCAGGACACCAACCTGGCTCAGTACGCTCTGGTGCGATCCCTGTCGATCGATCACTCGAATCTGGCAGTGACCGGCGACCCCGACCAGTCCATTTATGGCTGGCGCGGCGCGGATTTGAACAACATCCTGGATTTCGAACGCGAGCTGTCCAACGTCCGAGTCGTCCGCTTGGAAGAAAACTTTCGCAGCACGCCCGCGATTTTGCGAGTGGCAGACCACTTGATCATGCACAATGTCAAGCGGAAAGCCAAACGCTTATTCACGTCGCGGCCGGAAGGCAGCCCGGTGCGGTTGGTCGTCTATCCCACCGGAAACGACGAAGCCGATTCGATCGCCGTCCGAATCGCCGAGGAGATCCGCCAGGGGAACCGCACGGCGGGCGATTTTGCGATCTTCTACCGGATCAATGCCCTGTCCCGGCAAATGGAACATGCGCTGAGATCGGCCGGCGTCCCGTACCAAATCGTCAATGGGTTGGAGTTTTATCAGCGGCGCGAGATCAAGGATCTGCTGGCCTACCTGCAACTGGTGAACAATCCTCAAAACCAGTTTGCCCTGCTGCGGATCATCAACACGCCGGCGCGTGGGATCGGCAAAGTCACCATCCAACGCTTGACTCGTCACGCCCGAGAACACGGCATCTCGCTGTTAGAGGCGGCTCGTCAAAGCAGCCGGATCGATTCGATCCCCAAGCGCACGGCCACGAAGATCGCCGCTTTTGTCGCCGCCTACGATCGGATGGTGCAACAAGCGTTTGGCGACGTGCGAAACGCCATCCGGAGCGTCCTGGACGAATCGGGTTACCGCCGTTGGTTGATCGAATCGGGGACCGAAGAGGACCAGGAACGGCTGGCGAACATCGAGGAACTGGTGACGGCCGCCGATGAATTCGATCGGCAGCATCCCGAGGAAACAAATCGACTGGAACGGTTCCTGGAACAGGCTTCGCTGGTCGCCGACACGGATGCCTTGGAGCAAGGCACCGAACGAGTCACGTTGATGACCATGCATGCCGCGAAAGGCTTGGAATTCCCGGTCGTTTTCATCGTGGCCATCGAGGAACGCTTGCTGCCTCACGAACGCAGCATGGACGATTCCGACAAACTGGAAGAAGAGCGGCGGTTGCTGTTTGTCGGCATGACGCGCGCCCAGGAAGAATTGCACCTGAGCCTGTCCCAGTACCGGGCCTTTCGGGGAGATCGCCGTCCGACGATTCCCAGCCAGTTCCTGATGGAATTGCCTCGCGAGCAGATGGCCTATTCCGAACCGGCAGGGTATGTGGATGACGATCCGGACGAATCGTTCGATATCGACGATTTCGAACTTCCCGAAGCCGCGCCGCCGGCGTGGACGGACGACGAATTCATCCAGGAAGCGCCGGACGAGTATGCGGCTAGACGAACGCCGACCGGCGTGGCCACGGGCGTTGAACCGATGCACGACAAGCGGCACGGCGAGCGGCGGTACCCGCCATCGACCTTCTTTCAAGGCATGGCCGTGTCGCATCCCGAGTATGGCAACGGCATGATCGTCGCGATCAGCGGCCAAGGCCCCAAACGCACCGCGCGAGTCTACTTCTACCAGGCCAGCGAGGAACGCAGCTTCCTGCTGGCCCACAGTCCCTTGGTTCCCGAAGGCGACGAATACTTCGCTTGATTGCAGCCTCGTGGGCGTTACTCGGTTGTATCGTTCCTTGGCCACCGGTGATCGCCGTCCACGGGAACCGGTTTCCAGGCATGCATTCCGTCCCAGCCTGTGATCTAGCAGCGCCCTCGTTTGGGACAGATCCCTTCGGCAGCTTCCCCCGCGCAGCACTCGACGCGATGTTGTCCCTCATTCGAATCGGCAGTTACTTAAAAGTACAACCAAACCCCCTAGTTGTGAGATAGTATTGGTAAATAGATCCAAAGAGAAAGAAATCGATTTCTGGGCTCTTGACAAACGGCTGTCTGGGTGAATAAAATTAACATCGTTATTGAGATTAAGTCTCGTAAGTCCTTTGCCGTCCAGTTTGACTAGCCCCTGAAAGTGTAACGCTGTGACTCGCCGTTTTGTCCACCCGCTGGCTACTTGGTCGCTGGTAGTTTTGCTAACCGCAATGGTGGGTGTGCGCGACGGGTTGCATCTGCTGCCGGGGATGAGCCACGGGGTGGTGGTGGGAAACCAGGTGGTGGTGCTGGGCGAGACATCGAGTCATGACGCGGACGGGTTCTCCCACTTCCGTTGTTGCTCCTTGGAACCGGCAGGTCCGCAGCCGTTCGACGTGTTGGACGAGGACGAGTGCCCGCTGTGCCGCTTTTTTGGGATGAAGCTGGCAGCCGAGGTGTGTGAATCGCCGCCGTGGTTCGAAGTCCCGTTACCCGTTGCAACATGCCCGCCGCTGCTGGTCCAGGTTGTTGCTTGTTCAGTTTATCAGGCTCGGGGTCCCCCGCTGGGTTGATCGACGATCCGATCGTCCGGGATCGGATGGCAAATCATGGCGACACGCTTGCCGTCCGCCTGTCATCCAACGTACCGGGCCGCTTCGGTGGGGTGCCGATGTGCCAGGCGCCTGGCCGTGAAGGTCGGATCGGATTCTCTGGAAATCCAACCTGTTTTCAACTGAACAAATTCTTAGACAATAATCTGGATATCAGGAGCTTTTTCGAATGCTAACATCTCTGCAAATCAATCGTTCTCGCAACGGTTTAACCTTATTGGAATTGGTGATCGTCATGACGATCCTGGCCGCGTTGGCTGGGATCGCCGTCGCCATGTTCCCTCGACTGATGAACCGCGCGCATATCGCCACGTGTTCGGCAAACCTGCCTGAATTGGCCAAAGCGATTCAAATGTACGAAGCCACCTCGATGGACGGCTATCCGGATCGGATGGACACGCTGGTAGTAAGTGGAGGCGGTGGATTGGCGCCGTTTCTGCCGCTTCGGAACGGTGGCATCGTGGGTGTCTCTGTTGGTCCTTTGACGGAAGACGAGGTCGACGCGTTGCATGAGGCTGGTATTCGCCAAGTGACGGTCATGTCGGATGGGGGGCCGGATTGGCATCCCAGTTTCTGGCCGTATGGAACTCCGCTGGCAGACGGCCCGCCGTTGGAGACCATCACGGATGCGACCCAGGTCGCTTTCCTGGATGCGTTCGCTGCCCAACAGCAGGGCATTTCCACGAATGGTCCCGAGGATCGATTTGTGGTCTTCGGCTTGGGTTCGCCCTGCCGGATGTTCGGCCGGACGTTGAACGAAGCGCCCGTGCATTTTGCGGACAGTCTGGAAGGCAACCCCAACCAGCGTTATATGCGATTCGTTGCCGTCTATCAGGTCGCGGGGCACGTGGCGAATCCGGCTTGGGTCGACGGCGATGATCCTGCCGACCAGTTTATTGCCAGTCCTTATCGCCGGGCACGATTCCGAGGCGTTTTGTCGATGCATCCTGGCCGATTGGAGGGTGTCGGAGCGCACACGGAGGAGTTCTGGGAGGAAGTGGAAGCCGACCAGGTGCAATAGTTGGCGGCTTTGATTTCTCCATAACGATCATCGCAACCGAGGCGAAAACTGTCTCGGTTGCGCCGTGCGCGGACCAACACAACTTGTAGGATGGACATTCCTGTCCGTCGTGCGGTTTGCTGCGGGCGTTTTCTGCAAGATCGGCACTGCCAGCGTCGGAAGGGCGTGTTCCGCGTCTGAATGACGAGCGTGCCGCGAGTCGCGGGCGGTCCAAGCACGATAGAACACGAAGGGGAATGGTATGCACCGTTTTCGAAAACTGGCCGCACGACGTTGCGGTTTGACTTTACTGGAATTATTGATTGTGCTGACGATTCTGGTGGCGCTCAGCACGTTGATCGTTCCCACGATGGGCTATCTGGGACGGCGTTCCCAACGGTTGGCCGCTCGAGAGAACCTGTACCGACTGCAAAACCTGATCGTCAATCGCTACTGGAACGACATGGGCGACCTGCCTCGGCCGG
>SKKK01000011.1 GCA_007121535.1 Planctomycetaceae bacterium | reverse complement strand
TTGTCGCCGACCCGAGCGTTTCGGCGGCGCGCGAACGCTGGATCACCGCCGCGATTGCCGTGGCTTTGCTGGCCATCATCGGTGCGTTCGTCTGGGCCCTGCTGCCGCCTTCGGCCGATCGCTTGTACGGGCGCATCGAACAGGCTGCCAATGCCCCGTCGCCGCCGATTCGATACACCAGTTGGATGGATGAATTCCTGGAGCGATTTCCCGACGATGCCCGAGTTCCGCAGGTATACCATTGGCAACAGCGGACGGCAGTCCGCCAATTGCAGCAGGAACTGCAGAGCAAGGTGCGAGGGCTGACGGATTCCGAACAGCTTTACTTGGAAGGGATGCGACGGTGGGACGAAGGCCAGATGGACCGAGCGTGCGAGTCATTCCAGCAGATTCTCCAGCAACTGGCCGATCGCGCCCCGGCGGAACTCGGTGTCTCCGGACGGCGATTGCTGGAGCGTACCCAATACCTGGTTGAAGAACTCGACTGCGATCCCATCCAAGCCTCGAACTCCGAATCAAGAAACGCCCCATGAATACCATCCGTACGTTCGTCGCCGTGGATGTCCAGGAAAGCGTCCGACGCCGGGCCGCTCGATTGATCGAGCTGTTGTCTGCCAACGCTGGAAATGTGAAGTGGGTCGAATCGCAGAACATGCACTTGACGTTGCAGTTCCTGGGCGATGTTTCGCAGACGGACGTCCACGAGGTTTGTCTGGCCGTCCAGCGCGCCGTGGCGGAATGCTCGCCCTTCTGGATGTCGCTGCTAGGCGCCGGCGCGTTTCCCCACCCGGGGCGGCCCAGCACCATTTGGATCGGGGTGGACCAGGGCGCTGAACCGTTGAAGGCGCTTCGCAGATCCATTCAGCAGGCACTCAAGCCATTGGGCTTTCCCCCTGAGCGACGTGCCTATCATCCGCATCTGACCATCGGTCGCATCCGTCGCGGCAAAGGATCGACAGGAACCCAGCTCACCCAACAATTGCACAAGCAGCAGTCGTTTGATGCCGGTCGTTCGATGGTCGACCAGGTGATCGTTTACGCCAGCTATCTGGAACGCACCGGTCCCAGCTACCAGGCGATGAGTCGCATAGCGTTGCCCGGCGCCCCGTCGAACGAAGGCCTCCCGTAGCGCGAGAGACCTTCGGTCGGCGGGGTCGGCCCACCGAAGGACGCTCAACACGATGAAAGCAACGCTTCGACCAGCCGATCCAGGTGTTCGGACGTGTGACCATGGCACAGGCTGATCCGCAGAAGTGACTGGCCGGGTGGAACGGTCGGAGGCCGGATGCCCGGCACCAGCAGCCCGAAATCACGCAAACGGGTGGCCAGCTCCATCACCCGGTTGGCGTCGCCCAGGATCACCGGAATGATCTGGCTGGCCGAGCCACCCGTAGACCACCCCCGATGCTGCAATCGCCGTCGCAAATCATCGGCCTGTTCCAGCAAGCGACATCGCCGTTCCGGTTGCTGCTGAACGATCTGCAACGCTTGGCTGGCCGCTGCCGCAGCCGCTTCGGGCGAGGCAGTGGAATAGACGTACGCTCTGGCCCGATTTCCGAGCCAATCGATCAACCGTCGTTGGCCGACGACAAAACCCCCGATCGATCCCAGCGCCTTGCTGAGTGTCCCCACGCGAACGTGCACCCCGGCCTCGACGCGCATCGCTTCGCAGACGCCGCGGCCTCGATGACCGAAAACGCCTGTTGCGTGGGCTTCATCGACCATCAGCATGGCATCATGCTGCTGAGCCAGATCGGCCAGGTCCGGCAGTGGAGCAAGATCGCCGTCCATGCTGAACAGCGTATCGGTCACGATCAATCGGCGTCGGAAGCCCGCTCGATCTCGCAACCGGTCGCGGAGCGCGGCCATGTCCCGATGCGGGTAGACGACGATCGAAGCGCCGGACAATCGGCAGCCGTCGATGATGCTCGCATGATTGTTCGCGTCGCTGAAGATGGCATCGTCGCGACCGACCAGCGCCGGGATCGTCGCCATGTTGGCCGAAAAGCCGCTGGGAAACAACACCGCATCCTCTACGGCTTCGAACGCGGCCAATTCCTCTTCCAATCGAGCGTGCATCTGGCCTCGACCGGTGACCGAGGGGCTGGCGCCACTTCCCCAGCCCGATCCGTCCAGCGTTTCGCGGACGGCCCGGCAGACGCGGCTGTCGGCCGCCAAACCCAAATAATCGTTGCTGCCGAAATTGACAAGGGTCTGTCCCCGCCACGAAATCTGCGCAGGCTGTTGTGCGCCTTGGCGCGTCGTCCGCTGGCGCAGGAGACAACGATCGGACAGATCGTGCAAAGCGTCATCCAGCCAATCGAGCGGATCGTGCGTCATGAGAGAAGGCTCAAGATCAGTGCGTCGATTCGTCCGGCGGGGCGTCGTTGATCGGTGTCGCTCCCGGCGGCAGGTCGATCCCTTCATCCCGTACGTACTGAGTGCGTTGCCAAGCATAATCGCTGGGCGCCGGCAGATCGTCGGGACTCGAAGCACCCGATTGCCAACGCTGGAACATCGTCTGCAGATAGGGCCTGCACCATCCGCACCCGGTCCCTGCCCCAAAACACTCGCTCAATTGAGACGCGCGCTGCGGCTGGTGGATTCGCAGATAATTCCAAACCTTTCGCTGCGAAACGTGGAAACACAGGCAGAGGGTCGAGTCGGATGGCATTGTGTTTGTCAGTGGTCAGTGGAGGATGGGGATTACCAAGTGGCCTCGATTTCGGTCCATTGATGGGCGGCCATCTGCAAAGTGATCCGGCCTTCGTCCAGATTACAATCGTTTCGAGGTGATCCGTCCAGACCACGTTGTCGGGCGGAAGCGACGGGGCGAAAGCTGCTTAAGGTCACCTTCACGGCTCGTCCCGCCGTCTCCAGCAAGCGGACGCGAAAACCGATCGGCTCGGCGCCTTCGATCACCGGTTCCCAATGAGTCGCGGCGACGTTCCGCGCATCCACGTGGAACAACCATCCGTTACGGCTGGGCGTCGGCGGCGGCGCCGATTGAAACAAGTGGTAGATCGGGGTCTCCAACGCAGCCGCCTCGTGCAGCGGATTCTTCAGGTCCAGTCCGATTCCCAAGCGAAAGCGACGTTCCCTTTCGCCACGCACCACCAGCAGGCTGTCCAGCATGCGGGCGCTCGGTTTGCGGTGGAACGGAACGCCGCCTGTCAGGATCGTCGTGCGTTTATCGCCGTCTTCGATCTCCACGAAGTGAGGCGCCTCCAAACGTTTCAGCGACGTGGCAAAGCGAGTCATATTCACGGCACGACGGACATCGGCGGCCTCGGTCCCCCAGGCGAATCGCGCCGCATAGTAGGAGTTCCACGGATCCGTCTCCGGGTCCTCACCGGGCTCCAATTGAATGTCCATCACCAGCACTCGGCTGCCTCGCCACAAGCGGTACGTCTGTTGAAAACCTGCCCGGACCTTGCCCCCGGCGTCCAGCAGACGGCCTCGAGCCACGATTTCACCGAGAACCGACGAGGCGACGGTCGTTTCGATCGAATCGGCTTTCATCTCGGTATACAACGACTTCAGATCCGCTTCCTGCCAGACTTCGCCTCGTTTGCGACGCGGCGGCGCGCCCAGCCGCAAGGCCAATTGCTGCGACATGCGGTTATTGCGCGAGTTGTATTCACGGATCGCCCGCAACCCGCCCGTAGCCGGATCGATCAAGACCTCGAAGAACTCGTTCCGCAACAAGCAATGCTCGGCCATCGACTGACCGCTTTTCGAGCCTGTCTTGACGCTCGACGTTTTCGTCCCGGCGGTCACCCAGACGAAACCCATCGGTGGTACGTCGACCACGGCAAATCGCTTCCCCCGGTACTCGTCCGCCGCGTACACCGGACGCTCGGCGGTCGGCAGGCCGCCCAATTGCGTCACATCCACGCCCAGGCGCCGCACGAAACTGAACGGATTCACGATCAAGTAACCCTCTTCGTTCGCTTGGTTCGCGCGAGGCAAACAGTCCGCGAAACGGGCCACCGCCTGCTGCCCGGCTTGGACGACTTGCCGGTCCAGCGCGGCAAGCGGCGAATCTCCGCTCGATCGATCCCCGCCCGATTCGTCTCGATCGCTGACCTCGTCGGCCAAGGCATCCACCTTGTCCAACAATTCGTCCGGCGCCAGACGGTCCGAATCCTCTGCCGACGGTTCGGCCCCGCCGATCAGGGTTGCCAGCGTGTCGAGCGAATGAGCGGCTTGAGCCGCGGTGCGTCGCCGCCAGTAACGGACCACGGAAGAAACCGGATCGGCACGATTGTCCTGCACCGCTTGTTTCAAGTAGGGTGCGCGGTATTGATCGATCCGAAAACGGTCCTGATGAACGGGCAGATCCGTCTCGCGAAAAAAACGGTCGATCGTCGCGAATTTGCCGAGCGCCGCACTATACCGAGCGATCCGTCGCAAGTCCTCGTACCACGGGCTGATCTGGCCGGGCCAATGAGCCAGGCAGACGGTCGCCACGTGATCCATATCCATCGACTCGCCCATCTTGATCGAGTAATTCAGGTAGGTTCCCGGCTTATTGGCATCCAGGGGCGGCCGCGCGATCGAATCCAAGGCGGTCCCGTCGCAGCCCTCCCAGCGGACTTTGGTCTGAGTGCCCTCGGGAAAAACGCCTTCTTCCAAAGTCGCATGCACCGCCGCTTCGAAACCACAATGCTGCAGGATCTGGGGCAACATGGGCGTCAAGCCGAATCGCCGGCGACCGAATACACGCGGCCGGCAGCCCAAAACCTGCTCGAAGCGAGTCAAGCCGCGGAGCAACTGACGGCGGATCGTCTCGCAGGAAAGCAGCGGCAGCCGCAGTTCGGCGTACTCGCCGCCGATCAGACCCAACCGGTCCTCCTCCGCCGCCTTTTTCAAGACCGCCAGCGTCTCCGGCTCGGTATCCACGATGCGATCCAATAATTCCCCCGACATCATCAGATTGCTGACCAGATCCGAGGCAAGCTGTTCGCGCAATGCTTCACCGATCGTCGTCGATGCGACCATCGTCACGTCCAAAATACATGCCTCGACCGGATAATAGTGATCGCGTTCCTCCGCCAGCACGTCGAAACACCGGCTCAGCTTCTGCCGAGCCGTCTCGACATCGCCGTTGACGGCGGCCGTTGCCCCTTCCACCAGTTGTTTTTGAAAGTGGAATTCATCCAGATTGCTGGAATAACGCATCTGGCGAGTCAACAACTGGACTTGGAGAAAGCAGTACCCCAACGCCAGGAAATCGCCTGCCAGATCCGAGTCGATCGCCGATTCGGCATCTGCCAACGGCGCCAGCGCCCGCTCCAGAATCGTGTCTCGATCTGTCTGGTCGCAGATCAGCACCGCCCCGCTTTCCTCGGCACGCTGAGCCAAACCTGATGGAACTTCCGACCCGCTGACGCTAGGAACCACCACCAATTTGTTGGTCAAATCTTCCGGTGGGGAATCCGCTCGGAACCAACTGGGCATCCGCTGCGTAGAAGCCACCAGGGTCGGGTGCCAAAGGGCGGACCAACCTGCTAACAGTCCCGCGGCATCGTCGCCACTGTGATGCGTCGGAAAATCTTCGAGGCTGTGGCATGGTAATAAGATCAGAACATCTTGGTACTGCATTGGTCTTCCGAATGAGGACAGGGGCTTTTAATTAGCCTGTTTGGGGGTCATGGAACACTGCATCGTCCTGTTGCGATCAAGTTGACGGTCGACCGTCCTTCCGCCGCAACGACTGCTTATCACCATAGTCTTTTTGGGATGCCCAGTCGAGCATGTCGCTTCGAAGGGTCTGGGAATCGGCTCGTCCGACGATCCGACAGGAAAAACGGGTGATCCGCAGCACCACCCCAGCGACCGGACGCAGGGGTGAAACGGTTTTTTCCGGATTCACGGAATCCAGGTGGGCAAATCCGATAAGATAGATCATACTATCGAGCATGGGATTTGTTGACAGCAACGATCGGTGTCCAGTACACTGAAAGTAACGTAGAGTTGTGTCGGTGACGCGGTTTCCTGTGGTGGGCTCAATTCTCTTGTCTGACGATCGGTTTGCTGCAGGTACCCGAAGGATCACGTTTATTATCACTCGACAGATAAGCTAGTGAGAGGATCGGTCATGGCTGCTAAATCAGGTGTTTGGGGCATCGACATCGGCCATTGTGCGCTGAAAGCGCTGCGATGCGAGTATGATGCGGAAAACAACATGCTGGTGGCAACGGCCTTCGATTACATTGAACACCCCAAGATTCTCAGTCAACCCGACGCGAATCCGAAAGAATTGATTCGCGAGGCGTTGACGCAGTTCCTGGAACGCAATCAAGTTCGCGGAGACCGTGTGGCCGTCTCGGTACCAGGCCAGAATGGTTTGGCCCGATTCTTCCAGCCGCCCCCGGTCGACATGAAGCGATTGCCGGAAATCGTGCGATTCGAAGCGCGACAGCAGATTCCATTCCCGCTGGAAGAGGTAATCTGGGACTTCCAGATGATGGGCGGGGCAAGCGAGGTGGATGGTTTTCTGATGGAGGCCGAGATCGGTCTGTTCGCCATGAAGCGAGACCAGGTCTATGCGGCCTTGCAGCCCTATTTGGCGGCTGACATGGAGATCCACCACATCCAATTGGCGCCGCTATGTGCATACAACTTCCTGGCCCATACGCTGCTGGCCGAGGCGTTGGAAGACGATATGTACGATGCGGACAGCCCTCCGGACTCGTACGTCATCCTGAACGTCGGCACGGACACGACCGATCTGGTGGTCACGAATGGCTTCCGTGTCTGGCAAAGAAGCATTCCTTTGGGGGGAAGCCATTTCACAAAGCAGTTGACCAAGGAATTGAAACTGACTTTTGCCAAGGCAGAGCATTTGAAGCGCAACGTGCGGGAGGCCGAGGATCCCAAGGCGGTGATTCAGGCCATGCGTCCCGTGTTCAGCGACTTTTTGACCGAGGTCCAGCGTTCGATCGGTTTCTTCCAGAATATCGATCGGCGAGCACAGATTGGTGGAATTGTTGCGCTGGGTAATGCCGTCAGATTGCCGGGTCTGCAGCAGTACCTGTCAAAGAATCTGGGATATCCGCTGGTCGACGTGGAAAAACAGGTCTGGGCAGAGCGGTTGGCTGGGCAGGAGGTCCTGAGTTCCCCTCAATTCAAGGAGAACATGGCGTCGTTTGCGATCTGCTATGGCTTGTGCTTGCAGGGTCTGGGACGGGCCAAGCTGCAGACGAATTTGTTGCCGAAAGAGATCATCACCGAACGGCTGATCCGTTCGAAGAAGCCGTGGGCCGTCGCGACCGCCGGTGCTTTGATGCTGGCATTCGCCGTCAGTTTCTTCTTCGAATACAACGAATGGTACAAAGTCCACCCGACAACCCGATTCGATCAGGTCACTTGGGATCAGGCGATGTCGGAGGTTGGCAGTGTCCAGACGCTCAGTAGCAATTTCGATTCGGAGGACAGCCAGCGGATGCGTCGTCTGGAGGAGTTGAATGCGTTGGGTGTGGAATTGTCAGGCAATTCCGATCGGCGGTTGTTGTGGTTGGAACTGAAGAAGGCGCTCAATCGAGCGCTGCCGGTCGACGAGAAGTTCGATCCCAACGAGATTCCCGACCCGCGGGAAATCCCGATTTCTCAACGACGGGATCTGCACATCGAGTATATCGAGTCCCAGTTCTTCGAAGATCTGTCCACTTGGTTTACCACGCCGGTAAGGCGCAAGTATATCGAGGAATTATTGCGTCATGAGGGGAAGATCGCGGCGACGGTGGGACCGGTAGAGGCGTTGCCGGTCGAACCGGAGTTGCCGTTGGAGGATGAATTGGAGAACGAATCGGGCGAAGAGCCGAACGGTGACGAAGATCGCGATCCGGCGGGCGATCGGCCGCTGGATGTTCCCGGCGACCAGTCGAACGACGAGGCTGATGGACAAGATCCCGAGGAAGCCGAAGACGTAGCGCCGGTCATCGACGCGGAAGCCGAAGCGGTGATTGAAGCGGCGTTGGCCGAGTTCGATGCGGATGCGATCACGGGCCCGGAGGGGCCGGGCTGGGTCATCGAATTGCGCGGCCATCATTTCTATAACGAAGACCCCGAGACCTGGGCGGGGACCCACGTCCGTGACACCCTGCTGAAGAATCTGCGCGAAGGTACGATCCGCCTGCCGATCGAATTGGGCGAGGGGTTCGAAGAGTTCACGATGGAAGAATTGGGAATCGGATTTGGCATCTTGGCCGTCGAACGTCTGATCGACCAGAACCATCGTGTGCCCAATCCGTTTTACGAGCCTCCTACCGGGGACCCCGCTGGCGGCAGGGGGCCGGGCATGGGCTTGGGTTCCGGCATGGAAGGGCTGGGCGGACTAGGGGGCTTCGGCGGCAGCCAGCAACCTCAAACCGGGACGGGACGACCCCGGTCCAAGCCGCGGGTGGATGAAGAAGCCGACAACCCGCGTTTCTTCCCGGCGCCCAAGTATTCGTTCGTTGTCCAGTTCTGCTGGCAGGAGAGTCTGCTGACCGAACGACTGCGAGCCCGCCAGGAAGCCTTGATGGACGAAGACGAAGATCAAATGGACTGGGCTGACGGCGAAGATGCCGTCGCCGGAGATAACGATTTACCGCTCACTAATGAACAGGGAGACTGATCGTCATGGACCAAGTAAAAGTCATCCTTCGTGCGCTTTCGAAGCACATTTTCTGGATCGGCTGCGGTGTGATCATGCTGGTCAGCATGTTTAGCTGGTATACGGCTCGCAGCAGCTTGAAGAGCGAATTCGACGAGAATCTGGGCAAGATCAAGACGTCGTTCAGCTCGGCGAATACGTTGCGAACGAAGCCAGCGCCCCCGAACGAACACTCCAACGCCCAAATGGATCGCTTGCTGGACGAAGCCCTTCAAAAGGT
The DNA here is from genome assembly GCA_007121535.1 of Planctomycetaceae bacterium. Classification (GTDB taxonomy): domain Bacteria; phylum Planctomycetota; class Planctomycetia; order Pirellulales; family Pirellulaceae; genus SKKK01. The sequence goes on along the minus strand of SKKK01000011.1, from coordinate 21,950 downwards.
GGTCGAGGCTTGGCAGACCCAGTATTCCCATCAGGAGACGATCTTGCGCTGGCCTCGAGAATTGGGCAGCGATTTTGTCAACGCCGTTCAGCCGTTGAAACCCATCGAACTGAGAGTCCCTTTCCCCACCCCGCAGCACCAGGAGTTGAAAGTCGACTTCCGTCAACGCTATGCCAACTACGTCGAGCGCCTGCTGCCCAGGTTGGCCGAATTGATCAACTCGCGCTGGGTGCCGGGCCGAAGTGCTGCTAGGGGCATGGACGATGCGGAAGGCATGGGCATGGGGACGTCGGGAATGTCTCCAGGTCGCTCCGCAGCAGGTACGGGGCGCCCCGGCACCGGTACGACGGGCAGAACGTCACAGCGACCGCTGGTGGTCGAGTGGCCATCGGGAGACCAGGCTCGCTTGCTGGGTTCCCATTTTGATTGGTCGGCGCAACCCGACCAATCGCCAACCACGCTGCAGTTGCTGTACGCCCAGGAGGATCTCTGGGTGTTGACGGCCCTGATGCACATCATCCGAAACACCAATGATGGCGCCGAATCGCGGCACGAAGCCGTCGTGAAGACCATCGAGTCCGTTTTGATCGGACCGAGTGCCGTGGGACGAGCCGGTCAAATCACCCGCTTGGGCGCTTCCGCCGGGATGGGAGGCCCGATGGGGATGGAAGGCAGCATGGGCGGATATGACGATTATGACATGGATTACGATTATGATGACAATGGCGGCGGCATGATGGGCGGCGGCATGATGGGCGGCGGCATGATGGGCGGAAGCATGGAAGGCGGCATGGAAGGGGATGAGACGATGGGGCCTCGTTCGCCGGCCAGCAGAGACCCTGCCCACTTCCGCTACGTCGACAACGAGTATACCCCTCTTCCCGCTCAACGGTTGCGTGACGCCATGAGTGCTGGAGCGCCGGAAGATGCCTTCTTGGTGGTCGCCAAGCGGAAGCCCGTGCGATTGCGGTTGTTGGTGGACCAACGAAGAATCCACCGTTTGCTGGCCCAGTTCGGAAATTCGATGCTGCCCGTGGAAATCCGACAGGTCCGCGTCAACCCACCTACCGGAAGCGGAGGTTTCGGTGGTAGCGGCATGATGGGCGGCGGCATGATGGGCGGCGGCATGATGGGTGGCGGCATGATGGGTGGTATGATGGGCGGCGGCTACGACGAGTATGGTAGCGGAATGGGATCCGGTGGCTACGACGACTACGGTAGCGGGATGGGCTACGGTGGTTACGATGAGTACGGCTCGGGGATGGGCTACGAAGAAGGCGGTTACGGGATGACCGGAACCGGTGGTCGAGGAGGTCGCCGACACCCCGGCAGCACATCTCGATATGATGTGCCCGTCGAAGTGTACGGGATCATTTACATCTATAACCCTGTGGACCGGGATAAGCTGGGCGAAACCCGGGCGCCGACGCTGACGGGAACGGCCCCCGCAGGCGCACCGACGGCTGGTTGATCACTGGTCGGAACAACCCTCGGCGATCGATGCGATCGTTGGGGGGCGGGTCGAATCCGATGGCTGAACGGGAGTGAACGCGATGAAATTGAAAAAGATTCTTGGCGATGGCGGCATCAAAGGATGCTTTGCGCTGCACGTTGAAAAACTCGTATTCGGTGTCGTGATCCTGCTGGTCGTGTTCTTCGTGTATTCCAGCGCGACGCAGGAGGGGATCTCGTTGAGCGAGACGCCGGAAAAGTTGAAGAACGAAGCCGAATCGGCTCGCAACCACATCACGAGCGACCATTGGGCGGCCCTCGAGCAGGACCGCGTCAAGATGGTAGGCGACTATCCCGATCGCGCCCTCGAGATCCGCACCGCGATCCAATACAACCAATACGCCCCGGATCGGCCGCTGTTGGCCAGAGATACCAACCCCAGCGAGCAACCTCGTCGCGATCCGGAACTGCTGGCTCCAATCCGAGTCGAAGCCAAAGGCGGCGTTTACAGCTTGGCCTGGCGCTTGGATAAACCCGACGATCCCTTTGCCGACGACATGGACGCACTCGCCGAACCCAAAGAGGCTGCCAAGCCCAAGAGACCGAGACGAGAACGTCGTCCCTCGCGACGCTCGCCCTACGGCGACGAGATGTACGGCTCGGAGTACGAAATGAGTTATGATTACGAGGACGAATTCGGTAGTGGCATGGCGGGTACAGGCCCTCAGGGTGCTGTGCGCCGAGTCAGTTCGTGGTTCCTGCAACATTACGGCAACGGATTCCGCCCGACGGCAGCGGGAGGGGCAACGCGAGGGTTGATCGCGCCCCGAAGCTTCGGATTGGTCTCGGTGACCGCGCTGGTTCCCTTCCAACGCCAATGGCACGAATACGAACGGGCGCTGTCCGAGGCGATGGGCTACAACCCGCAGGTGGACGTGCCGAACTTTTTGTGGTTCGAGGCCCAACGCGCCGAGGTCACCGACGATGAGGAAGCACCCTTGGAATGGCGACCGGTATCCAGCACTCGATACACTTGGGAAATCCTGACGCCTCGCTACGCGGGCGTTCCTGCCGAAGTGGCAGACCCGAACTACGTGCGGCCGAATTCCTTGACGATGCCGATCCCTCCGATCCTGCAGAAGCCGTTCCACGATTTGGCACTGCATAGCGAAGTTCCTCAGCCCCGGTTGCGGCGTCCGACCACGGGTACAAAGCGGCGACCCGAGTTGCCCCCGGATATCAGCCCCGAGGAAGCCGACGAGTTGGCCGAGGGCAGCGGCATGATGCCGAAAAGACGTCCGGGAATGGGCGGAATGCCCGGCGGGATGGGACCCGGCGGTTTGGGGATGGGACCGGGCATGGGCGGAAGTTCCATGTACGGCAGCGAAATGTACGAAGATGAATACGGCAGCGAAATGTACGGTGGCTACGGTAGCGGAATGTACGATGACGAGTACGGCAGTGACATGTACGGCAGTGGCTACGGAACCGGCCGTGTCGCGGCTCGTCGCCCGACCGTGCCACATCTGATGGTACGGTTCTTCGACCACGCTGCCGAGGTCGGCAAGACGTATCGATATCGCGTTCGCGTGGTCTTGGAGGATCCCAACCGCCCGTTGAATCCACAGACAGAACCCAGTCGCCGAATGCTGGACCCCGAGGTGATCGCCCGTATCGATAAGATCGAAGCGGAAGATCGCGAGTACGAGGATCTCTTGGAACGCACCGGTAAAGCGCCGCGAGCGCCCTACTGGACATTGCCTCCATGGGGAGAACGCGAACGGCCCGTTCGTACTTCTTTCGTGCGGACCGAATGGAGCGAGCCCAGCGATCCCTGCACGGTGCTGGGAAGCGAAGGCTTTGTCGCGGGATCGGTCACTGCGGCCCGCTATCGGCCATTGGTCGCATCCACCAATGGACCGGCGCCCGAAGCGCTGCTGAGTGAAGCGACGGGAAACTTGGTTGTCGTGGCCTGGGACTGGCGGCGGGGCGTTGAAGTCCCGGGCGAACGACCGGTCCGCAGGGGCTCGTTCTTGAACTTCCGACAGGATGCGGACGTCATGCATCCCGTGACCACCCAGATCAAGAGGCTGGAAGATTATCGATTCAATTCGCGTGGCTTGGTCTTGGACATGCGCGGCGGCGAGGTTTTGATCGTCGATGAGGATGACGGCGAAAAGAAAGAACTGAGAGCGCCCGGCGAGTTCATTCTGTTCGATGCGGACGGCAATCTGATGGTGCGCAACGAAGTGAACGATACCGAAGATTATCGCCGTCTGTTGCTTATCGAGGACGCGGGGCCAACTGCCGGCGCCGGCATGGTTGGTTCCAGCTACGACTACGAAGCCGGAATGGAAGAGGGATTCGGATCGCCGGGAGGCTATTTCGACTACTGATACTTGGCGCGGTAGGATGCTCGGCAGCCAAAAGCATCAAGATCGAAAGCGCCTCCCCGTGTTAGCCTTCGGCCGAGCCACTGCGGCTCACGCGCCCCTCGCGGAAGACGGCAGAGCGAGAGGGGGGAAGGGTGCTTGCTGCTACGACACCGGCTACTGGTCGTTGCGGGTGCCGACGTGAGGGACGCGCACGTCCAGGATGGTATCGGGCGGCGCCGTTTCCAACGATCCGTGCTGCTGGACGTGTTGCAAGACCGAAGCGACTTTGGCGATCGCTGTCTTGGTTTCGGATTCGCTGCGCAAATCGGGCGCCCGCCCCCAAATGATCGCAGCCCCACTACGACTCTGCAATTCGAAAGTGGGGATGATCTGCGTGGAGTCCTTCGACCCGAGTGGAACCAGTTGGATGCGGTACAAACCACACTTTTTCCAAGCGTCCTGGAACACCGCCGCGATGCTTGCTGCCTCGTGGACTTCCGTCTGTCCCCACGGGGTTCCTACGGTCCCGCTGGGGACCGCGTGAGGCACGGCGATCCGCAGGTATTCACGCGCCGGGTCGGCCCGGGAATCGTGCGACGACGGCACGAAGTCCTGGGGCGGCAGCAGAACCGCCTGAGCGTCGATGGGCAACAGGCCGGGCACGCCGTTCAACTCGACCTCGACCATCGCCACCGGCTTTCGATAGGTCATTTCCACGACGACCGACGCCGCGCGACCCGGCGGATGCTTACTGACGCGGCTGACGTTCTCGACCCAGCTATGAGCCGCGAAGGCCTGAAAAACCTTGACCGTCAACTGGGGGTCCAGCAACGAAAGTCCTTCCAGGCCGCCATCACGCACTACTTCCCCCGCTACATTCGCCCTAACCCACTTGGGTGGCGACGTGATCTGTAATCGATCGGCGTGCAACGCATAGTCGCCTTGCGCCAGAATCTTTGGTCCCCAACGATCCCACGCGTAGTAGCCCATCGCCATGGGCACCAGGATCATCGCCACACCGACCAGAACTTGCCGCCACGCGGCGCTGGGTAGGGGCAGCAAGCGCGCGATCATGCTGGACGTCGAGGCTGCTGCGGCTGCTTCCTTCTTTTTCGCTGCATTCATCGCTCGTGCCTCCTTGCACTGGCGCGATGGGGTGCCGCCATCACCAGATGTCGATGGCGGTTTGGAGTTCGACCCCCAACCGTTCGGCCACGCGTTGTTTCAAGTACTCGATCAACTCCAGCACGTCCTCGCTGGTCGCTTCGGGTTCCGTGACGATATAGTTTGCATTGCGGTCGCTGATACCCGCACCGCCGAAACGGGCGGATTTCACGCCGGCGTCCTCGATCAATCTCGCCGCACTGATCCCACCGGGATCACGGAAGATCATTGCCGTGTTTTCGTTCTGCAGTGGCTGAGCCGCTTTGTTGACGATCCACTGCTTCTGCATGCGCTTCGTCAATTCTTCGGGGTCCGTCGATTCCAACTCGAAACGAGCATCCAAAATCACCAGTTCGTCCAGACTGCTCTCTCGATAAGCGAAGACCAGATCATCCCGCTGCCGCGTCACGACCTCGCCGGTAAACGTCACGACCGTGGCTTCCCGTGTATACTGGCCGATATCGATCCCGTGACAACTGGCATTGCCATGCAAGGCGCCGCCAACCGAACCGGGAACGCCCGCCAATGCCTCCAGCCCGCCCCAGCCGTCACGAACCGCCGAAGCGATCAAGTGGGACAGCTTGGCGGCCCCGCCTGCCGTGACCAGCCCATCCTGGACCGACACCCTTGCAAATTCCGCTGCTGTCAAATGGATCACCAGGCCCAGCACCCCCTGACCGGACACGAGCAGGTTCGAGCCGCCACCTAAAAGGCGTACGGGCATGTCCTCTTCTTTGCATCGCCGAACCAAACCCAACAGTTCGTCCAGATTGGTCGGTTCAGCGAAGAATTGGGCAGCGCCTCCCAGTCGCAGCCAAGTGTACTTGGCCAGCAGTTCGCCCTCGCGGACAATGTGCTCAAATCCAGTCTGGAACCCCATGCTTGCCTTTCCGAGTCAGCGGAGGGTCAAGAGAAATCGTCTTGCCGCTGATCATAGAACTCGACGCCTTTGCTGTCAATGGAAATCAAGCTTCTCGCCAACATCATCTGGTGTTGCTGAAGCGCAAGTATATCAAAACGTCGATGAAATTGTGCTACGTTCTCGGCCAACGTTTAGCGGTCCGGTGGTGCCAGCAGTACGGTGGTCGCGGCATTGGCGGGGATGTGGTTGGGAGCGTAGGCTTTCAGGTTGATACTGAAAACCTGCGGTTGCGGGTCGGATTCGAACGTTGTGTACGGCAAGAGATTCATGTCTTCTACGGTCCGGGTGGTTTGGTCTTCAGGATAACTGTGAATCTCGTAATGCCCCGAAGCGTTGGGGATCATGTCGACAAATCCGGTACAGCTTCCGGCACTTTGGTGCATTCGCGTCGTGCGGGCGCGGGCACGCAACTGGCCTGCCACCGGTTCCCCCTCCAAGTCGGTCAGCGTCACGGTCATCCGGACGGGTTCTCCCGCAGGTACCCAGGTTCGCTCGGGAACCACCCGAATGTAAAGCCGTGGTCGATACTGCTCCGACTGACAACCGTTTCGGCACAAATTGACGACGACACGGCTGAGCCGTTCGAGCCCCGAGGCGGTATCGCGGTCGTACAGCCGGTGCGTCACGCCGGACCGGGTGAGGCGCCGATGCACTTCGATCGCAGCGCCGATCGAGGTTCCCAGTAGTGTGACGTGTCCCTGCCCGTAGGGTCGTTGAACGATCACAGGTCGCCCGTCCGCGTCGTGGGCCAGCGTTTGAACTTCGCTGGCGCTGATGGAAAACACATCCAGCCCCGGAGAGTCAACCAACTCGGGGCGGAACGCTTGGATGACCTCGCGATCGACGCGGCCCAGATCCTGGACGGGTATCGGTTTGCTGAGTGCTTCGGCGACGGGGAGCGGGTCGGCCAAGGTGCCCGTGCGCTGAAGTTGCGCATCGAGGAATCGAGTGAGCGCCGGATTGGCTGCATAGCAGGGGGCGCTGATCAGCAGATTGGCTCCCTGGCGGGTCAGTTGTCCGATCACCTCCAACTCGGCCGAATCCAATTCTCGTTCGGTATCGAGAATCACGGCGGACAGATCCCGCCAAGCCGGGCGACGATTGCCATCTGCGTCCAAGAATTCGGACGGTTCGAGTTGCTGTCGCACATCATCGCCACAAACGAGGTAACCTCGCGCGGCGAATTCCAACAGATAATTGTCGTACGAGGCGACGTGCCGGGCGTCGGTGATTGCCACCGCACGAGTCATGGCGCCCTCCAAACGGTTCAGTTCGGCCAGTGCCTCGGCGGCCTGCACCAAACGTTCGACACCTCGCTCCGCAGCCTCGGGGGACGCGGCAGATAACGATGTCAACAAACCGTCCGGATCAACGGGATTCAATCGAGTTTGAAATACGGGTTCCTCCCACTGCGGCGGCAACGACGGCGACGCATTCTCTGGCAGCAGCCGTAGCACGTGACCTGCAGCGTGTTCGACTTCCGGACTGTTGGGATCTTCGGTCGTCCGGATACCGTCACGGAAGTGACGCAGGGGGGCCGCGATTCGCTCAGCCTGTCGGCCGGCGATCAGGATCGGCCCCGGCCGGTTCACCTTCAGGAACAGCGGCCCGTGAAAGGCTTGCATCGCTCGGAACGTGGGTTCGCTGCGGACCGCTTGGCCGGGACCGACCTGAGGGACATGATCCGCCGTGCGCCCGCCACCGAACTGGCTGTGCGGCGGGCGGTCTTTCCAGGCTTGTTCCCGAGTCTGGTTGGTCAAGTCCTCGAATGGGCCGATCACCCAATTCAAAGTGAATTCGGCCGAACCGATGATGCCAGGCGTATCGATCATGGCTCGCCAATACCTTTGCAGATAGTGCGCCGCGCCTCGCCGCGTAACCCCGCCGACGCCCGTCGATGCCCACGAGTACTTCGGTCCCATCCATTCGGTAATCATGATCGGTCGATCCGCCCAGAGGGCCTGTCGAGACAACTCGGCCAAATTACGATCGATATCCTCCATCCGTCCGCTGTACCGTCCCGTGTACTGGTTCACGCCCGAAACCTGCTCGTGTGGCAGCGGCGGCACCTGGTGAAACGAACCGGCTCGCACGTACATCACCGGCGCGTTGGGTTGGACGACTTGGCCCAGTCGCCGGGCAGCCAGATCCAGGGGCTGGTACAGCGCATCGGGAAAGGCGGAACGCAAACTCGCGCCCCAGATCGTCAGCTCGGCTTCATTGCCCGACTGGGCCATCAACTGATGAGGCGAGTCGCTGAAGGGGATCGCGCGCCCCAAGTCGTTCTGGTAGTCCTCCACCCAGGGCTTCACGTCGTCCCAGCCCTGCAAGCTTCGATGATTTGGGGCCAGCGAGGTGAACATGCCCAGACCATGCTCGCTGAAAAGATCCCATTCGGCAGGCTGAAGAGCGAAACCGTATCGTCGGACCCCGTCCACCCACAGATCCCCGAACATGCGTACGCCCTCGGTCATCGTCTGCTCGGTGTCCGGCCAGTGGTAAGCGGCCACGCGAGGGAACCAGGACCTGCCATTGATCTGGTAGCTCCAGTCGGGCTGCCGCCGCAGCGTTGCGTGCCGCAGCAGCGCATCGGGACCACCGATTCGGAGTTCAGCGGTGCGCAGCCCGACCAGTCGCTGGCTGAACGAATAAATCTGATCGTCGATGAGGACCAGGCAGCGGACCGTGTACGTATGCGGCTGGCCGGGTTCCCATGGCGGCGCCCGTTCGGGTGAAAGGCTCCAACCGGTGGCTGGTCCACTTCCGGCAGCCAGCAATCGACCCGCTCGATCGTGCAGATCGGCCAGGATTTGACTGTCGTCAGGCAGGTTGCGGCCTTCGATCCATAATGCCGGGCGGTCGCCGACCAGCACGGTCTGCGTACGTACGCGCGTCGGACGCAAGCTCGTTTCCGGCAAAGGAACGGCGTCGATCGGCGATAGATCGGTAAGCGCTTCGAGTGGACCCGAGCTTGGCAAAGGCGATTCGAAGCTGGTCAAGTAAGCCCGCCGCATCTCGGGAATCTCCCGCAATCGGTCTTCGAGTTGAGCCACACGGTCGCGCAACGCGTACAACTCGTTGCGGGTGGCGGCCACACGCGATTCGGCGGCGTCCAGCAGTTCACGGCGAACCTGAGTCACCGCGTCGGGAGGCGTTCGCCACACACCGGCCAGTTCCACCTTGAATGATTCGCTGGTCCCGGGACGGTTCTCTACGCGAATGCCGATCGATCGGGTTCGAGACGGCGAAAAACGCGCACTGCGCACGGGGTGAGCCGTATCGAACAGCACCTCCGTCCACCGATCGCCAGGCATAACATCGGGCGACAAGTCGCCCCACGATTCGCCTCCTTCGGTGGACTGCGTGTATAATCTCAGCACCAACGGTATTTCCGTATGGAGCGATCGGGCCGTGCACCGCATACGGATCCGGATAAGCTGTCCCTCCAGATCCAAGGGCTCGGGAAACGGCAGCACGGTGAACACCACCTGCTGGGCATCGGCATCGGAGAATTCGATCTCGTGGCGGACTGCATGCTGACCGTCGATCGTCACGATCGTCGGCGATGGTTGCTGTGGAGCTGCGTACAATCGCGCCTGGCTCAGCTTCGTATCGTCAGAAAAGTCGATCAAGGCCGCTGGGGGCGTCTGTCGAGCTTGAACCAAATCGCGGTAGGCATCGATGCCGATCGCCGGCTGTTCGGTCCATGCTTCAGGCGATTTCGGTGATCGTTGCCAAGGCATCGATCGGTGGGCCAGTCGCTCGAGCGCGCGGCGTTGCCCGTCGGCTGTCGCCCCATCGGCAATCAGCCGGTCCAATTCCTGCAACCAGAGATGCGTCTGCCGGGATTGACGCAGCAATCGTTGATGCTCGATGTCCCAGCGACGGACCAGGTCGTTCACTCGCTGCCACTGTTCGACGAAAGGGTCGGGTGGCGGCCGCAATTCGTCACCATCGGCACTCCAGCGAGGACCGTCCGGGAGAAAGCGGATTCGATCGATCAACAATCGGCCGATCCCCTGTTTGTCAGCCGTCGCAGGGACGATTTGAAACTGGACCGCTTGTCCCAGATCCGGATGCTTGGTTCGGATCGAGCCGGCCCCACGGAAGAAGCGAAAATCGGAGGCTTGCAGATGAACGTCGGTCCAAGATTCCTGAAGCGCTATCCTGGGCCCCTGCCATTGGTTGCCATCCTCGGTCATCACACGAGCCATCACCGCAGCAGGCTCAGCGGCATCCGGCCTGGCCCGGAATGCGACGGTCTGAACGCCGGGCGCCGGTTCGAAAATGGGCCAATTGAAGCGCGCCCAACTGCCCAGTTGATACTCGAGACAAAAGACGTATCCGTCTTCGTCATCTGAACGGGTGATCCCCGCCGATTCGGCATTTCCCAACGTCTGGATCAAGTATCGCAGACGCGGCGAATCCGCTCGACCGACGCCAGCGAACGGGGCAGTGAAGAAGGTGATCCATGCCAAAACAAGGGCGATTCGGTTCATGTATATTTCGATCCATTCGCAGAAATGCCCCAAGAACGCCGGGATAGAAAACGAGCGTTGACCCCGGCGAAAAAACAACAACTCCGAAGCCGAACTGAAAAAGCTTTTCGGCCCCGGAGCTGGCAGCGGTTGCGACGACAGCGTGTCGCCTAGGATTCCGGTTCGGGTTCCGGTTCCGGTTCCGGTTCGGGTTCCGGTTCCGGTTCCGGTTCCGGTTCCGGTTCCGGTTCCGGTTCGGGTTCGGGTTCGGGTTCCGGTTCCGGTTCCGGTTCGGGTTCCGGTTCGGGTTCCGGTTCGGGTTCCGGTTCCGGTTCCGGTTCCGGTTCCGGTTCGGGTTCCGGTTCGGGTTCCGGTTCGGGTTCCGGTTCCGGTTCGGGTTCCGGTTCCGGTTCCGGTTCCGGTTCCGGTTCGGGTTCCGGTTCGGGTTCGGGTTCCGGTTCCGGTTCCGGTTCCGGCGTTGGTTCCGGCTCTGGTTCGGGCTCAGGCGCTGGTTCCGGTTCGGGTACCGGTTCTGGCTCGGGTACCGGCTCCGGTTCGGGCATCGGGTCCCATTCGTCCGGCTCCGGTTCGTCAGGAATTGTCGTTACGGGCGAAGGCGGTGCACTAGGCTCGATGGTTGGTTCGATTGGCACCTGTTGCGGGGAGCATCCGAAGATCAGCAGTCCAAATCCGCAGACTACGGCCAGGAACATGGTGGTACGCAGTTGCATAAAAAAGCTCCTTTGCGTCTTGAAACACTTGAAACGGGCAGTACCTTTTTCATCTGAAACCCTGATTATACCATTTCCCCATCCAGGGTGAACCATGGACATATCCGGATTTCGATGTACATAGATTTGGCTATGCTGATCCATGCAACGTCAGCAAGTCATTTCAGACGATTCCATCATTGGAATTGGTGCACTCGTACCGATTGTTCGACCGATGAAACCAAGTGACCCGAGGCTTGGCGGTTTTTCCCAATAGCCGTTCGGAGTCTGCGCCGCGCAGTCAAAGCAAGGACTTCTGGGGGGAAGTGTCCATGCAGTTTCGATCGTTAAAGGCAGCTTCAACCTGGTTACTCCTGTTTTGCGGCGGGTGTTGTTTCGGCCCGACTGTGGATACGGTACCTTGGTGGAAGGGGATTCCGAGTTTGCTGATCGAACCGGCCAGTCTGGAAGCGACGGTCTGGCGTGACCATTTGCGGGCCAAACACAGCAGGGGGAATCAGGGCGTTTCGCCTGTGTACATGACGGATGTCTGGTGGGAGGATACAATTACTGACGAATCGACGTATGAATCGATTCCCGTACCGCCTGTTGCAGGTGAGCATCTGCTGCCGCCCCCCGCTGAGCAATAATTCCGGGTACTCGCTTGCCTCGGCGCTCGAACTTCGCTAACTATATAGGTTTAGACAGCTTTGAAGTCATAGGGTGGCGCGGTGATTGAAGCTCCACTTTGAATTGGGAAGGTTGAAGGATTCTCATGGCCGATCAGAACAATGACCAGCAGTTGCAGCAGGAGACCGAGGCGAAAAAGCGCCGTGTGCTTCTGGTGGATGATGATGCCGAGATCGTCGAGGCGATGCGTTACGCCTTGGAAGCCAAAGGGTACGAGATCCTGGTGGCCCGCGATGGCAACCAGGGATTGGCGATGGCCGAGCGCGAGGATCCGGATCTGGTGATCCTGGACATGATGATGCCAAAGCGGAGCGGTTTTCTGGTTTTGGAGAAACTGCGCCGGACACGTCCGGTTCCCATGCGTGTCATCATGATCACCGCGAACGAGGGCAGTCGGCACAAGGCGTATGCAGAGATGTTGGGGGTGGACGACTATATTCGGAAGCCGTTCGCCATGGACCGTCTGTTGGACAGCGTCGGCCGATTGCTATCGTAAACATCATCCGGGAAATCTCTGCTCATGCCCGATCACGCTGATCCCCAAGAGTCCGGATCTTCCACCGCGTGGCACTGCAGCCATCTGTACTACCGTTTCGATCGCGCTTGGTTGCAGCAGATGCCCGTTGAAGAACGAGCCGTAGGTCGTCATCAGTTGATCCGGGCCTTGGATCCGACCGGTCCCGATGCCTCGATCCGCATGCAAGTCAGTATTGTCAGCGGCCATAAGGCCGATTTCGGTCTGATGTTGATGGACCCGGACCCCTTGAAGATCGACGCCGTCCACCAACGCTTGTTGGCCGGTCCGTTCGGACCCGCGTTGCAAGCGACCTACTCTTTTGTGTCGATGACGGAGGTCTCGGAGTACGTTCCTACGGTGGAACAATACGGGCAGCGGTTGATCCGCGAGGGTGAGACCGAGGACAGTCCCACCTATCGGGCCAAGCTCAAAGCATACGCGGGGCGTCTGCCGGCCATGAATCGCCAGCGGCTGACACCCGATTTTCCGGATTATCCGGCGACCTGCTTCTATCCGATGAACAAGCGGCGCCGGGTGGGCGCCAACTGGTTTACCGAACCGTTATCGCTGCGCAACCAGATGATGGCCGAGCATGCGCGCAGCGGCATGGAATTTGCTGGTCGGGTATCACAGTTGATCACCGTCGGCGTCGGGCTGGATGACTGGGAATGGGGCGTCACCCTTTGGGCCATCGATCCGCAATTCCTGAAAGACATCGTCTATCGAATGCGTTTCGACAAAGCGAGCGCCAAGTATGCGGAATTCGGCCCGTTCTACACCAGTTACATCGTGGATGCCCCGTCGATGCTGGAGCATTGCCGTATCGGCGTCGGGGACTGAACGACCGTCACTCGCGGGATATGGAGTCGGAACTCGGCTTTTTCGGTAATCCCCGCCGGTAGCGAACGATGCACCAGATTGCTCGAAAACCGTCGCGCCACGTGATCTTTTTCCCCTCGGCATAGGTCCTGCCATTATAGCTGATGGGACGTTCATAGATCTTTACGCCGGGCAGACTAGCGACTTTGGCCGTGATCTCCGGCTCGAATCCAAAGCGTTTCTCCCGCAGGGTCGGCGCAATCTTTTCGATCGTGGCTCGAGTGAACACCTTGTAGCAGGTCTCCATGTCGGTCAGATTCAGGTTGGTGAAACAATTGGACAACGTGGTAAGGAAACGGTTGCCCACATAGTGCCAGAAGTACAGCACCCGCTGGCTGGGGCTGGCGAAGCGGCTGCCAAATACGGCGTCCGCGTGATCCTGGACGATTGGTTGCAACAGATAGCGAAATTCTGCCGGATCGTATTCCAGATCGGCATCCTGCACGATCACCGCATCACCGGTGACGTGTTGGAACCCCGTCTTCAATGCGGCGCCCTTCCCCTGATTCCGCTCGTGGAACAGGATTTTCAGATCCGGCTGGCCTTCCCAGGTGGCCAACAACTCGCGGGTGCCGTCCGTGCTGGCGTCATCGACCAGAATCAGCTCGCAGGGAACACCGCATCGGCGAACGCGCGTGACGACTTCGGTGATGGTCTCTCGTTCGTTGTACACCGGAATGACCACAGACAGTCGAAACTGGGGGGGTAACGCGTAAATTCCCAGTCGGCGACACGCCGCCTTGCCCAGCAACTGCTCCAAATGAGCGACTCGTTGCGTTTCGTCGAATTCCGGTCTTGTGTCCCTGCTTTCCATCGAATGCACCACCTTTGCCGGATAGTTTTCGCAGATTTCCTGATCTGTCAAGCAGCCTGACCCCTGGTCCCATTCGTTCGTCGATAATTTGATCTTGATTCGGTCACGCAGAGCGCCTAGCATGCCCGCCGCTTGTCGGACTGGAATCCTTTTCCAAGTGAACTTGTCAGATTGTTCCATCGGGGAAACGGCTGCGATGATCCGCCGTGCTAGCGTTGCTCGTCGCTGCCGCAAAAACGTTTGAAGGATCTTTGACCATCACCGATGCCTCCATGCGGAAATTTGCCGTGCTAAATCGACTCATTGTTATCGCACCATCCCGCGATGCCCGAAGGCGGATCAGCTATCTGCGGCTGGCCGTCCTGTTGCTCACGACCACCATCGCCACAGCGTCAACCAAGGCAAGGGCTGACGACGAAACGTTCAGGCCCTATCCTCTGCAACACAAACAGGTGGAAGATGTCGAGCCGATATTGGCCGATATGGTCCAGGATATCGAACCTTCTTCCCAAATCGTGCTCGATTCGCGGAACAACCAAATCCTGGTGCGCACCAGCACAGCAACGCATCGGATCGTCCGGCAGTTTCTCGATTCGCTCGACCAGCCGTCTGTCGAGGATGCCGAACCTCAGCCAGCGGTGGTAAGGGGATATCGGGTCGAAGCCGGGCGGTTGAACGAGGTGCTGCGCCAACTGCAAACTCGTTTTGGCGGGCGGCCCGAGGTACGGCTGACCAGCGATGCGGCCACCTCGCAGATCATTGTGCTCGGACCACAGGATGTGCATGCTGCGATCGCGGCGGGACTAGCAGCGCCAGCAAAGCCTGCTGCGATTCCCGCAGACGCGGCCAAACCGCGACCCACGTCGCCCGTCAAGCTGTCTCCGTCGATCGCAGGCTTGCCAGTGACCGGGCGACAAACGGTCGCGATCAATCGGATCGGATTTGGTCGGCTGGAGCAGCAGTTGCGGCAGTTATTGGGGTCCCGTTTGGAGCCGCGTGGCGGTCCGAGTGCGGCTGAGCCGGACTTTGTTCTGGACCGCGGCGGGCGCCGAGTGAACCTGACCATGCACCGCGACGCCCAGGCGATTCGTCTGGAAGGCGATTCCAAGTTGGTGGCTCAACTGGCGCAATTGATCCAGGCGTTGGATCGCGCCGAGAACGGCCCGGAACCGACCGAAGGTACGATTCGGATCATCCCGGTTCATCGTGCGGATCCCGCCAAAGTACAAGAGGCCGTCGACGCCTATCGTAGCGGCATGGCCGTACCGCCCACCCAACCTCAAAGCCGTCGGACACAAGGTCAATCTTCAACGCCTTTCGATCGCCACGATCCTCGTTTATCGCCCGGGACCATCGCCTTGGCACAATTTGCCGAACCGGTCGGGGATGCGCCGCAACCCGACGATTGGGTTCCTTTCGGTGATGTACCGGACGCTGATCTGCTGGAAGGCTTGATCCAGGAGGAGGCGATCGATCCCCGGCTGCGGCAATTGGGCGAACGCGTCCAAATCGAAACCCTGCCGGATCTGGACGTGATCATTTTGCGGGGCCGCGACCCGGACGTGGACGAAGTGGCTCGCATCATCGCCGAAATCGAACGGCTGAGCGCGGAAACCGTGCCGGTGATCGAATTCTACCAATTGCGGCACGCCAACTGCATGTCGATGGCCGTGATCCTGGATATGGTCGCCGTGGATCTGATCGGTGGGCGTCAAGGCAAGATCCACGTGACGCCGTTGATAAAACCCAACGCTTTCTTGTTGATCGGTTGGGGAGAGGCCGTCACGGCCATGAAGGAGTTGATCGCCAAGCTGGATCAACCGGTGCCACCCGAATCGCAATTGCGCGTCTACCGTTTGCGCCATGAATCCGTTTTGCGTGCCGCAGCGACGGTCGAGGACGTGTTCCGCGATGCGGAAAGCATGGCTGCCACCGTCACCGTGACGCCGGATGTCCGTACGAATTCCTTGATCGTTCGCGCCGCGCCTCGCGATCTGGAAGAATTGGAGCTGCTGATCAGCCGCATCGATCAGGGCGACAGTGGGCTGGTCGCCCAGGCCAGAATCATCAAATTGCGCAACACGCTGGCCACCGAGTTGGCCACCACGTTGAACTCGGCCATCACGGCGGCAGCCGGCGGCGTGCAGCGACAGCGATCCACGGTACTGGAATTGATCACGGCAGACGTCGAGGGACGGCGACTGCTGCGTTCCGGAATCCTGGAGGACGTCCAGATCACTCCCGATCCGCATACCAACAGCCTGATGATCGCCGCACCGGCCGAGAGCATGGACCTGCTGACGGCGCTGATCGAACAATTGGACTCTCCTACCGCCGTGGCTCAGATCAAGGTGTTCAAGATCATCAACGGGGATGCGGCGAACTTGATCGAGATGCTGCGCGTGCTGTTGCCGGGCGAAATGATGATCGCCGGGCCTCAGTTGGCTGGCGCCGAGGGAGAAACGACGTTGGTTCCCGTACGCTTTTCCCTCGATGCGCGCACCAACAGCATCATCGCCACGGGTTCGCAGGGAGATCTGGCGATCATCGAAGCACTGCTGCTGCGCTTGGACGAAGACGACATCGCCGAACGGATGAACGTTGTCTACCGATTGAAGAACGCACCGGCATTCGACGTGGCCGAAGCGATCAACGAATTGATCCGAAGTCGCCGAGTGCTGGAGATGGCCATGCCCGGACTGCGCAGCCCCTATGAGGTGGTTGAACGAGAGGTCATCGTGGTGCCCGAACCGGTCAGCAATTCGTTGATCATCAGCGCCACGCCGCGTTACTACGAAGAAGTGTTAACGGTGGTCGAGGATCTGGATAAACAGCCGGCTCAGGTCATGATCCAGGTCGTGATCGCCGAGGTAAGACTGGACGACTACGACGAATTCGGCATCGAACTCGGCCTGCAAGACTCGGTGCTGTTCGACCGCAGCCTGTTGAGCAACCTGGAGAAAATCACGCGGACCGTCACCGAACAAGTCGGTGGTACGACCGTCACCACCACGACGGAAGAGATTGTCGCCGCCCAGAACACCCCGGGGTTCAACTTCAACAATACTCCGTTGGGCAACGCAGGCAGCGATCGTGCCTTTGAGACGTCCCGCCAGGTGGGCACGCAGGGTTTGTCGAGCTTCGACGTGGGGCGAGTCAATACTCAACTGGGTTACGGCGGGTTCGTCTTGTCGGCGTCCAGCGAGAGTGTCAGCATGCTGATCCGAGCCCTGCAACAATCGCGCCGCATGGAGGTCTTGGGGCGACCTCAGATCATGACGCTGGACAACCAGCCCGCCTTCATTCAGGTCGGCGAGCGGGTACCCCGTATCACCGGATCGCGGTTCGATGGTCGAGTTCAGACGAATTCTGTCGAGCTGGAGAACACCGGGTTGATCCTGGGCGTGACGCCGCGCATCAGTCCCGAGGGACTGGTGGTGATGGAAGTCGATGCCGAGAAATCGACGGTGGGTCGTGAAGCAGACGGGATTCCCGTTTCCGTCGTCGAAGGCGGCGTGATCCGATCGCCGAAGATTGCCGTCACCACGGCCCAGACAACCGTCAGCGCTGCCAGCGGCGAGACGATCGTGCTGGGAGGCCTGATCACCAAGGACAAAGAGACCATCCGTCGCCGAGTGCCCTACCTATCCAGCATACCCGTCGTCGGCGAGCTGTTCCGTTTTGACAGCAATTCGATGGTCCGATCGGAACTGTTGATCATCCTGACGCCACGAGTGGTTCGCAATGAAGAGGAACGGGAGCGGTTGAAGCAAGCGGAAGCGGCTCGGATGAGTTGGTGCTTGGCCGATGTTCACGAATTGCACGGACCGACGGGGATCTATGAAGATGGCGATCTATCCGAGTGGCACGGCTACGGTGAGGTAATCTACCCGGAGATCTACTCGGATGGATTTCAGCCGGAGGCCGTGTCGCCACCAAGGCCTACTGAGCCTCATCCCGAACGTGCACTGCCGCCACAGGAACCGACGCCGGCGCTGCGAGAACGCGATTCGCAGATCGAATTGCTGCCGCCCGACGCGCAATTGCCCGATCGCACCGTGCTGCCGCCTCCTCTCATGAATCCTGATTAGCTGCGATCGACGTGGCCGAGGGCCGGGCTTCTTGGCAATTTCATCGATAACGACGTTTCCTTTGGATACCGATCAAATGACCACCAGCAAGACCAGTCCACGGATAAGCAAAGGTAGATCCACCATTATCGGTTGCCTGCTGGCGACCGTTGCCAGCTTTTGCGGTTGCGCCAAGTTCAGTCTGCCGGACAACGTCAAATGGTTCGCAAGAGAACCCAAGCCTCAGGTGCCCCAGCGTATGGTGCCCGTCTGGACTCATTCGGTGATGAATCGAGCGGGGCAGCCCAGTCAACGCGGGTTCGGCGGGCGCGTCACCTTCTTCGGGACAGATGAGCGAACTCCAATCTTGGTCGATGGCCAATTGACCGTTTATGCGTTCGACGACGAGGATCCCGATCCGGATCAACCCGCACCGGAAAAGAAATTCATCTTTCCCCGCGAGAGATTCGCCAGCCATCAAAGCGAGTCGAATCTGGGGCCGTCTTACAGCTTTTGGCTACCCTGGGACGAGGTCGGTGGCCCGCAGCGCAAGCTGAGTCTGATCGGTCGCTTCGACGATGCCGAAGGACACGTGATTCTGTCGCAACCCGCCAGCGTAACGTTGCCCGGCCGGGTTGATCGGGACCGGTTGAAAGTCACCCGAAAGCCTGCGACCGCCCTGCATCGAAGCGGATTCCCGGTGCAGCAGGCGATGTACGAGTCGACGGAGGGAGATTCGGACAACGAGAGCGAAACGAAACCCTCGAACCATTCGCGGATGCAAACCACGACCATTCCGCTCACTCCCAGCTTTGCCGATCGCTTGGGGTCGTCATCCGACTCCCACCGCGACAAGACGCCTCGCGAGCTGCCACATCCGGCTGCCAGACCGATCAACGCCACCCCTACGGAGTCGACTCCATCGTCGGCGTCGGATGCTGCGTCGCCACCGTCAGCTCGTTCTGAATTCGGCCGATCCCCGGTTCGAAACTCAGCAATAACTCGGCCATCCTCCGATCCCGTTCGGAGGCAACCGATCCGCGGAGAGTGGCTACGCCCTCTGCCACCGACACCTCGAACGAATCCGAATCAAGACCCGGCAAAGTGGACTGAAGACGTTGGACAGCCGTGACCTGAACCTGCTGAGTCGATTGCGGGCGTGCGGCGAACCCAAGCTCCAGACGCGGTGCGTTTAGTCGCAGGCGGGGGGGAACGACCGGTTCCACCAAGCGATTGACCCGCTCGGCGGTCGTCTCGACTTGCAGCGTATCATCGACGGCCGACTGAAGCCCTTCGCCCGTCCCTGCTTGACTCATTCCCACAAAGCGAGAACTGTCCGCCGAAACCGAGCCGACAAAATCGGTGGCCGCCCGATTGCCACGCAGGTAGCGAGCCGATTCATCGACGATCGTGCCGATGGACTCGATTTCGGGACCGCTGCGTTCCTCTCCACCCCGCGCCGTCGGGCGAGGCGGTGTGGTACGGTTGCCGAACATTTGGCCACTGGCATCGCTTGCAAGCCAAAAGGCGACCAACGCGACGGCGAGGGGTAACCCCAAACGTTTCTTGGCGATCATCAATTTCATTCGTTCTCTCCTTTCGGCATCTCGGTGCCGACGCCCACCGGCGAGCTGTCTGAACCTCCCAAACTTCCTAGTGCGTTGTCCAGGCGAAAAATGCGGATTGTGAGCGGCACGGCGTTAGCCGCCGGTTCTGGATCCCACCGGCGGCTAGCGCCGTGCCGCTCACTCATCGCGACCCCAAGATTTCGGCTGGACAACGCACTAGCGACCCCAAACTAATACTCCATCGAGTGGATCTTGGCCTCAATCTGTTTCTTCAGGCCTTCATCGGCCCGCGCGAGAGCCTGCTGGTAATAAATCTTCGCCAATCCCAACTGTCCCTCGGCCTCTTTGCCACGCCCTTTCTCGATCAAGACCAACGCTTCGTATTCGCGGGCTGCTTGTCGTTCGGCCTGTTGTTGTCGGATTTCTCGCAAGCTGAGATCCCCGTGGTTGGCCGTGCTGTTCGCCCCACCACCTACCACGCGCGAAGCGGCCCTCGGCGAATCGACCAATTGGCCACCTCGAATTACCAGGGGAGCATCTTCCGATGGTCGCTCTCGCGGTGGTTGTGGCTCGGGACGGGCCAGCCGGTCCCTGGCAGCCCGATTCCGAGCTGCCCGATCCTCAGCCGCAAACGCAGCCGCCTGAGCCGCAAGCGCCTGGTCCGATCCACCCAAGCGCTCGAGCCGCTCGGTCAGCGGACTGGTCATCACCGGAGTTGGCATCGGTCCCATCGGAGCATTTCCCACGATGGGAACCACGCCGGTGACAAAGGGCCTGATGGAACCGCTGAAAATCGACCCCGAGCCACCATGGGGGATCACGATCGTGGGCGCTTCCATCACGTGACTTCGATTGCTGCCCTGGCCTGCCACCGCGTTGAGGCCGAACTGGCCGATTCGGAAGCCAAAACGAGCGTCCGCTGCCGGGTCGTAGCCGCCAAATGGCGGCGGTGTGGAATTCGCTTGGGTTCCACTGAAAAACCAACCACCTCGCCGGCCCGTTCGCTCGATCGGCGAAAGTCCGATCCCGAAGTTTTCGTAAAAACTATCGTTCAGCGAGTGGAAGGGGCTGGTCAACTGGATCTGCTGCGCCGATGCAGTCGAACTGCAAAGCAAGGCGACTGCTATCAACAGCAGACACCCTCCGCCCAAGATGCTTGGTCGAGTCGTCATTCGAATGCCTTTCCGGCCCAAGCCAAATCGTCGCCCCGCGATCTCGCAAACAACGCACCTCGTCATCCGCTACTGCGAGGCAACGTCCTTCTCACCTCTTTCCATTATGATACGGGCAACGAGGTCGGTTCGTCAAGAAAACTCAGACCCGAAAAGGTGTCAGGGACCGTTTTCCAACGCAGAAAAGGCTCCTGACACCTTTTTCTAAGAGCCGATGATACCCTCTTCCGGGCTACTGGCGGTGGCGTAAAGACGGCGCGGGATGCGGCCGGACAGGTAGGCCAGCCTGCCAGCTTCGACAGCGGCCTTCATCGCTCGCGACATCCGCAGGGGATCACGTGCATGGGCAACGGCCGTGTTGAGCAAAACTCCGTCCACGCCCAATTCCATGGCATGCGACACGTCGCTGGCCGTACCGACTCCCGCGTCGACGATCACCGGATAGTCGGGGTCGTCGTCCTTCAGGTATTCCATGCAGATCCGGATATTGTTCGGGTTCAAAATGCCTTGGCCGGACCCGATGGGGCTTCCGGCAGGCATCACCGCTGCGGCTCCCGCCTGTTTCAACCGCAGTGCAGTCACCGGATCGTCCGTGGTGTAGACCAAAACCTGGAAGCCTTCGGAAACCAGTTTCTCCGTGGCTTGAACGGTGGCGACGGGATCGGGCAGCAAGGTCTTCCTGTCACCCAAAACTTCCAATTTAACCCAATCGGCACCAGGATTCTCCAATCCCAACAGGATCTCACGCCCCAGTCTTGCCGTACGGATCGCATCCTCGGCGGTAAAGCATCCCGCCGTATTGGGTAGCATTATGTAGCGGTTCAGGTCCAAATAATCCAGGATATTTCGTCCGTCTCCGTCATACAGCCGCTCGCGACGCACGGCCACGGTCACACAGTCCGTGCCACTCAATTCGAGCGCCTGCTGCATGATTTCAAACGAGTCATATTTCCCCGTACCGAGAATCAAACGGCTGTGCAAGGTGTGACTCCCGACGCGAATGCGGTCTTCGATATCGGCAGCAACGGCACGGAATCCGCTTGAATCTGTCGTCGATCCAGGGTTTGTACTATCGAGTCCCATCGTTTCTTTTTCAGCCTCCTCCTACCAGCGTCACAATCTCCAAGCGATCATCTTCT
>SKKK01000347.1 GCA_007121535.1 Planctomycetaceae bacterium | reverse complement strand
TCTCGCGGTCGGCCGCGTCGTAGCCGAAGGTGGTCACTTCGCCACTGGGATCGGCCTGCGACCAGACCAGTCCGTTGGCATCGTAAACCGTCGTCGAGACGCGCCCCAGCGGATCGGCGACGCGCGTGCGCCGCTGGGCCAGGTCGTACTGGTAGCTGGTGACGCGCGGCCCCGGCCGGGTCTCCGACTGCAGCGTACCGTCGGGGTAGTAGTCCAGCAGCGTGTGCTCGTCGTGCGGATCGACGATCAGCTTTTGGCGGTTGGCCGGGTCGTACTGGAACAATGGTGCGCTGGAGTCTTCAGCCGTAAGATTCGCACACGGGGCGCGCACCTTTTTAGGTCGGGACTCTGGCACGACCGGGTCAGGTCGGAGACCCAACCTACGTCGGTTGCGGCAGGAGACCGCGTCAGGAGGGTTGCTCATTCGCCAGGCGGGGGTTAAGATGGGTACCAGTCATCGGGACCAGGATTGGCGAGGATTTGTGAACCGGGTTGGGGAGGTTGATGATGAGCGCGCGTTATGTCTCGACGTCGCTGGTGGTGCTGATCCTTGCAATGGGGGCCTATTGCCGAACAGAGGCCGTGGCGGTGGCCGGCAGCGAGCCGGACGTGGCCACGGTGGTGAGCCGGGCGCGTCAGCGGGTCGAGATTCTGGATCGCCTGCAGCGCATCGGGCAGGCGATGTCGGATTTCCACGCGCGGTTTCGAGGATTCCCCGTGGCAGCCCTCCAGGACGCCGAGGGAACGCCGCTGTTAAGCTGGCGCGTCTTGCTGCTGCCGTATCTGGGAGAAGGCGACTTGTACGACCAGTTTCGTCGGGACGAGCCGTGGGATGGTCCGCACAACATAACGCTGCTGGAGCAAGTGCCCGAGGTGTATGGCCTACCGGGGCAAGAGGCCAGCGGGAAGACGTCGGTGTTCGTTTTGTTGGGCGAGCGGACCCTGTTCGGAGAGAGTGTCTCCACGGACCGCGACGTACCGATTTACGGGAGCGGCTACCGAGATATCCCGGACGGAACGATGCACACGATTCTGGCCGTTTGGGCCGCGGGTGATAAAGCGGTTCCCTGGACAAAACCGGTGGATCTGACGCTTGACCCGGCAGATCCTGTTGGCTCGCTGGGCGACCTGCTGGACGAAGGAATTTACGTGGTGATGTTCGACGGAACGGTTCATGTGCTTTCCAGGGACATCGCGCCGGACCGGTTGATCGCTTTCAGCACGAGTCGAGGCGGGGAGCGGGTTGCGGTGCAGGATACGGACAAGCATGGGCTGCCGGTGGTGACCGCGTCCGAAGGCGAGCAGGACTCGCGTCTGCCGGACCAGGAGGGTCCGATAGCTCAACTGCGCACAGAGCTTCGTGAGGGGGAACAGCGGGATCGGATCAGGGCGGCGATGGTGCTGGAACAGATTCCCGAGATCGCCGCGCCGGCAGTTCCGGAGTTGATGGAAGCCATCCGATCGGATGAGTTCGCACTGCGCGATCCGGCGTCGCGCGCTTTGGTCGGCATCGGATCTCGGGGTGCGAGTGCTGTTCCCGAGCTGATCGAGATGCTGCAAGACGCGTTGCAGGATGAACGGTTCGGCGATCCATCGACCAGGCCAGCACGGCACGTGTGTTTCGTGCTGGCTGCAATCGGTGAACCCGCGGTTGCACCGTTGATCGAGTTGCTTCAGCACGAGAATCCCAGGGTGCAAACGGCTGCGTTGGAAACGATTGCGGCCATCGGTCCGGACGCGAAGGACGCCGTACCCGAACTGGCGCGATTGGTTGGCGGCTCCGACGGCTACCTGCGGACCCGGGCGCTCGCGGGCCTGGCTGCGGTCGGTCCGGAGGCTCGGCCAGCCTTACCGGTGATCAAACAGCGGTTGGATGCCGGTCTATCCCAAGCGGAGGAAGACGCTCTGATCCGGGCGCTGGTAGCCGTCGGCCCTCCGGCCGTGCCGATCCTGGCAAAGGCGCTGGGCCATTCGGACTCGCGAGTGCGCGCTACGGCAGCGAAAGCACTGGCGGAGTTGGGTCCGGCGAGTCGTCAGGCATTGCAGCCGCTGGTGCAGGCACTTCGCGAGTCGCACTATGTCCGAGTCCATGCCGAAGTGGCACTGGCCAGGATCGGCCGCCCCGCAGTCCCCTCGCTGTTAAAGCTGATGAAAGTCGAGCCGACAAGTGCGACGGGGCTGAGCGACCATGCGCTTTTGGATGCGGTCGATGCAGCAGAGCGCGCGCTGATCGAAATGGGAGCAGAAGCCCAGGAGGCGATCCCCGAATTGTTGCGGATGCTTGAGATGGACAAGTCCGGACATTGGCGGCCTTCGCCGTCGATGCGAGCGGCAAAGATTTTGGGCAGCATCGGGAAGCCAGCTCTGCCGGAACTTCGGTCCCGCCTTCGAGCCCCGGCGCGCAACGTGCGATTTGCGGCACACGTGGCTCTGCGCTCCATGGGCGCCGACGCGGGCGAAGCGCTGCCCGATCTGATCGCCTTGTTCGATGCCGAGATCCCGGACCAACTCGAGGCGCTGGAGACCATCCCAGCCATCAGTCGCTTGGATGACGAGGGGGTAGAGGCGATCATCCGCCTCCATGCGCGGTCGTCGGGGCCGGAGGACTGGTCCGTTCGCTCGGCATGCCTGACGGTGCTTGGTCGCGCCGCTTGGACCTCGCCCAGGACGCTTGAGTTTTTGGTCGAGCAACTGCAGCAGGAAAACGAATCGCAACGCTGGGAAGTCATGATGATGGTCGTCGGGCGGGTACTGGAAATGGGGTACGACCCGTCCGTCATGCGGATGCTGCTGACGGCGCTTGAAAAAGAAGAAGACGGAAGTCGGGTGCTGTTGCTTGCGCTGAACGCCGTGTCCCGAATCGGCCCGGACGCCAAAGATGCGGTACCTGTCATCGCCCGCCGACTGGCGGCGACCGATGACGAGACACTGGTTCGGGCGGCGATGGAGGCGTTGGCAGCCATTGGCCCGGATGCAAAACCGGCCATAGACGCGATGGTCCGCGCGGTCCAGAAGTCGCGGCATCCGGAAGCTTTGCTCCGCTACCTGCGCCGCGTCACACCCGACGCCGACAAAATCCTGGAGCAAAGGACCCTCGATCCGGGGCCTTTGCGCTTTCTGCTGGACGTTTTGGACGACCGATAGTCGCGTCGGCGAAAACCGCTTTCCATGTGGTGGATCGTTGGCCGAAAACGACTTCCGCCCCCGTTGCTTCCCTCATGCAAGACCCTTACTTTTCCATTGTCTTCGCAGTTTCTGCTCGGGGCTAGTGCCATTCTTTCACAGCCTCGGACGCCGCGTTAGGTTACTCCGGGGGCTGGCTCAAGTGCACGAAGGTGCCTTTCTTGTTGCCGACGATGATGTCGGGGATGCCGTCGTCGTTCAGGTCGGCTGCAGCGACTTGAGTGCCGACTCCGGAATCATCGTGGATCAAGTGCGGTTCCCAACGGACGCCTTGATCGTCGCGGATCAGTTGGAACCAGTAGATTACAGCCGGGGCGTCCGGCTCGGGATCGCCCTTGGGACCGTGAGCCCAAAAACGTTTGCCGGTGATCAGATCCATGACGCCGTCGCCGTCGATGTCGGCCAGTTCCAGGGCGTGCATTTGGCTGATGCGCAATTCATCCGAGTCCAGGTCCGGTTCGGGCGTCAGGATGATATGTTGTTTCCAATGGATGGACCCGTCGTCGTGGCGTCGCTGCTCGTACCAGACCAAACCGTAGTTGTGGGAATGCCACGCGGTGATGACGTCGTTCATGCCGTTGCCATTGACGTCGTAGACCAGCATCTGAGCGGGTGCCTCGCCAAATCGAAAAGGATGAAAGATCCACGGCTCGCCCTCTTGCAGCTCGGCGGGCTGCTGCCACCAACCATCCTTCTCCAGGATATCGATACGGCCGTCCCCGTCGATATCGCCGAAGCCGATCCCGTGCGTGAATCGGTGGTAATCTCCCGGCGGCGAAACCGGATGAAACGTCCAGGGCTCGTAAGGCCGATCGGGATCCCAAGTCGCGTATCCCAGCCGCCCGCCTGTGTTGAACACCAGATCTGGTCGGCCATTTCCATTGACATCACCCCACATGGGCGATTCATTTTCGACGCTCTGCAGCGCCAAGTGTCGCCGCCAGGGCGCGTCACGTCCGGCCGGGTTCTCGTACCAGTAGCCCTCCTTGCCGGGGAACGGTACGTAGAAAACGTCAGGCCAGCCGTTGCCGTTGAAATCCGCCGTAAAGGTCAGGAAATTGTCCGAATAGGCTTCGGGCTGAAATGCCTGTGGCGGACGGATTTCGTGACGAACTTGGAAATCGGGGCCCTCGTACCAGTAGGGGCCGGAAACGATATCCAGATGCCCGTCGCGGTTGAAATCCGCATAGTAGGCTCCTTCGGCGTAGAACTGGTCGCTTAACTGTATGGTTCGGAATGTGGGCAACGATTCATTTGCCGGACCAAAAGCGGCGGTGAACCCCCAAACCAACACGGCTGTCCAAAAGCATCGCATGACTTGACTCCTGAGCAATTATTCCACGTTCTTTCGCCGTTCGGATTAGGACCGGCGCATGAATTAGTGTCACGTTCTGCGGAAGGGGGTCGGGAGTCGTTTTCGGGTAAGCCGCTTACCACGTGGTTGATCTTTGCCCGAAAACGACTCCCGACCCCGCAGCATACCAACCAAATCCGAGGCATGTTGTCTTGCCGGTCCTTAACAACTCTTAGTTTCCCAGAATTCCGCGCGGAATTCAACCTGCGGTTTCCACGCGGGGGGTGACGCGGCGGAGTTGGCCGCAGGCGGCGGCGATCTGGTCGCCTTTGCGTTGCCGGAATTTGATCACCATCCCGGCCCTTTCGAGAACTTCACGGAACCGTTGGACCGCAGCGGTCGAGGGCGTGCGGTACGGCAAACCGGGTACCGGGTTGTAAGGAATCACGTTCAACAAGGCCGGTCGGCCTCGAAGCAGCGACGCAAGCTGTTCCGCGTGTTCGGGCCGGTCATTCACCTCGGCCAACAACACGTACTCGAAGGTCAATCGTCGGCCCGACGCCTCGAAATAACGGTCGGCTGCCGCGATCACACGATGGACGCCGACGCGCCGGTTGATCGGCACCAATTGGTCGCGCAACGCGTCGTTGGGTGCATGCAGCGAGACGGCCAGATGATAGCGTGGCGCCGTTCGAGTCAATCGATCCATGGCTTCCGGCAATCCGACGGTCGAGATGGTGATCCGTCGAGCGCTGATCCCCAACCCCGTCGAACTGCTGGCCAGCTCCAGCGCGGCCAGCACGGGATTCAAATTGGCCAACGGTTCCCCCATCCCCATCATCACGACGTGACTCAACCGCTCGTCCGGTTCCAACAGATGCTGCAATCGCAGCATCTGCTCCAGGATTTCGCCGGAGGTCAGATTTCGCTCGACGCCATCCAGGCCGCTGGCACAAAACACACAACCCATCGCACATCCGACCTGGCTGCTGATGCAGATCGACCGGCGGATGCCGTCGCGCAGCAACACGCACTCGATACACCCGCCATCGGCCAATCGCAGCAACAGTTTTTCCGTGCCGTCGGACGCCTGTTGGTGACGGACCACCTGAGTGGTCCACAGATCGAAATCAGCGGCCAGTTCGTCTCGCAGCTTCCTCGGCAGATCGGTCATCTCGTGGAGACCGGTCACACGTTTCTCGAACAACCACTTCTTCACCTGTCGGGCGCGAAACATTGGCTGGCCGCGCTGCTGCAGCCAGCCGTTCAGCGTCTCCGGATCGGACTGTAACAGATGGGGTTTGTTGCCCTGTTCGACCATGCAAGGTCTCCGAGACGGCCGGATGCTAACGAGCCGCGCCGACACAGTACAACTTGCGCGTGGTCCGGATCAGCAGTTGACCGTGCGCGGCGGCGATCGAAGCTCGGACCATCTCGCCATCGCGAGGCGCATCCATCGAGATCTCGTTGATCATCTCGCCGTTGCTGGCGTCGTAAATCACCACGGTACCGTCGAAGTTGATCAGATAGATCTTGCCGTCCGCCGCCAGCGGCGAGGCCTCGTACTTGGCTCGCCCCGGTGTATTGACCTGCCATTTGACCTCGCCCGTCTGCGGTTCGACTCGAGACAACCCGGTTCGCACGTCGCTGAGCACGAAGAAGTCGCCGTCGTAAAAAGCGGGCGTGGGCACGTCGGACGAAACCTGACTGCGACGCTCGCTGACCCAGGCGATCGCGCTGTCGTCCAGATGCCCCGATCCGTTCAGTCGAATCGCGTAGATCGGGTCTCGCTTTGGGGCACAAGCCAACACGACGCCTTCGCCAACAACGGGCGATGGGACCAGTCTCCAGTGCGGGATGCGATCCGGATTCCAGGTTCCCCATCGCCACAACTCCTCGCCGGTTGCCGCATCGTGGCTGGTCAGGTCATCACCTCCGGCCACCAGCACTTGCTTCGTGCCGTTGTGGATCAACGGGATCGGGGTAGTGAACGACTCGAGCGATTCGGCGATCGCTTCGCTGGGACGGAAATGCCGCCACAAAGATTCACCGGTCTTCGGATCGATCGCCAATAGGTACGATCTGTTCGGCCGCCCGAACAGGCCGCGGCCTTCGACCGGCACGTTTCGCTGCAGCACCTGAATGTACAATTTGCCATCGAACAACAGGGGGCTGCTGCTGAATGTCCAGAGAAAGGCGAAACCGCCGTAATCTCTTTGGATGTTTCGAGCCCATTGTTGCTGCCCGTCCAGATCGTAACAAACCAGATCACCATTGCCGTAGAAGAAGACGACAATCTGCCCGTCCGTGACAGGGGAAGACGAAGCGAAATTGCTGCGGTAGTCTTTCCGGCTGCCCTTGGCGATGTCATGTTGCCACAACAGCTTGCCATCGGTTTGGCTGAAGCACGAAGCTAACAGCACATCCCGTTCCGCGTCGACACCCGCCAAAAAGACTCGGTCTTCCCACACGATCGGTGTCGCCGCCGCCGCGCCCGGCAGATCCACGCTCCAAGCGATGTCTTCCGTCTGACTGAACTGGACCGGCAGGTCCTGTTGAGTCGTCGACCCGTTGTAATGGGGACCTCGCCAATTGGGCCAGTTTTCAGCATGCAACACCGCTGGCACAAGCAATAAGCCAATCAAGCCGACTGCAAACTTCTTCATCGAATTCTCCTTTTGCAAGACGATAGCGAACCAGTCCACCGCCCATACGGCGAACCACCACCGCGCGACTTGATTCTAGGACACACGCGACCGAACTTCTACCGCCCAATCGACGGTCTTTGGATTTAGGGCAGTGGGCGGTGGGCGGTGGGCGGTGGGTAGTGCGCAGGCTGACTTCGGGGGCATCAGGAAAAAGGGACACAGAAAACCTCCAGCCGTCCCACCTGTCCCATCCGACCCACGCGCCGCGAACCAATGCCCCATAAACCACAAAACTGATAAGAGAACTGGATCGAGTTATGGTATAATGACAGGCAGCGAAAAGGAGGTGAACCATGCTGATCTCTCGAAGCGAATCGGTACACGGTGAGATTTTGAAGTGGATCGTGATCTTCATCCTGGCGGCGGCCATGGCGATTCTGTTGGCCAGCTAGATTCATGCGCCATCGCTCCGGAGTTCACGGCTGCATCGGATCCCGCTCGGCGCACAGGACCCACGGGGTCGGGAGTCGCTTGCGGGTGACGACTTACCATGGGGAAACGAGCTTGACCGATAACGACTCCCGACCCCTTTCGCCCGACTCCACCAAGAAATATTTGGCCGGGTGCTTACCGGATCTCCACGCAGCCCGTGTGGATACAACACATGGGTGATGGCCTTTCGAAAGACCTGCATCAGCGTGATGTCGGATGGTCAGACTGGCCCCATCAAAACGAGCGACCTACTTCTGCCCCCGTTGCCAAAGGTGACCTGCGATGTCCTGGATGGAATGGATACGACAGTCTGGCGAAACCCGGTTCGACGCCTGCTCCGGGGAAAGCCAGCGTTTTTCTATTCGCGCACCATCCCTTTTTCGGTCACCTGCCACAACTGACCGCTGTCCACGTCCATCGCTGTGAGCCTGCCGCCATGGCAGCAGTTCGTGTCGAGGCACTTCAAGTAGCCCAGATCCAGGACTTCGGGCTGTGGCGTGTGGCCGACGATGGCGATCTTGCCGGAGCAGTGCGGGGACGGCGGGACGTAATCCCGCAACGACAACCACCGCAACGTGTGAATGTCCAAGCGGTCGAGCGGCACAGTCGGCTTGTAGTTGGCGTGGACGAAGAACTGCCGGTCGGTCTCGAAGTGCGTCCGGCACGATTCCAGGAAAGTGAAGTGGCTGCGAGGGATCAAATCGATCCGTCCTGTGGAGCCGTAGGAATCTAAACAGGCAAGCCCGCCGCAGTTGATCCAGAACCGGAGATCCGACCAGCCCTCTCGTGCTCCCAGCATCATTTCTTCGTGATTGCCGAGGATCGGTACGAGTCGGCAACGATCGCCCAATAGAATCAGTTGTTCGATGACCCCTTTGCTGTCGATGCCACGGTCCACGAAGTCGCCAAGCGGCACAAGCACGTCGTCCGGCTGTGGATCGATCAGTTCGATCAGCTTGGCCAGGGCGGTGGAACAGCCGTGGATGTCTCCGATGGCGATGGTGCGGGGCATTTGGGCTCTCCGGTATGGTGTAGATGCTGACCAAGGTCCACATTCCTTTCTTAATCGTTCGTGCTCGGGTGTGTGGACCCGCCGTCGTTCCCCCGTATTCTAGCGGCAAAGCCGTCCGATTCTATGGCCAACCTGATCTTCACGCCGATCCAGTTCGGCCTGCGGAACCTGCAAATGGGCATCACAAGGAGTAACCATGATGGCTCACAAGAATTCGTCAGCCCCGTCAACCGAGATTCCAGCCGATACGGCAATTTCAATCGGACTGCCAGTTGTCGTTGCCCTCATGGGCCTGCATCGTACACGACTCGAATGTGCTCCAGCGGTTCCGGCGGCAAGGTATCGTGACGAATCGATGGCTGCTTCGATCAGCCAAGACGGAACAACCCGAGCCGGGCAGGATCTGGAACGAGTCTCGTCGCATTGGCCGGCAGCGATTCATGCTTTCCGATCACCAGGTAACCACCGGGCAGCAGTCGCTCGGAAAGGGCAGCCAGTACCTGCTGCTGCAATGGATCGTCAAAATACGTGAACACCAGATTGCGGCAGAGAATCAGCGAGAACGATTCGGCGGGACTATCCTGCTGGATATCCGACAGCCGGAACTGGACCAGAGCGCGGCGCGGGCTGTCCGACGCCACACGGTAATCGCCGTTGCCCGGGTCGACAAACGCGGGATCGGTGAATACGGAATGGGCTTCCAGGCCGGTGGTCTCACGGTATTGGTCGAAGCTGGCGAGCTTGTCGTGGAACCAATAGACCATGACTCCGTGTTTGCTGTACCACACGTTGTGGTCCAGTTCGGGCAGGACATCCCAACCGCCCGTATATCGGCTGCCCCAATCCGTATGATCGTAGAAGATGTTGTCGCGGATCTGGATTCCGGACGTTTCGGCGGTGTTGGAGTAGAACATGAGATGGCTGCCGTTGGGATCGGGGCGTTGCTCGTGAGCCCAGCCTCGCCCGGCACCGATGCACGTATTGTGGACGAAGCGGATATTTCGCGTCACCGCAGCCTCGGGACGATTCCAGTACTCGAACGAATACTCGGCGTTCCAGATCAGGTTATTGCGGTAGGTGATATTGATTTGTCGGGAATCCGGACCGCGGCCCTGGTTGGTCAGCGCAGCATCGTAAACTTCCCAGATGCGACAGTTCTCGACCAGATGATCGTGGGCGGCGTTCCAGAACTCGATGGCATTGCCATACCGCACGGGCCGGCCGTCGGGGCGCGTGAACTGATGGGCTCCGCCGATATAAGCCAGATCGCAGTTGCGGATCACGATGTGGCGGGTGTTGCCGCCGCCGAAACCATGTGCGGCTCCGTACATGATTGCCAGACTGTCGAAAACCAAGTGCTGCTTGCCGCCCTGGTTGACCACATGGCGGGCCAGGGCCAGTTCGATGCTCGAGTGTCGCAGCGGGGGCGACTGTTCGCTGACCAGATACACGCGACCGTTGGCCGGATCGTAGTAGTAATCGTAGGGCCGAACGAGTTCATCCAGCGACCATTTCTTCCATCCGCAGACAGCGCCTTGATCGAAGCCCTGCCGGATCCTGGACATGCTGCAGTTCGACTCGCGCCCCGGCTTCCTGATGACGCGTCCATCGGCTGGTCCGCAGATCGAGAATCTCCGGTCCGGGTTGGAACTCTTGAGGTAGCGTGGCCCAAAGGTTGTCGCGGATGTGGACCCAATCCTCCAAGCGGTTGCGGGCGACGGAGCCCAGCAGTCGCGGTTTCGGGCCCTCGCCGTAAGCGGTATAGGTGACGGGCGCTCCCTCGCGGCCGCTGACCGGGATCAGGGACCCACGCCACTGGCCGCCGCGGCGGAAACGGACGGTGTCTCCGGGGGCGAGTTCGGCCGCATTGACCCGCGCAAGACTTCGCCAAGCCCGTTCGGGCGCCCGGCCGTCGTGATCGTCCTGCCCTGCTTCGGAATCGACGTAAAAGCTACGTCCGACGCCCACCGTTTCCAAATCACGGGCGGCACAGGCATGTACCGGGACGGCAGCCGTCGGCATTCCGAGGGCCAAGAGAAGCAACGCGGGCAGATGCACGAGCAGGAGATCTGGTGGCTTCATCGTTTTCCCTTTCTTCGGCTGAGTTAAACTCCAACAAATAGATAAAGCTGAACGTCGGTCAGAGGCGAAACACCCGACTGGGGCCATTTCCCGATCCGCTGTGGCCCGACCTCATTCGCCGGACCGAATCTCGCTGGACTCGTAGACGGGACGGCCGCCCAACCAGGTGGCAAGCACCTGGATGTCCTTCACCTCATCGATGGGACAAGTCAGGTAGTCGCGATCCAGAATGATGAAATCGGCCAGCTTGCCCGGTTCCAGCGAGCCCTTCTCATCCTCTTCGAATGTCAGGTATGCCGCCTGACTGGTGTACAAGCGCAGCGCTTGCTCGCGGCTGATCGCCTGGTCCGGATGCAGCGGTTGCTCGGACCAGCGTGGCTGCCGGACCAACGTGGTCCACATGCCGAGGAACGGATCGTAGGTGTTGATCGAACGGCGGCGGCCGATCTTCTGCATGTGGTCCGAACCGCCTCCCACGATCACGCCCCGTTCGAAGAACTGACGG
>SKKK01000259.1 GCA_007121535.1 Planctomycetaceae bacterium | reverse complement strand
GTCCACCGTATCGCCGTCTTGCCACTCGCGGTGGATCGGGACATAGGATGACGGCTCGGAAGCGAGGGTGACCTTGCTGCCGTTGACATGCACCGAGATGCCCTCGGCACCGGCCCAGCCGGGGTGCCGCACGTACAGCGTGAAGGTCTTCGGGTTGGTCAACTCCAGGCGAAGGCGGGTACGAGGCTCGTCGGGGAACGCCGTTTCCTGATGCAAAATGAAATCATTAGAGACGGTCAGCGTCGACGCCAGGAAGAGATTGACGTAGATCCCATCCTGCCCGCGGGCGTAGATGAACGTTCCGTACTTGCCGGGGTTCTCCATGCCCGTGCCGACACAACACCAGAAGGCTCGCTCCGGCTGGGAATAGACGCGATAATGATTGGGCCGCAGAGGCGTGAAGTACACGTAACCGGGTTCGTGCGGATGGATCGAGGCCAGAATGTGATTGAACAGCGCCCGCTCGTAGTAATCGGCATAGGCTGCGTTCGCATCGGCGGCAAAAAGCTGTTGTGTCAGACGCAGCATGTTGTACGTATTGCACGTCTCCGGACCCTCGCGATGCTCGACCACGGAGCGAAAGTCGCGGGGATCGTTGAAATGCTCGGAAACGCTGTTGCCGCCAAAGGCAACCGAACGCCGCCGCGTCACCGTTTCCCAGAAGAAGCGGGCTCCGGCATGAGCGCGGTCATCGCCCGTCAGGGCGGCGACGCGCTGCAACCCGATGACTTTCGGAATCTGCGTGTTGGCGTGCAATCCGGTGAGTCGATCTTCACGGCGGATCAACGGATCGAGGACTGACTGATGATGGAACCGGCGAGCGACGTGGAAATACCTTTCTTCGGCGGTGATGGCATACAGATCCGCCATCACTTCGTTCATCCCGCCATACTCCGCGCGCAGCATGCGCTGCATCTCTGTGTCGCTCAGTCCGGAGACGATCTCCACACACCAGTCGCCCAAGCGGACCAGGATTTCGCGAGCCTGTTCGCTGCCCGCGACGAGGTAGGCATCGCGCAGACCGGCGAACGTCTTGTGGACGTTGTACCACGGTACCCACTTACCGCCGATTCCGAAGTTGGTGACATCCGGACGTTCATCGCCGGCGGCGACGGATCGCCAAAAATCGCGACTTCCGGGAACTCCGCCGATGTAGCCGTCGCCATGAGCCTGTTGACAACGCGTCAGTTCGTCCAGCATATCGTCCAACCGTCTGCGCATTTGACCGTCTGCGGTATCCGAGCCGGACGCGATCTTGAACGCCAAAGCCGATAGATAGTGGCCGGCCGTGTGGCCGTCCAATCCACCACTCTCCCAGTTTCCATACGGCTTGGCCTTGGGATTCAACCCCGCTTCACGCAGAAACGGAGCAAGAAGACGATCCGGATCGTGCGCCAGCAGGTAGGCTCGATTGGCGGCGACCGCGTCCAGGAACGGTCCGTCTGCCAAACGAACGGCTGTCAACGGGAACATCCGGACGCCTTGTTCGGATGCGCCCGATGCGGCTATTCCGCAAAGCGATACCATAAGGACGCCAGCGAGCAGGACCGGAAGCGACGGCAGGACAAGAGCCTGGAAGGATTGGTTTCGTTTCTTCATTGGTCTTTCCATTGCGAAAGTATTTCGACCCGATTCGAATTGGGATCGGCAAAGAAATAGCTGAGCGGCATGGCGCTAGCCACCGGTGAGCGGCATGGCGCTAGCCACCGGTTCCGGGGGAGGGGGGGCGAGGGCGAATAGCCGGAGGCTAGCGCCTTGCCGCTCACGTGAAAAACCGACAGTTATTTCTTAGCTGATCTTTATCGAAGCTGTTGCTTGAAGCTCCGCAAACTTGTTTGCTCGTCGATGAACAGACATTCGATACCCAGCATCTCGGCGAAATCCTCGATGTGTTCGGCGGTCGCGGCTTGGCTGAACACCGTGTGGTGCGGTCCCCCGGCGTAGATCCATGCTGCTGCTGCCGTCTTCAGATCCGGACGTGGCGCCCAGAGCGCCCGTGCCACCGGCAATCTCGGCAGAGGTTGCTCGGGAGTGACCGCATCCACCTGGTTGACCAGCATGCGAAAGCGATCGCCCAGGTCGATCAGGGCGACGTTCACGGCGGGACCTGGCGGGGCGGTGAAGACCAGACGTACCGGATCGGCTTTGCCGCCAATGCCCAACGGATGGATCTCGCACAAGGGTGTTTCAGCAGCCAGCGTGGGACAGATCTCCAGCATGTGAGCGCCCAGCACGAGTTGGCCGTCGGGATGCAGGTGGTAGGTGTAATCCTCCATGAACGACGTACCACCCGGCATGCCAGCGGTCATCGTCTTGATCGCACGTACCAGAGCGGCCGTCTTCCAGTCTCCTTCCGCACCGAAACCATAGCCATCGGCCATCAGCCGCTGGATGGCGATGCCCGGCAACTGCTCCAGCCCGTAAAGATCCTCGAAGGTGTCGGTGAACGCACCGGCGTCCACTTCTTCGAGAAAGGCACGCAGCCCGAGTTCCCCGCGCGCGGCATAGCGGAGGGACTGGCGGTGCTGGCCGTCCGCTTTCAACACTTCCGCCGGCACGTACGTCTCGTCGTATTCCGCCACCAGACGATCGATTTCGGCATCGCTGACCTGCTGGATGCGCTGGACCAATTCCCCGACGCCGTATCCGTTGACCGCCATCCCCATCCGCACTTGGGCTTCCACTTTGTCGCCTTCGGTCACGGCCACCTGACGCATGTTGTCGCCCAGCCGAGCGACCTTCAGATTTCGCAGTTCGTGGGCTCCAATCGCCGCTCGCATCCAAGCCGCCAGACGGTCCCGAACGTCGTCCTCCTGCCACTGGCCTACCACCACCTTGCGAGCCTTGCCCAGCCGCGTGCAGATAAAGCCGAACTCGCGGTCTCCGTGAGCCGCTTGGTTCAGGTTCATGAAGTCCATGTCGATGGTCGCCCATGGCAGATCGCGGTTGAACTGCGTATGCAGATGCAGCATCGGCTTGTCCAACGCCAG
>SKKK01000187.1 GCA_007121535.1 Planctomycetaceae bacterium | reverse complement strand
TGACATTCGATTTCACTCGCGTATGCCTGCATTTCGCCACTCCTTTCTTCAAAGCAAAATACAATGATACACGTTTCAACGCGTTATCCACAATTCCCCAAGTTATTTTTCCCTTGATCCTAAGGCGGTGATGTCGAGTTGTGACTAGCAGAGGTGAGTGGCTGTATTCGGGAGCTTTCTTGGACCGTCACAGTTTGGCCTCGTCAAGCTGCCGTTCCGAAAATTTCGGAAGTTTCGGACACCCGTATTTGTACCGGTTTGCGAAAGCAATAGAAGCAAGAGTGAACTGCAATGGGAGGTGCTGAATCCGATTTCGGTGACTGGATCAGGTTGTCTTTCTCCAGAGCAAGCTTTTAAGCCTGAAGTAGCTGGGCTGGCAGGCCCCAGCTTGACTCCGCGGCTCGCCTGGCCGCAGCAGCATTGGCAGCCTACGAGGCGCAGGTCATGCGTGTCTAATACTGACGGGATTGGAACTCATCTTTCGTGCATTGCATGGGTATCACCTGTCGGCCTTTGGGCGGGGTTGGTCGAGTTGCTGCCAGAGGGGTCGGGTTTGGCGGCGGATGTCGCCGAAGCGGGTGGGCCAGCTTTGCGCGTCGAGTTGGCGCAGGGCTTCGGCGGCTTCGTCCCGGCGTTGCAGATGGATCAGGGCGGCGGCCAGGCCGAGCAGGCCCTGCGGCTCCAGCGCGCGCAGCTCGGCCGCGCGGCGCCAATGAGGTACTGCCTCGGCCCAGCGGTCTTGCGTTTGACGTACCTCGGCCAGCATCAGGTGGCTTTCCGCCTCCTCCGGTAGGGCCTCGACGATCGACGTGTACGCCCGCTCGGCCTGCACCGCGTCACCACGTTCGCTGAGACGTTGGCCGAGCTGTTTGTACAATGCTATCTCGCGGGGCGCCAGCTCCAGCAACCGGAAGATCCGGTCGATGGCTCCCGCCGCATCCTGCTGCCGATCGTAGCACTCGACCAAGGC
Source organism: Planctomycetaceae bacterium (assembly GCA_007121535.1). Classification (GTDB taxonomy): domain Bacteria; phylum Planctomycetota; class Planctomycetia; order Pirellulales; family Pirellulaceae; genus SKKK01. The sequence goes on along the minus strand of SKKK01000187.1, from coordinate 10,255 downwards.
TTCGAGCGTCTGGCGGTCGTTCGGCTGCACGGCGGTGGCGATCTCCAACTGGGCAATCGCTTTGGCGAACTGCTCGGATTCCATGTAGATCTGGCCGAGTGCCTTGCGGACGATGGGGTTCTCCTGACCGGTCTGCTCGGCTTGACGGTCGAGTTTGATGGCAAAGGCGTCCAGTTCGTCCGTCCGGAATTGACGGCCTGTTTCCACTTCCGAGGGGGCACCAAAAGGGTCGAAGGGCGCAAAGTGGTCCCACTGCTGGCGGAGCACCCACTTGAGATTGTCCAGGGCTTGAGCGCGTTGGTCGTGCCGGGGGCCCCAACTGACGATCGCGCCACAGGCGGCGTCGACCGCCTCGGCGATCTTGCCGAGCCCGGAGTAGGCCTGGGCGAGTCCCTCGTAATAGTGCGACAAGGTCCCCCCGCCGATGCCGCGGTCCGGCCGCGTCCGCTGGTGATGAGCGATCGCTTCCCGAAAGTACTCGACGGACGGCTCGTACAACTGCGTCTCCAGGCATCCCCAGCCCAATTGAACCATCGCCGCCTCGGTCCAGCGGTCACCGGCGTGGAAGAATTCGTGGGCGGCTTGCCACGTGTCCCGCAGCTTCTCCGGCTGCTGCGTGCGGAAATACGCCCGCATCAGCTTGACGCGATAGTCCAGGTTCTCCGGGCGCGTCTCGACCAGCGGCAGCAGGATCGGGATCGATTCCGCGTGGCGGTCCTGCCACTGGAGGTATTCGATCAGTCGGGCCGTGCCGGACTCGTCGAGCACGCCGCGCTGGTGGGCCGATAGCATCACTTCGATCGCTCGCTCGTGGCGGTCCAAGCCACGGTACAGGTACTCGGCCACATAGGCCACCGTAGCGCCCGAATCCTTGCGGTCATCCGCCACGCCGTCGGCAGTGTTGGCAAAGTCATCTGTCTTTTCCGACCAGAAGTAACCGTGGTGGCGATGGTAGATGGTCCGGCTCCGCGAGCGACCGGTCTCCAGGTCGCGCCGCAGTTCGGCAAGCACGATCGTCAGCAGTCGCGGTTCCAGTTCGCCCAGATCCTTCACTTGTGTACGCCAGTGGGCGATCGTCCCGCCGAACCGGTTCCAGCCGTCCTGGTTGTTCAGACGGAACCACGCCGGCTCCTGCTCGATGCGTTCGACCAGAAAAGCCAGTCCGGTGCGCACGTCGACCACGTGGCGCAGGGTATCGCTCATCGTGCTGACGATCGACTGGTAATGGGTGGTCTGTCGCGGGAGCAGGCGGGGAAGCTGCTCGAAGGCAAAATCCTTCAGATCGTCCTCGACGCCCGAGAGCTTCTTGGCGCTGGCGGCGCGGTAGATGCCGCACAGGCGGCTGATGAGCTGATAGCGGTGGTTGTGGTCGCCGGTCTCCAGGTCGCCGCGAACCGTTCGCTCGACGTTTTGATAGAGCGTCTGGCCGGCGCCGAGCGACAGCGCCGCGCCGTTGCGGATGGCATTTTCGTACAGTTGGTACAGCCGTTGCGTGAGCCAGTAGGATTGCTGGAGTGTCGCGGGGCTTTCGAGCTGCTGCTGCAGCCGGCTTTCACCCGCTGCGTAGTGCCCTTGCTGTTCCAGATAACCGATCAGGGTTCCCAGTGCGTCGTTGGCCAGCGCGGGCAGCACGCCGTCGTTGGCTCGTTCATATTCGGCCAGCGCGGCGTCCAGCAGCGCCAGGGCGTCGTTGCGACGATCGTAGCCCCAGTAGATCCGCCCCAGGCCATGAGCGACGTGCAGCCGGTCGGCCGAGCCGTGCTGGGCGCCGCGGTGCAGCCGTTGGAGTTGGCGGATCTGTTCGGCGGCCAGCGGCGGGTAGGCGATGGTGCCGAGGCCGGCCAGCAGGTCGGCCACCAAACGCGGTTCGCCGGGCGTCCACGCGTGCTGCATCGCGCGCTGAAGTGCGGCCAGCGCCCGCTCGCCGTGTGGTCCGGGCTGATTCTGAAGCTCGGCCGCCCGGCGCTCGATCATCGTCTCCAGCAGGTCCAGGGCGCGCCGGTCGACGTCCGTCGTCGCTCGCCGCCGCACCGCCGCCAGGTGCTCGACGATCGTGTCGACCGTCGCCTCGTCGCGCACCTCCGACAAGACCGTGTCCATTCCCTGGAGGAACGGGTAGATCTTTCCGGAGGTGTGCCCGATCACGGCGTCGGCCATGCCGCTCAGCAGCCGGAAGTCGCGCGTGGCGCGGTAGAACTCGCGCACCTGCCGAAGGTGATTCTGGGGGCTGCCCGACTTGTCGAACAGCACAGCAAAAATCCTCAGCACCTCGGCGCTCAACTCCGCGGGCAGCGCGCCGTCGAACCGCTGCCAGGGCGACAAGTGGCGCGACAACAGACTTCTGAGTTCCCATTCCTCGGCCGTCATGTAGACGTCGATCAGCGCGCGCTCGTGCTGCTCGCGCCGATCGGCGGCCAGGTACCAGCCGGCCAGCGCCCGGTACTCGGCCGGTCCCAACTCGTCATCCGCTCGAATCGCCTCGAACTGGGCGATCGCCGGCGGGATCTTGCCCTGTTCGGCCAGAAGGTACCCGAGCACCAGCCGCCAGTGATTTACCGCTTCCTCCGGCCGGATCCAGTCGAGCAGTGCCGCTTCCAACTCCCCCGGGCGGTCCAGTGCGACGAGCAACTGATACTTCAGCCGCTTCCACGCTTCCGCTTGAGGCTCGGCGGCGATCCCTCGGTCCAGGTATTCCAGCAGCCGTTCGATCAACGCCGCGTCGGCGCTGCGGCGTGCGGCCAGGTTGGCCAGCGTCGCCAGGCAGCGCGTTTTCAGCGCCGTTTCGAGTTGCTCGGTTACGTCCGACGCGTCAGCGGTATCCAATCGTGGCGGACTCGGGCCGAGTATCTCCCAGCAGTCGTCGGCCAGCCGGAGGAACGTCTCGGCCCGCTGCTTTGCCTGCTCCGGATCACCGGCCACCGGTACTGCGGAATCGGCCCGTTGCACTTCCAGATAGATCCGTTCGATGTTCAGCCACTGGACGAACGGACCCTCGCGGGCATCCATCTCCTTTCGCAGCCGCGCGGCCAAGCCGTCGGCGGCCTGCCGGAACGACGCCCGCCTTTGCTCGCGCAGCTCGGTGCGCGACAGGTTCTGGGGTTCTCCGATAGTGGCCACAGCGCTGTTGAAGCGGGCCTCGAGCATCGCGTCGGTCAAGCGGTACAGGTAGGCCACCTGCCGCGACAGCCGCTCGGCCGCATCGGCCGGATGCTCGGCCTCGGCCAGCCGGTCCAGCAGGGCCAGCGCCTCGTCCTCGTGCTCCTGCTGCCATGGCTGGGCGAGCAGGGCGTCGAACAACTGCCGGGCGTAGGTGGCAGCGTGGTCCGTTGGCCCGCTGGCCAGTTGCACGCGCAGGAAGTCCAGGTGCTCTTCAGTCGTCAACCGGTCGGCCAGGATTCGGCCCAGCGTCTGGCCAAGCTGGTTGCGATGGTTCGCGTCGGTCTCGGCCTGCCATCGTGCACGCAGCGCCGCCGCCAGTTTCCGCCACTGATCCGCTTCGACCGCCGGATCGTCCGGCATTAGTCAGTCGACATAGCGCCGCACGACCGGTGGCGGAAGATCGCCGATCCCGTCTTCCAGCCGCCGGAGCGATTCCGCGCGCACACGGCGGCAGGCGTCGGTCTGCCGGTATAGACGGTCTCCCACGATCGAGTCGGCGACGTGCGACTGCGTCGGATGCTCGGCCAGAAACAGCGCCGTCCCGGCCAGCGGTTGGTGCCAACGCTCGTCGATTCGATCGGTGTACAGCTCGTGGCCACGGCCCAATGCCTGGTTCACCGCCGCCTGGAGCCGCGCCGCAACGTCGGGCGCAATTCGGTCCGGTTGCCGTCCGTCGTCCAGCCAGCGTTTGATCTGGCGGTTGGCACGTTCCTCGCGGTCGACGCGGACCAGCGTGCTCAGATACCGGGCGTAGGGATCACTGTTCTCCGGGTTGCCGGCGATCCAGTCCTCCAGGAACTCGAGCATCTCCGGGAAGCGTCCCTCGTTGCGCAGTTGCTGCGCATAGGCGCCGCGCAGCGCGTTCTCCTCATGCGGCAGCCAATCGAAGTCGCTTGCGAGCACCCGTTCGAGCCATGCGTAGCCCGATTCGTGTTCGCCCGCGTTGAACAGCGCTTGCGCATAGCTCTGTTGGACGCGGAAGTCGCGCGGGTACTGCTCGGCCAACTGCCGCCGCAGTTCCAGCGCCTCCGCCGCTCGGCCGGTCTGGCGAAGGTGGTTGACCCGTTGCTGCATCCACCGCTTCATCGCCTGCAGATGGTCCGGCGAGTCGTGGTACACCGGCCTCAGGGCATCCAACAGGGCGAGCATCTCGTTGGCCTCCAGGACGCCCGACGCCTGCCCCAGCAGGTATTCCGCAAGAAACAGCCGGTCTTTTGGCCCGCCGTTGGCGGCGCGATCGGCGTGCAGCCTTGCCAGCTCGTCAGCCTCCGACCCGATCCGTGCTTTCAACTCCTCGTGTCGGCGGCCGACGTGCAGGATCGCGTCGCGCACGAACCGCCCCCCGGGCCGGTCCCCAGCCACCTTCTCGGCAGCGTCCAGATGCTCGATGACGCGCGTCCACTGCTGGCTCCGGGCGAAGTGCAGCACCATCGCCAAGCGGTCGCTGTATTCGGCCTTGCCGTCGGCGATCGCCTGTTTCGCCCGCGCGACGATCGGCAGCGGCTCGCGGACAAGCTGGACGTCGTCGCACGCGGCGAGTTCGTCGGCCATGCGTTCGGCGATCGCCTCGGCCGACAGCGGCTGGAACGTCTGCCTGACCAGCGCAGTGCGCCGGCCTTGCGAATCCGTCGTTTCGATGCGCGTTGCCCACCAGGCATCGAGGACCTCCACAAAATCATCGAACTTCGTCAGGCTGGCGAGCTTGCCGCCCTGGCGGACTTCCATCGCCAGAACGACGTGCCGGTCGGTGTCGATCAGGAATCGGATTTGGTGATCCGGGTTGCCAGGGGTGGTGAGCACCAGCAGCGTTCGGGCGGCAGTCGGCTGCCGCAGTTCGACGTCGTACTGGCGGTAACTCTGGTCCAACGGTGTGAACAGCGGTCCGCTCAGTTCCAGCGGTGGCTTGGCCCGATCCGCCGGTGACGAATCGCGCACCCGGCCCAACCGAAACCCGAGTCCGAATACCCCTCGCTGCTGCCGATCGCACCATTGAACCATCGTTTGCGCAGCCCCGCCGGAGCTTCCGCCGGACGAGCGGATGACCCAGGCGTCGGGTGCGACCAGAGAAAGCGTGTCGTAAAGACCGATCGGCTCCGCCGAACGCGGTTCGAAGTTTTCGCTACGGCGCTCGACGTACAACCCGCCTGGCATCGTCTGAAACGCCTCGGTCCGCAGCAGGCTCCGAGCCAGGTTGCGAGCTTCGGCCGGCCACGGGTGAGGCGTCTCGTCGGCCGGCGGCTCGAGCGGCGCATCCGCCAGGTGCGGGAAGAGTGCGTCGAACCAACGGATGTACTGAGAGGGATCGACGTAGTAGGCATCGTACCCAAATCGGCCGAACTCCCCGCGTGCGCCGACCGGTGCCAGTCCCGATAAGCGATTCATCGGCATCGAAAGGCGACGGCGGTCGCTTTCGCTCGACAACCGCTGCGGGGCGATTGACGACAGGGTTCGGGCGAACCGTTCCGAGGCCGCCGGCGACTCCGACCACAGAGCCTCGGCTTCGAAGATCTCGTCCGCATCCCAATCGTAGCCCTCGCCAGAAACGGCGATGTCCATCGCGAGCGACTCGCCCAACTCGGAATCGACGGCGTAGGAGAAATCGTCCGGGCCGGACACGTCGTCGATGCTCGCTCCGTCAAGTCTCAGGCTGGCATCGCCCGGTTCCGCTGGTTCCTCCAAGCCTCGCAGGCGGCTTCGAGGCAGGAACTCGGCCAGCGGCCCCGACATCGGCCTTGCCGCGCTCCCTCGCCAGGACCCGCCCGCGAAGCCGTCACCTCCGAAGCCGCCCATACCGCCCATACCGCCGTACGCTTGGCCATAGCCCCGCCCGCCATGCTGCTCGATGCCGGCCAGCGCGGGCTCGCGCGCCAAGCCGGCCAACTCCAGCAGCACCATCCGCCGTAGCCCTAGCCGCCAGTTGCCTGCACGGCGCATCTGCTGCTGAACCAGTTCGTAATCCGCCGCATCGCGCCCCTCGGCAAAAAACTTCTCGCCGTCGCGCATCAGGAACCGCCGCTGGACTCCGAACCGCTCGCGGTCGGCATCGGTTTCCAATACCAACAGCGACGTGTAGGGCGTGATGATGTGGTACTCCTCGCTCAGCGCGATGATCTCCTGCCGGATCGGCTCGGACGGGCCCTGCTGCAACAGGTAGTCCAGGTGCATCCGGGCCCAGAGTCGCGGGATGAACGAGTTGCCCGATTCGGCATCAGCCAGTGCGATGGGGGCATGGAAACGCACCGGCCGGCCCTGCTCGACGCCCGTCACGACCACCTCGCCTTGCTGGTCGGTGCCTTCGGGCAGATAGCGGCCCAGCAGGATGTGCTGAGTGCCCGGCGCCAGGTTGGGCAGTTGGTCCGGGTACACCCGCGCCGTGCGCAGGCCGCGAAACTCCACCATCAAGTCCCGCACCGCCGGACGGATGATCTCGGCGAGCGTCTCCAAGGCGACCTTGGCCGGGCCCTGCTCGCCGGTGATCTGCCGCATCGAACCGCCGCCAAGCGATGCCATCGCCCTGAGCACCACCGATTCGTATCGGCTGCCGACCGAGACCGCGTGGAAGGCCGCTTCGCTGCCCGACGCGTCGTATGAACGCCGCAGTCGCTGCGCGGCGGTCACGGGATCGGAATCGGCGGTGACCGGGATGCCGTCGCCGACGTAGATCACGTGCGTTTGTGGGCCGGCGCGGCGCAGCGCCGATTCGACCGCCCGATCCAGATCGGTCCAGCCGAGCGAGTGGCGGTCGTCGAGAAACGCCCGCGCAGCAGCGACGTGCTTCTCGTCGGCGCCCACGAAATCGTCGAAAACCCAATCGCAGTCCACGTCGAACCCCGCCAGGTTGAAGCGGTCCTTGGTGGTCAACCCACCGAGCAGGGCGGCGACGAAGTCTGCCTGCGCCCGCCGCGCGCCGGGGTCCAGCGATGCCGACGTGTCGGCCAGGATCAGCAGCTCCAGGGCCTGACCGTCGGGCAGCGTTTCGCGCTGCCAGTCGCCGTCGCCGCCCGGCGGTAGCAGCATCAGCATGAAATAACCGTCCTCGCCGCGGCGATGCGGGATCGCGACCACTTCCGACCGGCGAGCGTCCACGTCCACCACAACCTCGAAATCGCGCTCGGGCGTGAACTCCTGAGCCGTGAACTCGACGCGGCCGGAATGGGCCGTCCGATCGATCCGTGCCAGGTGCGTCGGGCAGCGCACGGACGCCAGCGGCAGGACCGAGTGGATCCTCACATCGATCGCGAGTTCACGCAGCGGATGTTGCTTCAGCAACTCGCTTTGCAGCGGATACGTGTAGCGGTAGCTGCGGCCGCGCAACGGCAAGACCTGGGTATACGTGATCTTCACCCGTTTCTCGGAGAGCGGTTCGATCGGGAATACCCGGGCCTTGAACAGGTTGCCGCCGGACCATTCCAGCAGTCCCGGATCGCGCCGCTCGCGGAGGATCGTTTCGTAGATCTCCCGGGCACGCTGTTTCTCCACGATGTCCGCCTCGACCAATTCGTTGCCGATCCACATGCCGAAGCCGGAGATCGAAGCATCCTGCGGCAGCGGAAAATAAAAGACACCCTCCAGCCGGCCGCGCGTCCGGTTGACGAACGACTGCTCGATGACCGTCCGCGCGATCTGATCGCGGATATCGACGGTGACTTTGTGGTACCCGACGGTCAGCGGGACGTTGCGCCCTTCGACGTTCACCACCAGCGACCCGATCGACTCGGTAGCCAACGTGCCCTCGAAGCCCTGCAGCCATACCGGCTTCGCCTCGACGTGCACAAGTCGCCCGTCCTGCACGCGGTAGATCTCCGTGGACCGGACCTCGATCTTGTGGTGATCCGGCCCGACCACCGTTACCGGCGTCGCCGCGTCAGCGGCCACCTGGACCTCGCCGGCCGATAGACGTACTTCCCGCACGCCGGACAGTTCCACCACCGTGCCGGGGCCGAGTGTCAGATGCGCGCCGCCGACCAGCCGCAGGGCGACGGCGTTGGCGCCTCGCGGGTCGGTGCGGAGCCAGTCGCCGGGCTTCAGCACGACCGGCTCGCAAACAGGCGTGAACCGCATGGCCATCGCCGGCCTGACCGCGACAATCCCCTGCAAGTCGACCACCCGGCCGATCCGGCCATCGTCGCTTAGAGTCTGGCTCCGTGCCGCCCCCTCTTCGGCCGGTTCGTCCGAGAATCCGAATTGCGTGACGGCGACCGAAGCCGCCAGCATAACCAAGCAACATCCGCGGATCGTCCAAACCATGATCGAACTCCTCAAAACGGCTTAAAAAGCAACTCAACCTGGAAGTGCCGTCGCAACCGAAGTATCTGGAAACGGTCATCAGCCAGCCCGCTGGCAACGTCCCGGTCTCCATTGCATAGACGACGTGACGGCCGCGTCCGTTCTGGCCGAATCGCAAGTTACACGAAACCTGGACGGTTTTCATCCGGGCTCGTATGCAACCACCTTGATCATGTGCATGATACCCCATCGTATGCCTCGCGGAAGGCACTTGGCATGTCCGGAACGACGGAAAGATTGGTGTGCGAGTTGGGAAAAGTGCTGCTCACAGGTACATACGTTCCCTGCATTAGAGTGCAAAGAAAACGCAGATGCTCTACCTCAAATACACGGTTTGAGTGAGGTTCTTCGTTTCTTTTTTTCCCAAACTGGAACTGTTGTCTAAGACCGGAGAATTCCGAACACGATGACCGGTCCCTGCAACAGCGGTTTGATCAACTCAAGCACCGCGCGCAAGGCGGCGCCGACAACCAACCGTTGAATTTCCGAGCCCATCTGTCGGGCCGCGAAGCAGTCCCACCAGTACAGACGCGGGCGCAAGGCCAGGCGATCTTTCAATTGAGTAAGGATGGCAGCGAGTTGTACTACAAGCTGATCGTGGCGAACATCGAAAACGTCACGCAAGCGCACATTCACCTCGCGCCCGCGGGCGCAAACGGTCCTGTGGTCGTTTGGCTTTATCCCGAGGGACCGCCCGCCGAGTTAATACCCGGTCGCTTCAACGGCGTGCTGGCGGAAGGGTTCATCACAGCAGGGGATGTGGTTGGCCCCCTTGCGGGCGAGGAGGAGCCGCTCGAAGAGCTACTCGTGCGGATGGCGCTCGGCGAGACCTACGTCAACGTCCACACCGTTCAGTTCCCGCCGGGCGAGGTCCGGGGCCAGATCCGTTTCCAAGGTCGTTGACGGAATCGAATGCTGCCAGGGCTTGCCGCATGAATCCGGTGACCGTCCATGTGAGTTGGTCGTAAGCGGGACCGGACGGTATAGTAATCTACCAATGGAGAGAGTCGATGGACGTTCAACCTTACCTGTTTTTTGACGGCCGTTGCGAAGAGGCACTGGAATTCTATCGCAAGGTGCTGGGCGCCGAGCTGGTCGGACAACTGATGCGTTTCAAGGACAGCCCTGAGCCTTCGGCTTCGGAGAATAATCCGCAGGGGTCGGAGAACAAGGTCATGCACGCCGAGTTCCGAATCGGCCAGACGGTGATCATGGCCTCGGACGGGTTGTGCGGCGGTCAACCCTCGTTCCAGGGTTTTTCACTCAGCTTGGCGGTGGCCGATGAGTCCACCGTCGACCGGCTGTTCGCCGAGCTTGCCGACGGCGGGCAGGTGCAGATGCCGCTGGCGGCGACGTTTTTTGCCCGGAGGTTCGGCATGGTCGCGGATCGCTTTGGCGTCTCGTGGATGCTCATCTGCGGCGCGGTGGACGGATGATCTGTTGAGCAAGGACTGGGAGTTCAGCTTGAACGCAGGCAGAACTATCGCTTCTCGTAGAACCGGCTCAGTACGCGGACGCGATGGACCTGAAAAGCGGTGATCAGGCCGATCAGCGCCAGGATGAAGACGAAAATCGTCGAATACAGCGGTTCGGTCGGCTCGTCCGGATGCATCCACAACAGGATGGTGTACGCGGCGCAGGCGCACCACGTACACCAGACCACGACGCGCACGCTGAAGAACATCCCCGATGCGACCACGACGAAGGGAAAACCGATCACCAGCGGGCCGAGTTCTCCTTCGGTGACGTAGAACAAGACGCTCAGGACAAAGGCGTCCATCGTGACAAAGGCGTATTCGAGATAGGATGC
>SKKK01000593.1 GCA_007121535.1 Planctomycetaceae bacterium | reverse complement strand
TCCGTTGCGTCCCACACCTGCCTGGCTAAAATCGAATCCCAGGGTGCATCATGAACGAGTCCAGGTAACGAGCCATGGCAAAGGGTGATCGGATAACCTACGATCTGGCCGGGGTCTTCCTGCCTGGCTCCGCCCTGTCCGCAACGCAGTTGACCGCCATGGCCGAACGGCTGCATGCGATTCGTGCGGATATCATGGGGGACGCCATGGAACCGGGGGATTCGTCAGAGGCAGATCCTGGCCTTTCGGCCTGCGATTACGCCTTCCGGGAACTCCCCGAGCGAATCTTGGATGATTACGTCGAGCATCGTCAGCAAAGCGACCTCGGCCGCATACTTCGAACAGCCCGCAGGATTCGTGACCGCGTCGACCGCATCGTTGTCGTGGGCAGTCAGGGTGTTCTCAGCAGCATCCGCGCCCTGCTGGACGCCTGCTGCGAGCCGTTCTTCAACGAGCTGACGCGAAGCCAACGCGGTGGTCGCCCTCGGATGCTGCTGGCGGGTGGTGATTTGGATAACGATGCGGTCACAGGATTGATCACGCTGCTGACCGAGGGGCGATCGCCCAACCGGTTGGGCGATCGATGGGCGTTGCTGCTGGTGGATACCCCAGCCACCGATCTGCCCACTCAATTGGTTGGCCGACATCTGCTCCAAGCTCTTCGATCCTTTTGCCGAGACGACTCGACGAATCTGGCGGAACTGGTCGTCCGCGTGATGACGGCAGGCCATCGTGGAGGAACTTTGGATCGGGCGACCGGCTGCCATCATCCAATGAGGGTGCCGGGCAATCTGGACGCAGATTTTCGCGCGTTTTCTGCAGCCGGTTTGTTGCCCGCTGCGATCACGGGTATGGACGTTGTGCGATTATTGGAAGGGGCATCGACGGCAAACGACCACTTTCGGACCGCTCCTGTGGGTGCCAATGCGGCACTGGACTTAGTGGGTGTCAATCATTTGTGGCGATCCATGCGGCCAGCCCACGCATGTGGGATGCGGGTCTGGTCAACGGCTCTTCACGCCACAGTTGGCTGGTACGCTCAAATGTGGCGGCGGCAAATGTGGCTTGCGGCAAACGCCCGTCAAGCCGCTGGGGATGGCCGGTGCGAGGCGTCGGCCGCGCTTCAGGCGGCGCTACCCGCGGTCCCGGCAGAAGACATCTTGTGGACGGAGGTGACCGTCACGCAATGCCGCTGTGATCCGTTGATGGTCAGCTCCTTCGAATCGGACCTCGACGGTCTCAATACGTTAGCGGGTCTCCGTCAGCCGGACCTGACGACTCAAGCGATCGGCGAGATCCTCGGCCGTAGCCGCCAAAATGGGCATCCGACTGGCGTGTTTCGCTTGGCTTGTTTGAACGAACACACCTTGGGACAATGGATGCAGATGGCGATGCTCGCCGTGGCGGTGGAACAGCGGTTAGCCCTTGGCGAAATCAGTTCCGATCGACCCGGCACGTTCACCGGAAAAGACGCGCCGGATTTTGCTGCTCGCTTTCTGTACGAATTTCGTTAAGTCTGTTATATTCTGCGGATTGCATGGAAAGGAGAATCTTGCGATGACTGCAGTACTGACCTGGCTGGGACACGGGACCTGGCTGATCGAAACCGACGACACGAAGATCTTGCTTGATCCGTTTCTGGATGACAACCCTGCGTCTCCCGTCAAAGCGGCGGACGTCGAAGCCGACTACATACTGATCTCGCACGGGCACTTCGACCATATCGCGGACGCGGTGCCCATCGCCAAACGCACTGGGGCTCAGGTGATCGCCATCTTCGAGATCGCTCAATGGCTGAGCCAGCAAGGCGTGGAAAACACGCTGGGGATGAACATTGGCGGCAGTGTCCCATTACCCTTCGGACAAGTGACCATGACGATCGCCTATCATAGTTCGGTGCTGCCCGACGGCACTTACGGAGGCAATCCTGCCGGATTTGTACTGACGATCGACCGCAAGAGAATCTATTTCGCGTGCGATACGGCGTTGTTCGAGGACATGGTGTTGATCGGCAAACCGCGGCTCGACCTGGCTGTCCTGCCCATCGGCGATCTATTTACGATGGGGCCCGTGGAATCGTTGCGAGCCATCGAGCTGCTTGCGCCCATGATGGTCGCCCCAGCTCACTACAACACTTGGCCCCCGATCGAGCAGGACGTCGAAGAATGGGCTTTGAACGTGCGTCACGTCACCACCGCTCAACCTCGTGTCGTCCCGCCGGGCGGAAAAATCTACGTCTGAGGGAACTTGAGTAGGCGGTTTTCGGGAAAATGGAGATTCTGCGGGTGGAATTCCAGCTTGAAGCGCCTTTTCAACCCGCTGGCGATCAACCCAAGGCGATCCACGCCCTGGTTGATGGATTCCGCCGCGGACGGCAACGACAGGTCTTGATGGGCGTCACCGGTTCGGGCAAGACGTTCACCATGGCCAATGTGATCCAGCAATTGCAACAACCGACGTTGGTGATCTCGCACAACAAGACCTTGGCCGCCCAGTTGTACTCGGAATTCCGCGCGTTTTTTCCCCGCAATTCGGTGAACTACTTCGTCAGCTACTACGACTACTACCAGCCGGAAGCCTATATCCCGCAACGGGACATTTATATCGAAAAAGATGCGTCGATCAACGACGAGATCGACCGGCTGCGATTGGCCGCCACCAGCGCTTTGGTCAGCCGCCGCGATGTGATCGTGGTGGCCAGTGTCTCCAGTATCTACGGGTTGGGTTCGCCCGCCGACTATCGCGAAATGATGGTCGGACTGCGGCGCGGTCAGGAAATCGATCGTGACGAGATGCTTCGCAAGTTGGTCGATATCCAGTACGACCGTAACGACGTGGGTTTCGAGCGAGGCAAGTTTCGCGTCCGAGGCGATTGCGTCGAGATCTGGCCGTCCTACGAAGAATACGCGTTCCGCATCGAGTTCTGGGGCGACGAAGTCGACCAATTGTCGTTTATCGACCCGACCAGCGGCGAAACGCTGGCCGAACAGAACGAATTGTACGTCTATCCGGCCAAGCATTTCGTGATGCCCGAAGACCGGATCGCGGCGGCCGTCGATTCGATCAAAGAGGAACTGGAGCAGCAGTTGCAGCGTTATCGTGATGAGGGGAAGCTGCTGGAAGCCCAGCGGTTGAACGCGCGGACGCGATTCGACTTGGAAATGCTCCAGGAAGTGGGCCATTGTCCGGGAATCGAAAACTACAGCCGACCGCTGTCCGGCCGCAAAGCGGGCGAGCGGCCCGAGACGTTGTACGATTACTTCCCCCGGGATTTCCTGCTGTTTGTCGACGAATCGCACGTTACCATCCCGCAGATCGGCGCCATGTACTCGGGAGACCGCAACCGCAAGCGGACGCTGGTCGACCATGGGTTCAGGCTGCCCAGCGCGCTGGACAACCGGCCGATGACGTTCGAGGAATGGGAGCAGATGGTCGGTCAGGCCGTCTTTGTGTCAGCGACACCAGGAACCTACGAGTTGCAGCAGACCGAAGGCGAGGTGGTCGAGCAAATCATTCGGCCCACCGGCCTGTTGGACCCGGAACTGGAAATCGTTCCCGCTCGTGGCCAGGTTGCCCATCTGCTGCAGCAGATCCGGCAGCGGAGGGATGTCGGAGAGCGCGTGCTGGTCACCGTCTTGACCAAGCGTTTGGCCGAGGATCTTTCCGGATACCTCAGCGAACAGAGCATCCGCTGCAAGTGGTTGCACAGCGAATTGAATGCGTTTGAGCGAGTCGAATTGCTGCGGGAGCTGCGCGAGGGCCGCTTCGACGCGTTGGTGGGCGTCAATCTGCTGCGCGAAGGCCTTGATCTGCCCGAAGTATCGCTGGTGGCCATCCTGGATGCCGACAAGGAGGGTTTCTTGCGCAGCGAGACTTCGCTGATCCAGACGATTGGCCGTGCCGCACGCAACGTCAATGCCCGGGTAATCTTGTACGGCGACAGAGTCACGGACGCCATGAAACAAGCCGTCGAGGAAACTCGTCGCCGGCGCCATCTGCAGCAGCAGTACAATTTCAAGCACGGGATCACGCCCGAGACGATCCGAAAGAACATCCGAGCGGGCATCGAAGAGCAGGTTGCCGCCCACCGCGAGGCCAATGCCGCGGTGGGACGCGCCGACGAGGCCGATTACGTGACGCAGGAATACATCAACGAACTGCAGGCCGAGATGCTGGCGGCTGCCGAAGCGCTGGAATTCGAACGAGCTGCCGCCTTGCGCGATCGGATCATGCAAATGCAGGATTCGATCGGGGAAAAGATCAGCGATGTCCAAGTCGAATCTTCCCGCCCGCAAGGTCGCGGTCGCCGTCGCAAACGGAAAGGCTTGGGCAAAGTCCCCAAGCCCAAGAATCGGCCTTAACCCGGATTATCGGTAACTTTTCCGGCGGCAGATAGCAATAGCCGTCGTAATGTTTCTGGAAATGGCGCCCCAGTTGTTGGCCGAACGTTTCCAGGTTGGTCGGGTCGATGTCGAGCGTGATTTCCGCGAGCGGCGAGTCATGCACGTCGAGAAACAAAGCGACCAGCAAATCGGCCACGCTGTCGAGATCGGCGACGATTCTACAATAAGTCGAATCGTGATTGGCTCCGACCTTGGACAACTCGAGCCGATTGAGCGTACTTTTGCCGACCAGCGGCTTGCCACGGTCGTCGGGGCGGCGGCTCTGCTGACCTTCCGGATCTTGCTTTCCTACGCAAAGGGCGATCAGGGGTAACTGGTTGTCGCAAAACAAGTTATGACGAATCTGGGGGCCTCGCGCTAGCCGGCTGATGAGAAATTCGGGCTAGGCCATCTCCAGCGCCACCAACTCGCGATGTTGGGCCGCGTTTTGTTCAAGTACGGCTTCCACGCATGAAAAGAAACTCGTCAGGCACTTGACCCGCAGACGGTAAAACACCATCGTGCCGCGTTTCTCGTCAGCGACCAAACCGGCATTCTTCAACTGGCTCAAGTGCCGAGAAACGGTAGACATGTCCGTTCCTACCAATTCCGTGAGTTCACAAACGCAGCGTTCCCCGCGTTCGGCCAGTTCGTCCAGGATGATCAAACGAGCCGGATGGGCCATCGCCTTGATCACTCGAGCCCTCGCTTCGTACTTCGCTAACTGATTACGATTCATAATACTCTTGCCATTGGAATTCGGATATTTGCAACTTTAGCCACATTTGCAATTGAGGTCAAGGCTCTCCTTGGTCCAGTTTCTGGGGTCCACTTCACATTGGTTGGTCGTTGCCCGAAAACGACTCCCGACCCCGTTCGCGCAGGGTACAACTAAACGAAATCCCACGACAATTTCTTTGGCGATCCTAAGGTTGCTGCTCGACATCTTCATCCGGCTGGCTGCGGTCGATGGTGCGGGGGGCCAGTAGACGGTCGAGTTTCGATTGGAGTTGCAGTTTGATCAATGCGGGTATTCCGAGTTTTCCTCGGGCTTGCGCCACCTTCAGGGCCGAACGGATGTGGGTCTTGGGGACTTTCGCTTGTTCCGAACTCGGCTTGCGTTCCAACGTCAGGCACTGTGCTGGACACGTGGTGACGCACAGTCCGCAACCGATGCAGCGATCCGGATTCAGGATCGCTTTCTTGTTGACAACGTCGATCGCGTCCATCGGGCATCGCTTGGTGCAGATGCCACATCCATGGCAGTCGCTGTCGTCCAGACCAGTCACGAACGGACTCGATACCATGCTGGCGGGCCGGGGATGCCGCTTGAAGGAACGAAGGACGCCACAGCAACAGCCGCAACAGGTGCAAACAAACAACGGATCTTTCGCGTTGTCCGGCTGAAGCACCAGCCCAGTCTTGTCGGCAAGATCCAGAATCTCCAGCGTCTCGGTCAAGCTGATCTTCCTGCCCCGACCGCTGTCCACAACATAATCCGCAGCGGTTCCCAAGGTCAGGCACGTCTCCTCGGGCTTGTCGCAGCCTTGGCCCACGGTCCGCATGGCTTGCCGACAGACGCAGTTCGCCACTGCCAGACTGGAGTGCTCGCGCACCAGTTGCTCGGCCAGTTCGTAAGGCATCACCTCGTTGGTCACTTGGAGGCTCCGCTGTACGGGGATGGTGCGCATCTGGGGCGCTTTGCGCCAATGGTCGGGCTGAATCACGGCCGGTTCGTAATCCAGCACATCCTGGACCAACTCGCGGCTCAACCGGTTGACTTGGGCCTCCCAGAAGCCCACGACGAACTGGAGTGCCATGTAACGAGGCGGACCGTGGGGATGTTGAGTGCGGAGCACCAGCCCTTTACGGTCCATGGCGTCCAAGTGGGCAGCCGCTTGCGACACGGGAACCCGCGCACGGCGGGCAACCACGCGAGCCGCCTCGGGAATGACCGTCAAGTGGACGGCGATTTCTGCTTCCTCGGGCGTAAAGAGCCGCCGCAGAATCCGCAGCTCGACGCCGCCTTCGGTTCGCGCGAAACCGCCCGGAAGATCGTCCAGATGGGTTGCCAATCGCTCGTACACGTCGGACGTCATCGCAGTCGGCCTCGGCTGGTGGTGTCGATCCATTTCCATCCCCGTCGGCGCTGCCTTCAATGCCGAAAGTCCCACTCGTAGACCGTCTTCGCTGATTCGACGTGAACGTAACGGATCGACTGGATCTCCAGCGGACCTTCGTCAGCGGGCAGATAGAGACGAACGACGTTGGTCCTGCCGCGAACGGGAACCATGGCGCTAACCTCCTGCCAGTCGTCGCTGGCGGGCAACGAGAAATCGACAGCCTGACCGGACTCGGGGAATTCGTCCTGCCCGTCGACTCGCCAAGCCACGCGGCCGGTGCCCCCGCTAGGGGCTCGCACCCGCATCGTCATTTTCATCGGGCCGGTCGATCTCACACGAGCGGTGCCCAGAAACGGCAAGGCGTCGCGACCGACAATCCTCAATGCTCCATCGACGACGACGGCTTTACATCTGCGGGGTAGAAGGCCGTCCAGCGGATCGGCTGCGACGCCGGTCGCCGCGCGATCTGGCCGGTAGGCTGGGTTCGGTTGCGGGTACAGCGCGCCGGTGTCCTGGACGAACCGGTCGATCAGCGCGTCCAATTCGGCAACTTTTTCCGGGTGTTTCGCCGCCAGGTTCGTCGTTTCGCCGATGTCGTCTTTCAGGTTGAACAATTCGTACAGCCCTTCGTAGTCGGCAGGTCGGGGCTGAAACCGGCGAATCAATTTCCAGTCGCCTTGTCGTACGCTGACGCCGGGAACCAGGTGGGGGAACCAAGTGAAGTACGCCGTGCGCTGCATCGTGCCTGTTTCGTTCAATACAGGCAAGAAGGATTCTCCGTCGACGATCTGCCGTTCCGGGACGGGAATGCCCACCGCGTCCAGAACCGTCGGGTAAAAATCGATCGGACCGATGACGGCGTCGCTGACCGATCCCGGTGGGACCACGGCGGGCCAACGCACAATCAGGGGCACTCGCTGCCCGCCCTCGTACAATCTGCCTTTGCCATCGCGCAGCGGGCTGTTGTTCGTCGGCGGCCGTCCTCCCGACCATTTCCGATAGCTTTGAACGGTTTCGTACAAAGGGTGATCGGCGGTGATCTTTTGGATGCGAGGATCGTCGGGTACCCAACTGTGAACGTTGCCGCCATTGTCCGAATAGAAAATGACGATCGTGGATTCCGCCAACTCCAATTCGTCCAGCGTCTGTAACAGGCGGCCAAACGATTCATCCACGGTGCGCAACATGGACGCCATGACGGGATTGCCTTGTTTGCCGCGAGGATCGGTCGTCTTGGCAAATTCAGCCGTGTAGGCTTCCTTGTGCTGCCAGGGACCATGGACACTGAACAGCCAGTAGTTCAAAAAGAAGGGCTCATCCCGATGCGCTCGGATAAACTTGATCGCCTCGTCCGTCGTACGGTCGGTAATGTGTTCCCCTGGCGGCCCGTCGGTGATGGTACCGACGACATAACGGCGGCCTTTCGTTTTCGGCGGATCGCTTCCCGGTGGGATGACGCCGTAGGGCGAGAAATAGGAAGGCGGTCCTGCGCTGGGCTCGCAATGAAACGCGAATTCGAATCCAAACGCTTGCGGCCAGTGCGGTTCGGTCAGCCCGAGATGCCACTTGCCGATGTGCGCCGTGCGATAACCGGCATCGCGCAGCACTTCGCTCAGCGTAATATGCGAGGGGTCCAAATACGTTTGGGTCTCCGGCATCAGCACAGGCTGATGGGGCGGCGCGGATTCGGGCAATCGCCGCTCGCGAGGCGGCAGGTGGCCTCCGGCTGAGGTGATTCCGTGCCGCGCGGTGTATTGACCGGTCAAGATCGAAGCCCGCGTCGGCGAACACAATGGCAACGCATAAGCGTCGGTGAACCGCATCGATTGTTCTGCAAAGCGGTCGACGTGGGGCGTCTGGTAGTATTCCGACCCGTACGCTCCGCTGTCCATCCATCCCATGTCGTCCACGACGAACAGAACGATGTTCGGCCTGCTGTCTGCGGCCGATAATGACGGAACCGTGCAGATGACTGCCATCAACCCGACGCGAAACCCTATGCTGTTCATATTCTGTGCCTTTCCTTGCGAAGGAAGCGTTACCGCCCGGACTCTAATTGTCGCTGAAATCAACGGGCCGACGGCTACGGCGACCGGTTTGGGACAGTCCCTCCGAGATCGTTGCCGACAATAATTCCGCTCGGCTGCCCGGGTCGGGTTCAGCGAGCAGTTGAAGTTTCTTTTCCGTCGGCAGGGGCAGGTAGAAGGAAAGAAAGTCCGTCAGCGCGGCCATCGACACGTCATGATCGATCAATTCCTGAATGACCGTCTGCATCGCAGGCAGCAGGTTCGAGGCTCCTTCTGCCAGCTCGACCGCCCGTTGATCCGACGAATCGTCCGGGGCAGAAAGACTTTCGAGAAGACGGACTTGCGCCCGCCGGTACGAACGCACCGGCTCGATTTCACGTTCGATCCGAGCCCGCTCTAAACCTACCAGCATCAAATCGTACGTGCCTTGAGGCGTCTTTTCGTGTGTCAAGACTCGACCGACGCAGACGAACGGTGAAACGGGTGGTCGGCTGAAGTAGTCGTGTTCGAAGCCGGGCATCAAGGTCGCCATCGTCACGAGTTCGTCGTGGGCGATCGCGTTTTCCAGCATCTCTTGGTAGCGGCTTTCGAAAATGTGCAGCGGAAGAACAACTCCCGGGAACAACACGAGATCGTTCAACGGGAACAGCCGCACAACCCCTCGAAAGTCCGTGGGCAAGGCCGTCGTGAAGGCATCCATCATGATGGCTCCCATGAGTTTTTCTGAACGGAACAAACGGACGACTTTGAAGCATTCTAAGCGATAACGCCATTGCGGCAAGGTGGTGCGCATGGATGGGCCCGTCGTGTGTTTCGCAAGCGGTTGTGCCGACCTGCTTGACGGAGGCTTGCCCGCTGCTTACCATCCGACCTTGACGGTTCAGCCTGCTTGGCCGATCGTGAACGTACACCTTCATCAACAGGAGTTTTTCTCATGACGAAAGCCAATCGACGTCATTTTTTGGGTACGGCGGCAGCAGCGAGCACGTTGGCGGTTGCGCCTGCGGTGCATGGCTGGGTGTCCGGCGAGGACAAAATCTTGAAGCTGGCCGTGATCGGGATGGGCGGATATGGGATGGTCACCGCCCGTGCGGCATTGAAGGTGGGTGGAGTCCAGATCCGGGCGATCTGCGACGTCGATAGCGCTCACCTGGATTCGTCAGCCGATCAGATCGAGAAGATGCAGGAAATGCGTCCGGCGGCTTTCAAGCTGTACGAAGAAATGTTGGACCAGACCGATTTGGACGCCGCCATCATCGCGACGCCACCCCAGTGGCATGCCCTGCAAACGATCGCTTGTGTCCGGCACGGTCTGGACGTGTACTGTGAAAAGCCGCTGGCTTACGACATCCGCGAAGGTCGAGCGATGGCTCGAGCGGTGGCCGAGAGCGGACGAACGGTGCAGATCGGTTTCCAGCGGCGTCAAAGCCAAGCGTTCCAGCAGGTGGCTCAGTGCATCCGTGAAGGCCGTATCGGCAACGTGGTCCAGGTCGACGTGCAGATCCACTACCGCGCCGGTACCCCCGATACGGCTCCCCAGGATCCGCCACCAACGCTGGACTGGGATCTGTGGTGCGGGCCGGGACCCAAGATCCCTTACAGTCCAGCCGTCGGGCACCGGAGCTGGCGCTTGGAAAAGACGAGCGGGAACGGTCATCTGGTGGATTGGGGAGTCCACAACATCGACGCGGTCCGCATGATCCTGGGGCTCGACACCCCCAAGCAGATCACGGCGGCGGGTGGGATTTATCACTACGCGGGCAAGATCACGACCCCTGACACGTTGACCGTTCACTTCGAATTCGATCGATTACCCGTGGTTTGGCGTCACCGTTTGTGGGGGGCGACGGAATATGACCCGACCTTGAATAACGGAATCTTCGTGTATGGCGACGAGGGCACGATCTTCTCCTCGGATCGGCGGTGGGAGCTGATCCCGCGACAGGCGAGCGACAAACGGGAGGAGCACGAGGTTCCCGCCGAAATCGGCGTGTTGCAGATGGCCGATTGGTTCAATGCCATCCGCACCGGCAGCCCATTGGCCTGTCCGATCGAAGAGGGGTTCCGATCGACGGCAACGGTCCAGTTGGGCATGATTGCCTACGAATCGAACAGCGTGGTGCAATGGGACGAGACGTCCGAACAAATCGTGGAAAATCCAAACGCCGCCGCCATGCTGCGCCGCGAGTATCGGCCGCCCTACGTCCATCCGTATCCGCTGACATAGTATCCGGCCAGAGTCTTCTTGATGGAGTCGGGTGGATGGGGTCGGGAGTCGTTTTCGGGTGAACCGATTCCCATGTGTTCCCCGAGCGCCCAGGGGGGGTCCGATCGGGTCCCGCTCAGCGCTCGGGACCCACACAATCGTTGGCCGAAGACGAAACCCGCGCCCGTCGTGTTAGGCATGCAAGGCTAGCTTACTAGCCACTGGTTCCCAAGCGGTCGACAAACGGGAGGCCAGTATGCAATCCGGCAGTCAGCTTCCCATCGCGGAGGCTCGTATTTTTCCGGAATCCCGCTGTCAGGCTTGACTCTCGCGGTCGGTTGCCTAGGATTCCGACAGTAATGTCCGCTTCATCTTTCGCGGGACGCGAGGGGGTGATGCGCACAGGCGGGATGCCCGTGCCAACGAAATCGGGAGATTCTCGCTTATGTGCTCGACGATTCTCTTTCGCATGCTTGTTTTCTCTGCCGTTTTGCCCGGGGTGTTCGCCATCTTCGAAGGCTCGTATGCTTGCGCGGAAGCGCCTCGGGTACACTTCGACATGCATCCGGTGATCGCATGCCGTGATGTGACCCCGCCCGAAATGCAGGAGTCTCGACCGGATCTCCGATTGGTCGAGGTGCGTTTCGACGTATCCGCACTTCTGCTGCAGGGCAGCGAAGAGGACTTGCTGCAATTCTTCTATCGATGGGAAGTCCCGTCGCCCGACGTCTTGGTGGCTGATTACTGGCCGAAAACCAAGCTGGCCAGTGACCAAGCCACAAACGTGACTCGGGAAACGCGCGCAGAGAGAAGCAATCACGTGGGTGCGGCGATGACCAGTCCGTTGGATTGGCCCGGCAAGGTCACCGCATCGGGCGATATGGGCCAGAAGACCATGGATTCGTCGCGATACGAACTGGTACCCCAAATGACGGCGGTCACGGCCAGCGGTACGGTTCAACGGGGTCGAGGCGTCTACTACAAAATACGGCCCTGCCGGAGTTCGACGCTCGAAGGCGCTCGCCGATTTCGCATCGTGCTGCAAGCCCCCGCGAGCTGGCGAGGCGGAGATGCGTATCTTGAATGCACTGCGACGGGCATCGATCGCGGTCTGGTCCGGTCGTTGGACGAGCAGATCACGTGCGGCCAACGGCGGTTTGTCGTGAGCTTGTATCTGGAGGGCGACGTGGAAGCTCGACAAGCGGCTCTGGATTTCATCGCGGCCGAAACCGATCTGGTACACCTCCTGTCATCGCACCGCGCGGAACTCCAGCGCAGGAGTCGTTTCCCGTGGCGTCAGCGACTGGAATCCCTGTTCGTTACCGCTCGATCCCCGTCCACGCTGCTGAGCGTCGTATCGCGAGACGCCGCCGATTCGCCAGCGTTGCCGCCCGAAGTTCAACAGGCGGTCGTCGAATACCAAGCAGCACGCGACCATCTGCGCCTGCTTTCCAGCGGATCGAATGACGAGTCCCTGCATTGAGCAACCAGCCCTCTTTTCTGACAGAGCTTAGACCTGATCGGGACCGTGCAATTGGCGTAGGTGGTGAACGGCGGCGACGACCGAGGTGATGGCGAATTCGATGTGCTCCGGCGTGTTGAACCGCCCCAATCCGAAACGCAGGCTGGCTCGCGTCTGATCGGCATTCAATCCCAGGGCTTGCAACACGTGGCTCGGGGTCGGGTCGGCCGAGGAACAGGCGCTGCCGCTGGACACCGCCAGGTCCTTCATGTTCATCATCAACGCTTCGCCGTCCACGTCACCGAAACCGCAGTTCAGATTTCCGGGTAACCTCAGGTGCGCGTGTTGCAACGCCGGTCCGTTCAACGAGATGCCGGGAATCGCTTGCTGCAATCCGCGACACAGGTGATCTCGCAGTTCGGCCAATCGAACGCGTTCGGCCGATCCTTCCTCGCTGCACAGTTCCAAGGCTTTAGCGAATCCCACGATTCCCGGCACATTGGCCGTCCCGCTGCGGAAGCCGTATTCCTGACGTCCGCCGTCGATCTGCGATTCCAAACGCACTCGGGGCGTTCTTCGCCGTACAAACAGGGCGCCGATGCCCTTGGGACCGTAGATCTTGTGGCCCGAGAAACTCATCAAGTCGACCTGCCATCGATCGACATCCACCGGGATCTTGCCGACGGCTTGGGTCGCATCGGTGTGAAACACCACGCCGCGTTGCCTGCAGCATCGGCCGATCGCTTCCAGCGGCTGCAACACGCCGATCTCGTTGTTGGCCGCCATCACCGAGACCAGGACCGTGTCGTCGCGGATGGCAGCGACCAGTTGTTCCACGTCGATCGTTCCTGCATCCTCACGACCATGCGGGCGCACCGGCAGCAGGGTGATCTCGAAGCCGTGCTTTTCCAAACGCGCCAGCGGGTCCAGAACCGCTCGGTGTTCGGTCGCCACGCCGATCACGTGATTTCCGCGACGGCGATCTCGTTCGCAGACGCCGCGGATCGCCAAGTTGTTGCTTTCGGTCGCACCGCTGGTAAAGACGATTTCGCGAGCCTGGGCGCCGATCTGCTGGCCGATCGATTCACGAGCCTGGTCGACAGCCGCTTTGGCAGCCCAACCAAAAGCGTGGCTAGAACTGCCCGCGTTTCCGTATTGCTGACAGAAGAACGGCAGCATGGCATCCAGCACGCGCGGATCGGTCCGCGTCGTGGCGTGGTTGTCCAGATAAACGGGAAGTTCCATCGCGGAGGACTCCATGGGGGACGGAGGCAGGGCTGTTCATCGAATCGCCCGGGTGCAGACCGCCGATGCCATACGGATCAACTTGCAACATGACTCCGTTGCCGAACGTCAGGATCCGGCTTCGACCACCAAAGCCGACGGTCTTCAGCGTCTTCGCCCCGGCGCCTTTACGCACTCTTCTTTGCTACCATGCCAGTGGCGACGCGACAAGGGGCGTGGCGAAACTCTACCACATGGAAAGCGGGTCACCCGAAAACGGGCTGCGGACCCCTTTTGCCCGATGCCAACAAGAAATCTCCGGCCGAGTGTTTCCGAGAGCCGTTTCATGTGATGATGAACGAGGCGGCGGCGTGTAAAACCCCGTTGGGGTTTGGTGTCACTCTCGTGCAACTCGGCTACCCAAGGTGCGCGGGGTACCGCGACCTTGGGCTTTGGAGTTCGACGCCTTTGGCGTCAAAAGAACGCCGTCGCGCATGGGGGACGTTGTGACGCCGTCGGGACCCCCGCTCGGCGCAACGGGGGCCACGGTGACCTGCTTCCCATGTGCTAGATCGTTGGCTGGACGCCCGCTCGGCGCGCGGGGGCCACAGGGGTCGGGAGTCGTTTTCGGCCAACGATCTGCCGCATGGAAAGCGGGTTACCCGAAAACTCGGGGCGTGCGGTAGCGAAGGGCGAGTCTGTGCGGTAGATTGGGACAAATCACGAGGCGACCGATGAGAGGTCGCTCGGAACAGTCGGCAAAACGGGGCGGAAGCTGAAGAGGCTGTGAAGAAATTGGGAGGGGCACCGTGGCGACCCCTGTTTTCCCATGGTTTTCGCCATCTCCGCACGGATCCGGCCCCATTTTTTCACAGCCTCGACGGGAACGAAAGGGCTTGATGCAAATCGATCGAATCGTCCGAAGGAATCGGAATCCGCTTTGGGACGGACCGCTCGCTCTGCGGTGGGTCGTCGCACGGAGGCGGCTCCTAACTTTGTTGCTTTCCATCGGTTGCCTCAACGCTGGATGGACCCCTTGGTGGTGTGTGGCCGCCGTCCTGCTGGTCCCAACGACCGAATTGACCTTGGCAATGGCCGGCGATTGGCCTCGTTTCCTGGGGCCCACGGGCGACAGCAAGTCGCCGGAGACGGGTATTCGGACCGATTGGTCCCACAACGGGCTCCCGGTCCTGTGGTCCCGGCAGTTAGGCGAGAGCTACGGGATCGGCGCGGTGTCTCAACAGCGTTACTACCAGTTCGACCGTCGTGGCGATATGGCTCAACTGCTTTGCCTGGACGCCCGGACGGGTGACTTGCTGTGGAAATTCGAGTATCCGACCGACTACGAAGACATGTACGGCTACAACGGCGGCCCGCGTTGCTCGCCGTTGATCGATGACGACCGCGCATATTTGTTCGGGGCCGACGGGATGCTGCACTGCGTTCGGACCACCGACGGCCAAGTGTTATGGGAGGTCGACACGGCGGAGCGTTTCGGCGTGGTACAGAATTTCTTCGGCGTTGGCAGCAACCCGGTGATCGAAGGCCGATTGCTGATCGTCATGATCGGCGGCAGTCCCCCGCCGTCGCGCTCGCTGCCGCGCGGCGCCTTGGAACGCGTCGTGGGGGACGGTTCGGGTATCGTCGCTTTCGACAAGATGACGGGGCGGGTGGTCTATCAGATCACGGATGAATTGGCCAGCTATGCCTCGTTGCAACTGGCGACGATTCACGGACGCCGTTGGTGTTTCGCTTTCGCTCGCGGCGGTCTGGTGGGTTTCGAACCGTCGACCGGGAAAGTCGATTTCCACTATCCGTGGCGGTCGTCGCTGCGGGAGAGCGTCAACGCCAGCGTGCCGGTGGTGGTGAACGACCGGGTGTTCATCTCGGAAGCGTACGGACCGGGCAGTTCGATGTTGCAAGTCCGACCCGGCGGTTATCGAGTGATCTGGTCCGACCCGCCTCGCAGCCGCCAACGAGCGATGCAAACGCATTGGAATACGGCCGTGTTCCACGAGGGATTCCTGTACGGTTCCAGCGGACGCCACACCAACCAGGCTGAATTGCGCTGCATCGACTGGAAGACGGGCGAGGTGCAATGGAGCGAGCCGGGCTGGACGCTGGGTTCGCTGCTGTACGTCGACGGGCACTTCGTGCACTTGGGCGAGTATGGCGAGTTGCTGCTGTTGAAGGCCAATCCCCGGCGATTCGAGCGGGTGGCGGTGGTGCGACCCGTCGACCGGGACGGCCAACCCTTGCTGCGATATCCGTGCTGGGCTGCGCCGATTTTAGCCGACGGGCGCTTGTACGTGCGCGGCCGCGATCGTGTCGTGTGCTTCGAGCTGGTGCCGCCGCGTGAGCCCTCGCCGGACACCGACGAGTCTGCGTCGACGTTTCTCGAAGACAGGCGATCCAATAGATGAAGCAGAACAGTCGTCAGCGGGGAATTTCCGGCGGAATCGCTCTGGCGATCCTGTTGGGAGCGTTCCTGCTGTTCCAGGTCCAACCGGTGATCAGCAAAACGATCCTGCCGTGGTTTGGTGGAAGCCCCGCGGTGTGGACCACCTGCCTGCTGTTTTTCCAGGTCTCGCTGCTGGCCGGATACGCCTTCGCGGATTGGCTGTCGCGCCGACCGCAACCGCGTCAGCAAGCGATGATCCACCTGAGCCTGGTCGGACTGGCGCTGCTGACGTTGCCCATCACGCCGGGCGAGTACTGGATGCCTCCCGACGGCTCGTACCCGACCGCTCGCATCCTGCTGCTGCTGACCGCCAAGATCGGATTACCCTATTTTGTGCTGGCGTCGACCGCACCGGCCCTGCAAGTCTGGTTCGCCCGCGTCTATCCGGATCGTTCGCCGTACCGTTTGTACGCACTGTCCAACGTCGGTTCGCTGGGCGCGCTGCTCAGCTACCCGTTCCTGGTCGAGCCGGCGATGACGACTCGTACGCAGGGCTACGTCTGGTCGGCCTTGTTCGTCTTGTTCGCCGTAATCTGCACTTGGTTGACGTTGCGCATCCGCCAGTGTGGTGACCTGTCGTTGCCGCCGCTGTCGGAGTCGAGGGCATCCAATGGCGACGAGGACCCGCCCACTTGGCGGCAATGGATGGCATGGTGGCTGTGGCCCGCGTTGGCCTGTACGCTACTGATGGCGGTGACCAATCATCTGTGCCAGGATCTGGCGGTCGTGCCGTTGCTGTGGATCGCTCCGTTGAGCCTGTACCTGCTGACGTTCATCATTTGCTTCGATCGCCAACAGTGGTATCATCGCGGCGGATTCGCGCTGGCTGCCGTGTTGGGCGTGCTGGTGCTTAGCTACCTGCCGCTGGCCGGTTACTTCGAGCGGTTTTACGGCCAGTTGGGGCTGACGCTGCAGATCGCTCATTTGGCAAAGCACGTGGCGGTCGAGGCGACGGCTTTTCTGGTGACCTTGTTCCTTCTGTGCATGGTCTGCCATGGCGAACTGGTGCGTTGCAAACCTCACTCGCGATATTTGACCAGCTTCTATTTGAGCGTGGCGGCGGGCGGGGCGTTAGGCGGTGTCCTGGTAGCGGTGGTCTGCCCCTTGGTGTTTTCCTCGTACGCCGAATTGCACGTGGCCTTGATCGTCGGCTTTGTCGTGGCACTGATGATCCTGGTATTCCACCGCAAGGCACCCAGCGATTCGCAGCAGACGGCGCCAACGGTCGAACGGCGAAAACGAGGGAAACCGCCCGCCGCGGCCGCGAAGACCCAACAAGCCTCGACCGGCGAACCCCAGCCCGCTTTGTCGCCCGTGCTGCGATACAGCGCGATGCTGGCGGGTTGGATGGCCACGGCGATCGTCGCCTTGGGCCAATTCGATCGCTGGGATGCCGAACGGGGAATCGATCGTGCTCGAAATTTCTACGGGGTGTTGTCCGTGCGGGAACGGTTTGCGGACGAGCCCGAGTATCATGGTCGAGCCCTGTTCCACGGCAACACGGTCCACGGCTACCAGTTCCTGGCACCGTCGGCCCGCCAAACTCCGACCACTTACTACAGCGTCGAAAGCGGCGTCGGTTTGACGCTCCGCTACTTCCGCCCGGACGGGCCGATCAGGGTCGGGGCCGTGGGATTGGGGCCCGGCACGATCGCGGCGTACGGGCGACCCGGCGATCTATATCGCTTCTACGAAATCGATCCGCTGGTCGTCGACATGGCGTGGCAATACTTCACGTTTCTGGACGATTCCCCGGCGGAAATCGAGATCGTTTTGGGTGACGCTCGTTTGTCACTCTACCGCCAACCACCTCAAGACTACGATGTCCTGGTGCTCGATGCGTTCAGCGGCGACACGGTCCCCGTCCACCTGTTGACTCGCGAGGCCATGGAAATCTACCTGGATCAAATCGCTCCCGACGGCGTGATCGCTATGCACATCAGCAGCCGGTACGTCAACCTGATCCCCGTCGTCTTGGAACTGGCGAACCATTTCCATTTGTCCAGCGTCTTGATACGGCAGGAGCAGTCAGACCGATTTCGCACCAGCCCATCGGACTGGATGCTGTTGACCAGGAACCAGGAGTTTTTGCAACGCGAACCGATCCAAGCCGCGTCCAGCCACCCGCAGCGATGGACCGATTTCCCGCTGTGGACCGACCAATACAACAATCTGTTGCAAATCCTGCACCCGCCGGTGATCCGCGATTTTGACGCTTCGGATTGACGCCTTCTTTCGCGCCCCGCGATGCCGCTCTATACTTGCCCCTTTACCGTCTGATGCACCAGGACCGATGATGATTCGCAATCTGCCCGTCAAACAACTCGAACACCAGGGACTGACCATCGAAGGCTATTCGCGAGCCGCCGTGCAAACGTACTGGCGCATCCCCGAGCTGCGATTGGGATTCGACCTGGGCGCGCAGCCTTGGGACTTCATGGGTACTTCTACGTGGTTCGTGACGCATACCCATCTGGACCACGTGGCGGCGCTGCCCGTCTATGTGGCTCGGCGGCGGATGATGAAGATGGATCCTCCGACGATCTACGTACCCAAGCACGCGGTCGAGTTGATCGAGACGCTGTTACGGGCCGTCAGCCGTCTGGACCGAGGCCGATTGCCCTGCCATCTGATTCCGGTTGCGGCGGGTGACGAGATCGAATTGTCGAGAGAATTGGTCGTAACCGCTCATGCCACTCGGCACACGGTCCCTTCGTTGGGGTACGTGGTATGGGAACGTCGCAAGAAGCTCAAGCCCCAGTACTTGGATCTGGCAGGCGAGCAGATTCGGGATCTGAGATTAGCGGGCGTCGAAATCACGGAGGAGCGACGTCATCCTTTGGTCGGGGTGCTGGGGGACACCGAGCCGCGCGGCTTGGACGAGTGCCCTGAGATGTATCAGGCGCGGATCTTGATCGCCGAGATGACGTTTGTGGCTCCCGCGCACCGCAAGGACAAGATCCACAAGCACGGGCACATGCATCTGGACGACTTCGTGCAACGGCGGGATCGGTTTCAGAACGAGTTGATTATCGCCACTCATTTCAGCACGCGTTACAGCAGCCATCAAATCCGCCGATTCGTCGAAAAGACGCTGCCCGACATGTTGGATGGCCGATTGCACCTGTGGCTGTAGACTTGGAGGCCGGATGCTGCCGACTGCTGCCTACGTCCACGTGCCTTTCTGTCGACGACGTTGCGGATACTGCAATTTTACGGTGGCCGTTGGCCGCGACGATCGCATCGATGATTTTCTGACCGCGTTGGACCGGGAACTGCGATCCCTGGGGCAGCCACGGCCCGTCGAGACGCTGTTTGTGGGCGGCGGTACCCCGACGCATTTGTCGATCGATGCCTTGCAGCGACTGTTCCAAATCGTCACGCATTGGTTCCCTTTGACTCGAACAGGTGAATTCAGCATTGAGGCGAACCCCGAGGACCTGGACCGGCAGAAAATCGAACTGCTGGTCGCAGCCGGTGTGAATCGATTGAGTCTGGGAGTCCAGTCGTTCGATGATGGCAAGCTGGAGCGTTTGGAGCGTCATCATCGGCGAGAAACGATCGATCGAGTCTTGACGAGTTGCCGGGGGCGTTTCGCATCGATTTCTTTGGACTTGATTTTCGGAACCCCGGGCGAATCGTTGGAGGTCTGGATGGCCGATCTCCAGGCGACGATCCAGCGGATGCCCGATCACGTCTCGACCTACGGCTTGACCTACGAGAAAGGCGCGATGTTTTGGGGACGCATGCTGCGAGGCGATTTGCGGCCCGTCGACGAGGAGATCCAGCGGCAGATGTATCTGGCAGCGATCGATCGTTTGGGCGCTGCGGGCTGGCAGCACTACGAGGTCTCGAATTTCGCTCGCCCCGGACACCGCTGCCGGCACAACGAAGTCTACTGGACCGGCCAACCCTACTACGCCGCTGGTCCCGGAGCGGCTCGCTATGTGGACGGCGTGCGCGAAACGAATCATCGCAGCACCACGACCTGGATTCGCCGCGTGTTGGACGGCCAGTCCCCGGTAGCCGAACGAGAGATTCTGACCGACGAACAGCGGGCTCGTGAACGCCTTGTTTTTCAGATGCGGATGATCGACGGCATCCAGCTATCGCGATTCCGTCAGCAGACGGGCTTTGACATAGCACAACTGGTCGGCTCGGAATTGCCGCTGCTGATCGACCATGGCCTGATCCATCACGAGCCTGATCGCTTGCGTTTGACGCGGGAGGGCCTGCTGGTCAGCGACGCCATCTGGCCCCGGTTCCTAGTGCGTTGTCCAGGCGAAATCTTGGGGTCGTGATGAGTGAGCGGCACGGCGCTAGCCGCCGGTGGCGTCGAGAATCGGCGGCTAGCGCCTTTCCGCTCACGGAACACGCTCAGGCGGAAATCTCCATTCGATGGATCACCGAGCAGTCGCGGGGGAACCGGACATCCAGAGCAGCACCGGGGCAGCGACAAACATCGAGCTGTACGTTCCCACGATCACGCCGACCACCAGACAATAGGCGAAATCGTGGATGCCGGCGCCACCGAAAAAATACAGGATCGTCACGACCAGGAAGGTGGTGAACGATGTCAATAATGTGCGGCTGAGCGTCTGGTTCAGGCTGGTGTTCAGGATGTCCACCGTCAAGTTCGGACTCTTCCCTTTGACCTCGCGAATCCGGTCGAACACGACGATGGTATCGTTCAACGAGTAACCGATGATCGTCAAGATCGCGGCGACAACCGGTAGGCTGATCTTGAATTCCTGGACCTGCAAGAAGCCCAGGACACCCGCCAACCAATAGCTGAGCGCGATCGCCCCCAGCACGATCAGCACGTCGTGGATCAGGGCCACAACGGCAGCCAATCCAAAGATCACTCGCTGGAAACGAATCCAAATATAGAGGATGATCCCGACCAGACTGGCCAACAAAGCGGCGATCGCCAATGCTTGTGTATCGCCGGCCACCTTGCCACCGATCTCGTTCGACGAGGGCCAAACGGGCGTCGCCGATATTCGATCTTTGAGAGCCTGCAACAATTGACTCACCCGCTGCTCGTCGGCGTTGACCGAAATCGACCACTCATGAAACCCGCGGTTATCATCGATCATCCAGCCGGGTGTCACCGGCAGCGGAGACAATTCGAAATCTTCTTCCGACCAGCGGGGACCAATCGTTTCCGACGCACGAAAGATCTGGTCCTGCAACGTCCGTCCGTTGATCTCGAATTGAAAGTTCAGCTTTGCCCGCGTGACCACTCGCCGCGCGGCACGATCCGCTTCGTCTGACGGCTCGTCCATGGCTTCATCAGCCGGTTCGTCATCAGCCGGTTCGTCATCAGCCGGTTCGTCATCAGTTGGTTCGTCATCAGTTGGCTCCGACTCGCCCTCCGACTCAGCGTCCTGGTTCGGCACATCTTCGCTTTGCAACGATACGAACGAAAACCGATTCGATCGGATGATTCGGGAGGTCTCATTGTCCTCCGGTGCCGGCGCCTCTTCCTCCGTTGGCGGCGCCTCTTCCTCCGGAGCCGGTGCTTCTTCTTCCGGTGCCGGTGTTTCTTCTTCCGGAGCCGGTGCTTCTTCTTCCGGTGCCGATGTTTCTTCTTCCGGTGCCGGTGCTTCTTCTTCCGGTGCCGGTGCTTCTTCTTCCGGTGCCGGTGCTTCTTCTTCCGGTGTCGGTGCTTCTTCTTCCGGTGTCGGTGCTTCTTCTTCCGGTGCCGGTGCTTCTTCTTCCGGTGCCGGTGCTTCTTCCTCCGGTGCCGGTGCTTCTTCCTCCGGTGCCGGTGCTTCTTCCTCCGGTGCCGGTGCTTCTTCCTCCGGTGTCGGTGCTTCTTCGTCGGGTATCGGTGCGTCTTCCTCCGGAGTCACGGGTTCTTCGTCAGGGGGCGCTTCATCGATCGGTTCTTCGATCCAGGTGGCTTCGAGGTCGCCGAAATCCATCGAGTATCTTGCGACGGTGAACGACTCATACAGCACCTCTTCCAGTTTTCTGACGTCGGGGATCGACGAGTCGATTTTCCAGACCGTCATCGGCTCGAGGCCTTCGACATCCATTCGGTTGACGGAGTATTGGACCGACGAGCCTTCGATGGTCATGTCAGCAAAACGGGGATCCAGAATCCCGCGAATTTCGGCTTCTGTACTGGGTTGCTCCAAGATCATGGTCACCGACGTTCCGCCAAGGAAGTCGATATCGAAAATCTGTCGACCGCGAGCAACCATGCCGGCCAGGCCGATGACGATCAAGGCGATCGAAGCGACGGCAGCCAGTTGGCGTTTCTTCATAAAGTCGATGTGCGCGTCCTGGAAGATCGATCGCAGTTTCAAATCCTTCAGTCGCCGAGTGCGTTCGAACAACTCGAAGACGACGCGAGCACAGAAGATCGCGGTAAACATACTCATCAGGATGCCCAGGATCAGCACGACGGCGAATCCGCGAAGCTGGTCGGTGCCGATCGCGTACAGCACCAGGGCAGTGATCAGTGTGGTCAGATTCGCGTCGACAATGGTCGTGGTGGCTCGATCAAACCCATTGCGGATCGCCAGACGTAGTGCCGACCCCCGACGGCGTTCTTCCCGGATGCGTTCGTAAATCAACACGTTTGCATCGACCGACATACCGACGGTCAGTACCAAACCGGCCAGACCCGGCAGCGTCACAGCAGCTCGGAACAGAATCAAGAACGCCATGATCAGCAGCAGGCTGGCCGCCAGTGCCGCACAAGCGACCACTCCCGCCCATCGGTACCAGAACAAGATGAAGACCACGACGGCCGCCAGCGAGATGGCGATCGCGGTGCGTCCCTGGCGGATGGTCATCTCACCCAGTTGAGCGCCGATCTTGTTCTCGCTGATCGGAGCATCGGACAGGGCCGCAGGAAGGCTGCCCGCCTGTAAAATTCCTACCAGGAATTCGACTTCGTCCCGCGTAAACCCTCCAGTGATCTGGCCCTGATCGCTAATGGTGCTCATCACTCGCGGCGCCGACAACAGCGCGCCGTCCAGCATGATCCCCAGATGCCGATAAAAATCGCGATCGCGCGCCGGCAAGTTGCTGCCGGTCAGGCCGCCCATCAGGCCGACCCCTTGACCACGCATGCGGAAACGGACGGCAGGCCGAGCCTGTTCATCCCATGAACTGCTGACCATTCCCAAGTGCGCGCCCGTGACGTCGAAGCCGTCGTCCACGGCCATCAAGACATCGATCTCCCTGACCCCTTGTTCCGCGGCCCATAAGGCCAACGCGGCTCCATCGCCACCGCGCACCGCAGGCGGTAAATCCAGCAGTTCGCCCGTGACCGCGTCGCGGAGAATATCGGCGTTTACCACTACGCGAAACGGATAGATCTCGCCGGCGATCGGCTGCGCTTCTCGGTCGACGCGAGCCCAGTATCCCAGATCCTCGTCGCCATCGCGAACGCGACGGGAACGCCGAAGCGTTGGATCATCCGATTGGGCCTGGTCTTCTGCCTGTGCGATGATGCCGGGGTGGTCCGTCCGGTTGGCAACGATCCGGAACTCCAAGGAACCCGCCGTACTGATCAGATCCTTGATTCGCTCGATCTCGATGTCTTGCACTTCCGGGATAATGATCTCGATCTGCCATTCCCCATAGCGCCGAACCACGATCTCTTTGGTGCCGGCAGGGTTGATCCGGTTGGTGATCGATTGGATCAGGCGCCCCCAATCGATGAAGGCGGAATCTGCCGCCATCGGATCCTCGCCTCGCAAGGCCTCCCGGTCGATCTCGTAGATCAAGATCACCCCGCCTTTCAGATCGACGCCCAGATTCAACTGGCCCGTCGAAACGACCACCGTCGCGCTGGACAACGCGCAAAAGATGACGGCCAGCTTCCAACCGTAGTCCTTCATCCGCAGCCACCGCGCGAACCAATTGCCCAGCAACGCGGGAATCGGCAAGGCAATGCACAATAGCAACAACGTCCGCCACCAAGGCGCACTGACGACTTGATCGGCTTGACCCAGCAACCACCCCGAAATCATATCAAACGACATAACAGGAACTTCCCGATCCCCTAATGAATGCCCACAAAACGTTTTGCCGCACCGTCCACCATCGGACTCATCCGTCCGTCTTGCCCGCGTCCGCCTTGTCGTCGCTCAGCACGCGAGAAATCGAGCCTCGAAGCACCTCGACGCGCGTGTTGTTCGCTTCATCAACGCGGAGCGTCACTTTCTCCGATCCCGACTGCGCGTTGACAACCACTCCCAAGATCCCACCGATCGTCACGACGCGGTCGTTCTTCTTCAGCGCCTCCTGCATCCGAGCGATCTCGGTCCGCTTCTTCTTCTCCGGCAAGATCATCAAGACGTAGAACAACATACCGATCAACAGGATCGGCATTAGCATCGCCAGGATATTTCCCTGGCCTCCCTGCTGTGCCAACAAGATCAAGAACCCAGATTCCAACCAACTGGTCGCGGCTACCACCCCTCACCTCGATTTCTTTCCGCCCGTCCAATTTCAACGATCGGGCCAACTTTTCGGTGCTTTCAGGCTGTTATCATAAAGCCTTGCCCAACAGGCGGCAAGAGCGTCTAAGCAGTTGTTTGTGGCGTTTGAGTTCGATGGCGGCCATGCAACGGTGTCCAAGCCAAGGACCGTCAAAAATGGGAATACTGGGGGTTTTGGGGGCATTATGCAAGAATGCCGTCCTTCAGCGACATCCGCCGTCGTCGGCCGAGCATTGCCACCGTTGAAGCTTGTTATGAAAGAAATCATCGAATCTGCCCCGCTGGATGGCTTCTCGAGCCCCGCCGATCAATTGCTGGTAAAAGGTCAGATTATGGATCGATACCAAAATGGGACCCAACATTTCGCCGGCCATAAACAGATGACGAAGATAGCCCCGGCTGTGATGGCGGCACGCCGGGCACGGGCAGTTCGCATCGATGGGCCGAGTATCCGACTGATGCTTCAGGTTTCGCATCTTCAGCGGCCCGTTGTCGGTCAGCGCCAGCGCATTGCGGCCATTGCGCGTCGGAATGACGCAATCGAACATGTCGACACCACGCCGAATCGCTTCCAACAGATCGATCGGCGTGCCGACCCCCATCAGATAGCGAGGTCGATCTTCGGGCAGTTCGGGGCATGTTACGTCCAGCATGCGATACATATCCGCAGGGGGCTCGCCAACGCTCAGTCCTCCGATGGCATATCCAGGGAACCCCATGCGAACCAACTTTCGAGCACACTCAACGCGCAGATCCGTGTCAAGGCCTCCTTGAACGATCGCGAAAAGAGCCTGCTGATCCGAACTTGCGTGCTCCAGGCACCTGGCGGCCCACCGCACCGAGCGATCACAGGCGTCTCGCACGGCCTCGATGGGACTCGGTAACGGAACGACGTGATCCAACACCATGGCGATGTCGCTGCCCAGTTCTTCTTGAATGTCAATCGCCTTCTCGGGACTAAGCTCGATCAATCGGCCGTCGATGTGCGATCGAAAGACGGCAGCTTGTTCGTCGACCTTGGTTATCTTGGCGAGGCTAAAGATTTGGAAACCGCCGCTGTCGGTCAGGATGGGGCCTTGCCAACCCGTGAAAGCATGCAAGCCGCCCAATTGGCGAACAATGTCCTCACCGGGCCGAAGGGTCAAATGGTAGGTATTGGCCAGAATGATTTGCGCCCCGGTTGCCTTCAGCAGATCGACGTTCACGCCCTTGACGGTGCCCTGCGTGCCCACCGGCATAAAGGCTGGTGTCAACACGGGACCGCGAGGTGTACAGAATACGCCGCTTCTGGCTGCCGATCGCGGGTCCTGATGGTGAACGTGGAATGCAAACATCCGTTCCACTCGGGCTCAATCGCCTCGCAGCTTGAGGCCCATCTCACCCAGTTTATCGCGGACTTCGTTCAGGCTGGTCACGCCGAAGTTTTTGCATTCGAGCAGGTCGTCGCCCGTTTTGCGAAGCAATTCGCCGATCGTCGTCAAACCCAAACGCACCATGGCCTTTCGCGCCCGAACCGACAAATTCAAATCGGCGATGGGGCGATTGACGTGAACCTGTTCGTCGGGCGTCAAATTGGTAACATCAAAGGCGGGCGCCGGTTCGGGACGTTCGCTGGCGAACTGGCCCAGTTCCAAACCTTTGGAAGACAACATATCGCGGATCTCGACCAGGGACGTCTCCCCAAAGTTCTTGCTGGCCAGCAACTCCGCCTCGCTGGTCCGCGTGAGATCGCCGAGCGTCCGAACGCCCATCTTCTGCAAACAATTGCGGCTACGGACGGATAACTCGAAATCAGTGACCGGAATGTTCAGCAGTTGAGTCAAGCGATCGTTGCGCTTCCTGGCCTCTTCGTCATAGAACATGTCGCAGGACGCGGTGGCATCTTTGTAATACAAACGAGCTTGATCGTGGCCGGGAAAGCAATCCAGAACACGCTGGTAACACGCTTGGGCTTGATCGTAATGCAGCATATCTTCCAGCAGAATGCCCAAGTTGATCAACGCGCCGACGTGCGTGGGAAAACAATAGGCGGAACGTTTGTACAAATCCAGAGCCATCTCATCGTTGCCTCGTCGGTCGTTTTCCAAGGCCAAGCCAAACAATGCTCCAGGGTGCCGACTGTCGACCTGCACGGCCCGCTCATACAAACGAATTACCTCGTCAGGGTAACCACCAATGGCCGCAACGGTTGCACCACGCTGGTACAAATACTCTGCCGTCTGCTCGATCGGACCGAATAATTGGTCCAGCACGTTCATCGCCTCTTCGTGCTTTCGGTCGTAACGCAACGCTTCGGCCGTCGCCAAAGCACATAAGTCCGGGTCGTACCCAGCAACTTTGGCGGCTTCATAGCAACTGATGGCGTTACTGTACTCAGATACCTCGAAATGGGCTCGCCCTTGATAGAAACGTGCCACGGCACCACCATCGGCTTGGGAAAGCATCCGAATGGCTTCACGAAATCTACCCAAAAGATAGAGGCAAACGCCCAATCGCACCGCACTGGCTGGTGTTCGTTCGCCCTGCGATTGAAGCTCAGCGACCGACTCACGTAATATCGCGTGTTTCGCAAAGTCTTCCGAAATCGCCGCCGTGATCAATCGAATCTCCTGCGGGCCGAAGGTGGAATTCGATAAGACGATCTCTTTAATGTCAATCCCCAGATCTGTCGCTGCCGTCATTACGTAGGGTCTCCGCAACTGCTCCCAAGTACCTGCAAGAAACGCTAAAGAGCCAGCGGCGGGAGTCGAACCCGCAACCCCCGCATTACGAATGCGGTGCTCTGCCGATTGAAGCTACGCTGGCGTCTCGGATCGATCCGATCCATCCTGTCGCCATGAATTTAACGTATGGATCGTCATCATGCAAGGGAGCGATAGTCAGTCAAGATTGGGGTGGGAAGATGCCCATAAGAAAAGAACGCGGCTACGGATTCCGTAGCCGCGTCATTCGACTGCTTCCAATTCTGTTTCGAGGATCCCTGCGGACTATCGATAGATGCTCGGATAGCCGTAGTTTGCTCCGTCGGGCCGGGAAATCGATGGTGTACTTCCCGCCGGGATATCGCACATGCCTTCCGACGAAGAGCACTGGCGTTGGTCGCCGCTGAACGAAGCGGGCTGGATCCCCGGGACTTCGGCCGTTCTGATCGAGTCGCTGGATCCGTACGGGGTTTCGCGTGATGTGCTGCCGGGGCGATACGTGCCCGAAGCGTTACCGTGCTGCCACGCCTGGGCAGTGGACGGCGGGGCGACTGAGGTATGTCCCGAACCAAAGCTGGGCGAGGAGCCCTCCGAGACGGGGCTAGGATAGCCTGTGCTTGGGTAGCTCTGGGACGCTTGATGCCCCGTGAATTGTCCCTGGGTCCCAGCGCCCGGATTGAAACCTGATTGATCGAAACCGCTGGGTGACGCATACGGCGACGCAGCGGTCGAACTCGGGTGATGGGTGGTGGGCGGAGCGTAGATCGACGCTGGACTACTGTTCCAAGTACCACCTGCACTTTGAAGCCCGGCTTGCGCGTGAGCATTCGACGGCTGGGTACTGCCGCTTGCTGGCATTCCCGCTGTGCCGTGCTGACTTTGGGGGGTGTATTGTGGCGAGTAAAAACCTTGCGATGTACTTGTCGAAGCGTGCTGCCCCGTGCTAGGATGCCCGTGGTTGCCCGCTTGGCCGCCGTGTCCGCCCGGCAGCATCTGGTTGGACGCCATTTGCGTGGAGGGCACCCCTCCAGATGGCGGCTGCTGATAAGACGGGGCCGGTTGTGGTCGAGAGGCATGAGAGGGTGGTGCGGGCAGATTGGTTCGATCCGTCGATGCCAGCGATGTATCCGCTGGTTTCTTCTTGCCCCAACCAAACATGTCCATGCCGGGCATCCGGTAACTGCTGGTTCCTGAACACCCGGTCAATGTGACTGCGGCAACCCCCGAAGCGATGGTCAACGCCTGAAAAAGCTTAGTGAGATTGAAACGCATGGTTTTTGAAGTCCTTTTTGTGCAAGACGAGCGGCTAAGTCGAACGTTGCGCTCCTATTGGCGATCTGTAAACTGCTTCGGACAGTTCGTTCCGTCGGAATGAGAAAATTCGGAAAATTCGACAGATTTCTTGTTATCAGTGCGACCATGCTCAGATGCGGGGCGACATGTTAAGAGGACCCGATGGGCGCGTCAATGGCGAAATGCCGTATTGGACTTTTATGTTCGAGTTTTTCGGCAGGTTGCAGGCATCACCATCTGACTCAAGGTATCCAGCGTGAACGACGATCTTGCCAATCCAAAGCGAAACCGCCGGAATGCCCGTTTGGCGATCCTGATCCTGACCCTGATCGTTCTCGGGCCAGTGTTTTGGCGGTGGTGGCCCAAGGAGGTGTCGCGATGGTACGTGGCCCTCGCGACGGAAAGGCAATTGGATGGCGATCTGCCCGGTGCGGAACAGGCGTTGACGATCGCAGCAAGGTGGGATGACGATCCCGCGTCCGTTCTTCTGCAAAGGGGGGACTTGCTGGTCGACCAAGGACGCTACGAAGAAGCTCTGGAAGATTACGCTGATGCCCTCCAATTGAATCCCGACGATCTGATGGCAAGGTTCAAGCAGACCGTCGCCCTGCAGCATCTGGGTCGGCACGCGGAGGCGATCGAAGAGTGGCTGGAGATCAAAACGTCCTGGCAGGACCGAGGCCAGGAGGTTTTCGCCAGTGTGCTGAACGGGCTGGCGTATGCGCGAGCGTTGGGGAATTCCGATCTGGAGTCGGCGTTGGACGAGGTCAATCGTGCCCTCCAATTTGGTAGCCGACGGACGGAGAGTCGTGCTGCCAAGTTGGATACCCGCGGATACATCCATTTCCTGCGAGGCGACTATCCCGCGGCCCGGCAGGATCTGGATCGAGCGATCGAGTTGGTGGAACGCGTGCTTACAGAAGCCCGGGGCGAAAAGACGTATCACGACGTGCGTGAACATCAACGGCGTCTGAACCGGTTGAAGCACCATCTGGCGGTGATGTACTATCATCGCGCTTTGCTGTTCGAAAGTTGGGAGAAACTCGAGTTGGCCGATGGTGACCTGCGCCGTGTACGCGACTTGGGTTTCGAACCGGGCGACCATTTGTTTTAACGGCTTTGCCAACGCACCGGACGATGGCCGATCATGACAAGAGAATTGCCTCGAATCGCTGTCACCATGGGAGATCCAGCGGGGGTCGGCCCGGAGTTGTGCCTGCGCGTGCTCGACGAACCAAGAGTGATCGCCGAATGTACCCCCGTCGTGTTCGGCGATGCCGGCGTCCTGCGGCGAGTCGCTCAAGCAACAGGGCTGGGATGGACCGCCTCCATCGTGACCCGCCGCCAGTGGCAGCATGGTTGGCCCGATATCCATTCACCTACGGTACTTGATCTGCAGCAGATCCGGGCGGAACGAGTCGTTCCGGGACGCATCGATGCCGGGTGCGGTGCAGCGGCTTTCGGGTACATTCAGGCCAGTATCGATGCCGCGATGGCTGGACAGGTGGCAGGTGTCACCACGGGACCGTTGAACAAGGCGGCCCTGCACGCGGCCGGGCACTGCTTTCCGGGGCACACCGAGATCTTTGCGGAACGCATGGGGGCGCACAGATTCTGCATGATGCAGTATTCGCAACGACTGACTTGCACCTTCGTCACCGTGCACGTCGGCTACGAAGAGGTTCCTCGGTTGTTGACGATCCGGCGGATACTCGATGTGATCGAATTGACTCGGGACGCTTTGCTCCGCATCCAAGGCATCGAGCCGAAACTGCTGGTTTGTGGCCTGAACCCGCACGCCGGCGAGCAGGGGCTGTTCGGGCGACGCGAGGAACAGCGGACCATCGAGCCTGCCATCCGGCAAGCTCGGTCTGACGGAGCGGATGTCACGGGTCCGGTCCCGGCAGACACCGCCTTCCTGCCTGCCATGCGAGAGCATTACGACGCGGTGGTTTGCATGTACCATGACCAAGGGCACATTCCCATCAAGATGATCGCCTTCGATTCCGCCGTCAACACGACGCTCGGTCTGCCCGTGCCTCGCACCAGCGTCGATCACGGCACCGCCTTTGACATCGCATGGCAAGGTCAAGCCAACCCCGGCAGCCTCGTGCACGCCATCGGCCTGGCCACCCGTCTGGCCTAGGACCGCCTTCTAAGCACCCGGCCAGATGTTTCTTGGTGGTATCGCGCGAAAGGGGGTCGGCAGCGGGATATGCAATATGTGCTTGTCAAGCCCAATTGGTTTGATCCCATTTTCGATCAGTTCAAAGTCGGGTTCCAGCACGTTGCGCAACCCTTCGGCGACGATGGAGTTCGCGGCAACCGAATTCACAGTAAACATCTTCCCGACCGGCATTTCGCGGATGCGTCAGGAAACGAATCTTGCAACGGCGGCAGTGGACCGCACCGTCTGCAAGGTTCCGATGCTCGCATAGAATGGCATCCACCCTCAGTTGATACTGACGAACGAAGGAAAAATCATGGTACGGAAACGCCGGTCATTCTCTCCCTCTTTCAAAGCCAAAGTAGCCTTGGAAGCAACGAAGGGAGTCCGAACGATTGCTGAGATCGCTCAGAAGCACAAGCTG
>SKKK01000110.1 GCA_007121535.1 Planctomycetaceae bacterium | reverse complement strand
TCTCGCGGTCGGCCGCGTCGTAGCCGAAGGTGGTCACTTCGCCACTGGGATCGGCCTGCGACCAGACCAGTCCGTTGGCATCGTAAACCGTCGTCGAGACGCGCCCCAGCGGATCGGCGACACGCGTGCGCCGCTGGGCCAGGTCGTACTGGTAGCTGGTGACGCGCGGCCCCGGCCGGGTCTCCGACAGCAGCCTGCCGTCGGGGTAGTAGTCCAGCAGCGTGTGCTCGTCGTGGGGATCGATGATCAGCTCTTGCCGGTTGGCCGGGTCGTACAGCAGCGTGGTGATGTAGCCCAGCGCGTCGCGCAAAAGTTAATTGTCAAGACCTGACCCCTGTGGGCCTGTGACCCCTGTGGGCCTGACCGCAGCCCGCAAAGATCGCGAGGCAGAAGCCGAAGACAAAGCCTACGATTTCAGCTTTGCCGTAAACTCCGTAAAGGAGTCAGCGACAACTTCGAGGTGAGGACTGAATTCGTCCGATTGCTCATGATCCCAGACGGCTATCGCTGGGCAGTCTCGCGTATGGCGAAAGTCTAAACAGAGGAAGTCTCCACCGAACAATACTGCAATCGGGATAACATTCATGCCAACAAGATTCTCGTCATCGATGAGACGTTCATCCAATTGACTAATAACGACAGTAATGTCACGCCAACCGTTTACCGAGTCTTCGCCTGGGCTGTCCAGCAAACACAGAAACGATTCTAGCACTCGTTCTCGACCATTGGCGTCAAAGACTTTCTCGATGGGAACTCCACCGTTTCCACTTGCGAGGAACTCCACGTAGTCGATTGGAAGTGTCACCCGATATGTTTGCTCAAACCACTTGATGCGATGAACAGTGGGAGGAATCAGCGTTGTCTCTGATTTGATGTCCATGGTATTTCCTAGCTTATCATCGAGGGGCATGCGCCCACATGCCGGGGGCCCGCCCTCCGGGATGGTTTATGATGTTGTGGACTCCGAAGGGCACAAGCTCCATTCTGCCCGGCACTTCACTGTGATGCCAAGTCATTCCGGGTGGCCTGCCACCCGGAATCCTCGCATCAAGCCAGTCAAACTGAGCTTTGTCCCCTGCTTTCCACAGATCTTCGGGTAGTGAATCGACACGTTCAATCAGTCCTGCAGCCTCAAAGTCTGGATACCGTGTTCCTGGTTTCCTAGGAACGTCGGGGATAAGCCGTCTCTGAATCGCCTCCTGCTTGATGGCACGACGCTGGGCCGCCGTCAAGTCGGCACCACCTTCAATGTTCTCCGCCCACGACCACGGGCGGTTTGACTTGACGGTATCTGCATATTGATCCACCAAACTGGTTGTTGGGGCCTCCGTCCTCCTCCACTTGCTCGCATTGTCCGCGATTTGCTCGGGGAAGTCAAGCAGGCGTGCGGCAATCCGTTTGACGTCATCTGGGCGTTGGCGCGCGATTGCCAGGGCACTGGCAACGATCT
Organism: Planctomycetaceae bacterium; assembly: GCA_007121535.1. Classification (GTDB taxonomy): domain Bacteria; phylum Planctomycetota; class Planctomycetia; order Pirellulales; family Pirellulaceae; genus SKKK01. Next base: position 1,557 of record SKKK01000110.1, on the reverse strand, counting down.
CGTCTGCTTGTGCCCTGCTGAGGTTGTTGCCCGACCGAAGGAGGGCTTCCACCGCGTCGCTTGGCGAGATCGACCCCGATTGCAGCGCGGCCGCGAGGTTCAATTTCGCTCGGTCGGCAGCACGGGACAAGTCGGCCGTGGTACTGAGACCGCGGAAGCCGGCAATCGCCTCATCGGCGAAACGGCCCGTGTTCTGAACTACGTCCGCAGCCTTGGCCGCGCGTCTGCTGAGTTTTGCCGCAGTTCCGGCCGCCGCAAAGACGGCCAAGAACGAGAGGCTGGCTCCGATGATGTCGCCACGGCCCACGGAGATTACGCCGCTGGCCGCGTCGAATGGCGCGCCGATGACTGGGAGTAGTCCTATCAGATCGAGGAATAGCTGGAGCGGATCCAGCACGATCTCGGCCAGACTCTTGCTCGCGAATTCCTCAGTCCAAACGATGTTGAGAAACTCGCTGAGTACCACCTCTTTCACCTCCTCCGGCGTGGCACCATAGAATTCCTCGACCTTGATCGGCCCCACGACGGAATCGGCGCGTCGTGGGTGTTGGGCGAACAAGACTCCGCCTTCGTCTAGAATCTGGTGCAGTGTGTCCTTCGGAATTTCCGTGCTAAGGTACGAACTTGCTCCGCTCCGGTACCGAACGTAGCGTGCCCCGCGCCTGACTTCCTGCCCGGCTGCTCGCCTTTTCTCCACGTTGGCAACGGCCAGTCGGTAGCGTGCCCGAAGGTGCGCCAAGTGAGCCTCGATCTTCTTCTGCCGTTCCCTTTCCCGTTCGGCGGCCTCCTGAGCCTCAATTTCCCTGCGCCGCTCCTCAGAAAAGCGATCGTAGACCTTCTGTTCTTCTGGCGTCGGCGGCCCGTACGGCCGAAGCTCGGCCGGCATTTGCATTCCCCGGCGGTGGATGGCTTGCACTCCACCTCGGGCCAATGCCTGCAATCTGAGACCTTCGCCGTCGTTCGCATCAAAGGTGCCAGTGCTTCCATCACGGAATAGGACCAGGATTCTCTCTGTCCCGCTCGGATCCATACCGTTGACGGGGTTGTTGTGGACGTAGGCGTACAGATTGATGTCGTCGGACTGGTAGCGCAGTGGGTCGTGGCTCAGGAAGCGGCCGGCTTGCGGGTCGTAGTACCGGGCCCCCAGGAGGTAGAGTTCCAGCTCCGGGTCCTTGTAGTAGCTCTGGCGGCCGACGTAGGTGAAGGGGTTGTCGGTGGTGCCGCTATGGGCGGCTTCCAGGCCGAAGGCGCGGTGGGCGTAGCGGTCGGTGGCCGTTTCCCACTCGTCCAGCAACGCGTCGGTCGAGCCCGGGCCGTCGTACTGATGAAAGAGCGTATCGGCGCCGTCGTACTGGCTGATCAGGTCGCCGTACTCTTCGGTGGTGAAGGTGTACCAGCGCTGCGGATCGTCCGCGCCGTCGGTCTCTTGCAGCAGTTTGCGGAAGTCGTAAATAAACTTGCGCGCTTCGCTGGGCGTTTCCTTGCCCACCCGCAAGCCGTCGGCGTTGTAGACCAGCGTGGTCACCCCGGCGGGCGGTTCGGCTGCCACCAGGCGGT
>SKKK01000309.1 GCA_007121535.1 Planctomycetaceae bacterium | reverse complement strand
TGACCAAAGCACCGATCGTTCTTCGACTTCCATCCGTCCATTCTTTTTTTTCGAGATCCCCATGAAGGCATTTTCGATCGGTATTTGGCTGGCAACCCTACTGCTTAGCCTCGCGAACGCCGGAGGCCAGGTTCTTGACAAGCAACGGCTGCTGGAGCGGCAGACTTTTTGGGAGAACCAGGATTTCGACTGGTTCCGAGCAAACATTCCCTTTTTCGAAAGTCCCGACCAGGCGATCAACACGACGTACTACTACCGCTGGGAGCTGGTGACGCGGCACATCTGTTACGGCTCGCCCAACAGCGGTTACTCGTTCACCGAGTTCGCCAACCGGCCGTTCTGGTCGGGCGCGTACGGGGCCATCTCCTGCCCGGCCGGCCATCAGATATACGAGGTGCGTTGGTTGCACGATCCGCGCTACGTTCGCGACTACCTCCGCTACTGGTTCCGCACGCCGGGGGCTCAGCCGCGCAACTATTCGTTCTGGGCGGCCGATTCGGCTTGGGCCACGCATCTGGTTCAACCCAATCGCGAGTTCATCATCGATCTGCTGCCCGATTTACTGGAGAACTACCAGGAATGGCGTCGCCGTCAGTGGGTGCCGGAAAAGGGCATGTTCTGGCAACTGGGCCACGACGATGGGATGGAGTTCGACATCAACGCCCGACAGACGAACGACATCCTGCGCGGAGGCCAATCGTTGCGGCCATCGTTCAACGCCTACATGTGGGCTGACGCCCAAGCTTTGGCCAACATCGCGGATCTTGCCGGCGACTCCGAGACCGCCGCCCGTTATCGTGAAGAAGCCGATCGCGTCAAGACTCAGGTCCAGGCCCACTTGTGGGATCCGAAACGTCGATTCTTCTTTCCGATGAGCAACCAGCGGCACGAGAAGGACGGACACGTCGTCGAAAAACACACGCGGACGTACGAGACCGGCCGATTCGCCGGCAGTCCCCATGGCCGCGAGTTGCATGGCTATGTTCCCTGGGCGTTCGGCATGCCCGACCCCGGCTTCGAGGAGGCGTGGAAATTCCTGATGGATCCCGACTATTTCTATGCTCCGTTCGGACCGACCACGGTGGAACGTCACGATCCGCTGTTCGTCCTGCAGCCCAGTTGCTGTTGGTGGAGTGGTCAATCGTGGCCGTTCGCTACCACGCAGACGCTGAAGGCAATGGCCAACGTACTCCAGAATTACCAGCAGCCGTACGTCTCGCGAGACGATTACGTTCACATGCTGCACAAGTTTGCCATCACGCACCGCAAGGACGGCAAGCCGTATATCGCCGAAGCGGTTCATCCCGACACCGGATCTTGGGCGGGTCACGACATGCCCAACCGCAGCGAGCACTATTTCCACTCCGGATTCACCGACCTGGTGATCACAGGACTGGTGGGGGTGCAACCTGGCGATACAGATCGAGTGACCATCGATCCGCTGGCGCCCGACACCTGGGACTATTTCGCGTTGGACCATCTGCCGTACCGCGGGCATACGCTGGCAGTGGTGTGGGACAAGACCGGTGAGCGGTACGGACTGGGCGCCGGGCTAACCGTGATGGTCAACGGCCAAAGGGCGGCCACCCGCCCGACGTTGGGAAAGATGCACGTAACCCTGCCGCCGGCGGTCGAGGTGCCGCTGCCGACCGATGTTCGCTTCAATTACGCGGTAAACAACGACGGCGACTGGTTCCCACGTTTGTCGGCGTCGCACGTCGGTGATGGCAGCTCGCTGGCGTATGTCAACGATGGCCAATACCGTTACGATCTGCGGCCGGTCAATCGGTGGACCACGCTCGGTTCCACGAACGACAGCGATTGGCTTGTCGTCGACCTGGGCCAGGCGCGGCCGATCGACACGGTCAAGCTGTACGTGCTGGATGACGGCCACGGAGTTGTCGCGCCGGCGAGCTTTGACTTGGAGTACCAAGACGGCCAGGACTGGAAAACGATTCCTGCGCAGCAACGGCAGCCTGCCGAGCCCGTCGGCCGCCGCCCCAACACGGTCACTTTTCCCGTCATGCAGGCAACCAAGTTGCGCGTTGTGCTCCATCACGGGCAAGGCGGGCGATCGGGCCTGACCGAATTCGAAGCTTGGGGGCCGGGGGAAAGGCCTTACGTGCCCGCACCGCCACCCGACGACAATCTGGCCTTTAATGCCACGGGGGAAGGATATCCGCAAGCCACAGCCTCGTACAGCGACCGCTTCGGTGGCCGACCCGAACGGGCCATCGATGGCAAGATCATCTACAGTCCCGAGCCCATGAACCGCTGGACCAGTTACGGTTCGCCCAACGAACAGGATTGGCTGGAAGTCGACTTCGGCCAGCCGAAAACGGTCAGCCGTGCCGTGCTGCACATCTACGACGACCGTGGCGGAGTTCAACCGCCAAAGGAATACTTCGTCCAGACGTGGACCGACCGGGAGTGGCAGAACGTCGACGTGACCGCACGCGACCCCGACAAGCCCACCGGATCGATGGCCAACACGGTTACCTTCGCCCCGGTCAGCACCAGCAAGCTGCGCGTGCTGTTCATCCACGATGGCGGTGCCCGCAGCGGGGTAACCGAACTGGAGATCTGGAGGAAGTAATGGCCGTCAGTACCTTGCAGCCTGAAGGTCGTCCTCGAACGAGGCACTCAATTGTTGGTAGACCTCCTCGATAGTGCGGCCGTCGATCGATGGAAGCTGCTGGTTGGCTGCCGCCAGCAATGCCAGCTCGGCCAACTGGCTGACCCAGCGGGGAATTCCGTCGGTCAATTCCGCCAGTCGCTCGGTCGCCGAATCGTCGAAAATCTCGCGTTGGCAGCCGACTTGGGCCAAGCCGGTCTGCAGAAACTGGCGGATATCGTCATGATTCCACGGCTCCAAACGAATTCGCAATTGGGACAACTGCAGCAGATCGGTGCCCAGTCGAGCCATCCGCGAGGACTCGATCGCCAGGAGTACCGTCAAATTTTGCGTGTGCGTCTTCAGCAGACGCAGGATCTGCGTCAGTACCTCGT
>SKKK01000447.1 GCA_007121535.1 Planctomycetaceae bacterium | reverse complement strand
GTTTTCACGGTAGAGGGCAGAGCTGATGGCAAGCATGGGCGAGGTCAAACCGGATACGGGCGAGGCCTATCTGGATATTGTCTGGAAGCAGTTCAAGAAGAACCGGTTCGCGCTGGGCGCTCTGTGGGCTTTGATCCCGGTCGCGCTGACCGCGCTGCTGGCGCCGTTGCTCGCCTCGGACCAGCCGCTGGTCTACTTCGAAGGGGATCAGATCCTGTTTCCGTGGCTGTTGGCCTTGTTCAATCCGACGGAACGAGTCGACTTTGCATTCAATATGGCGATGCTGGCCTTCGGCCCTTGGGCGATCATCGCCTGGTACTTGAACCGGCGGTGGCGGCAACATCAGGTGCCGGGGCGGACCCGCGCGCTGCGCGTTACGGGGCTGCTGATCCTGATGGTCGTGGCAACCATCCTGCTGTTTTCGATCCCTGCGGTCCGGCCCAGCAATCCGCACAGCCATCGAGCGTTTGTCGAAGAGGAATTTCGCGACCCGGATGCTTGGGGAATCTACGCGCTGAGCCCTTACGGGCCACGGGACCAGGAACGCGGATCGACCTTTCGCCCGCCCATGTACCGCAAGGACGCTACGGACCGTCAGCGTTCCAGCGAATGGTTCCCGCATCTGCTGGGGACCGACGACATCGGACGCGATGTGCTGGCCCGGATGATCTACGGGACCCGGATCTCGCTGACGATCGGTTTTCTGGCTGTCGGGATCTATCTTTCCATCGGCATTATCTTGGGCGCTTTGGCAGGTTACTTCGGCGGTCTGACGGACATGGTGATTTCGCGAGTCATCGAAGTGATCCTGCTGTTTCCTTCGTTCTTCCTGATCCTGACGCTAGTCGCCATGCTGGGTCCCAGCATCTACATCATCATGGTCGTCATCGGCTTGACCGGTTGGCCCGGCATCGCGCGCTTGATCCGCGGCGAAGTGTTGAAACAACGCAGCAACGATTACGTAGCCGCCGCTCGCGCACTGGGCGGATCGCATCTGCGCGTCCTGTTTCGACACATCCTGCCCAACGCGTTGGCGCCGGCGCTGGTCGCAGCCCCGTTTGGCGTTGCCAGCGCGATTGTAGTCGAAGCGGGATTGAGCCTGCTGGGGTTTGGCGTGCGCTTGCCTACGCCCACCTGGGGTATCCTGTTGCGGCTGGGCAGCGAGAACTACAATTACTGGTGGTTGATCGTGGTCCCCTCGGTCGCCATTTTCTTTACCGTGACCGTTTTCAATCTGATCGGCAGCGGATTACGCGACGCCATGGACCCGAGATTGCGCATGTGATTTCGAGCGTCCAGCGACCCTGAACGGCGATCGCGATCGACGCCCTGCCCGGACTTACCGCTTATGACAGACAACCAACGCCCGATGCCAGCTCCCCTGGTGACCGTCGACTGCTTGAAGACTTATTTCTACACCGACGACGGCGTCGTCAAGGCCGTCGACGACGTGTCGTTGACCGTTCCGCGAGGCGGCACCTTGGGACTGGTCGGCGAATCGGGGTGCGGCAAGTCGGTGACGGCCCTGTCGGTCATCCGGCTGGTCAGCCCGCCCGGCCGCATCGCCGGGGGCAGCATTACGCTGCATGAAAACGGCCGCTCGCGGGTGCTCAGCGAACTGAGCGAAGATGCCATGCGCAAAGTGCGCGGCGGAGATATCTCGATGATCTTCCAGGAACCCATGACCTCGCTGAACCCCGTGTTCACCGTGGGGAATCAGATCAGCGAGGCGGTGGAACTGCACCAGAAGGTCGGCAAGGCGGAAGCCAGACGGCGAGCGGTCGAGATGCTGCGCAAGGTACGCATCCCGGAACCGGAGCAACGCGCCAAGGAATACCCGCACCAGTTCTCGGGCGGCATGAGGCAGCGAGCGATGATCGCCATGGCGCTTAGCTGTAACCCCCAGTTGCTGATCGCCGACGAACCGACCACGGCTTTGGACGTGACCATCCAGGCCCAGATCCTCGATCTGTTACGCGGATTGCAAGCCGAATTTGGAATGTCGATCTTGATGATCACGCACGATCTGGGGATCATCGCCGAGATGGCCGATCAGGTCGCCGTCATGTACGCGTCGAAAGTCGTCGAAAACGCCTCCGTCGGCGAATTGTTCCGCCAACCCAGGCATCCTTACACCATGGCCCTGTTCCGTTCGCGACCCAAGATCGGGCAAACCCGTTCCGAGCGACTGTTGACCATCGAAGGCATGGTCCCCAGTCCGTTGCGATTCCCATCGGGCTGCAAGTTCCATCCACGATGCCCGCTGCGAAAGACGCTGACTCCCGCCGAACAAAAGCGTTGCGAGACCGATGAACCCGAACTGGTCGACCTAGCCCCCAACCATCAAGTCCGCTGCCACTTCACCGAAAAAGGGGACGGGGGGATTGTGTAGGGACCGTCACCTTGCGAAAAGTTTGTGTTGCTTCGGTTTAGCGCCGTGTGTGCGATGGCGCCGGTGTATGCCGACGTGAGCAACAACCCCCTCTCAGAAGGAGAGCAAGAGATGAATGGTAACCGAAAATGCATTGGGAAGTGGAACCGACCCATGATCGGATCGGCGATGGTGGCCTTGAGCTTGCTGTTGAGTCTGTGCGGCCTGTCGCCCGTCCTGGCCTTGGAGGTATGGACGTTGACCGAAACTCGACGGGTGCTCCGGGACGAGCCGGCCGGGGAAGGAAGGGAGGTTCATCTGGCGGCCGCTCGTGGTGAGGCGGAGAGCTTCCAGATCTTGATGCGGAGTGCTGAAGGGGCTGGTGCGATGGAACTATTCGCCGAAGCGTTGGACGGTCCCGGCGGGGCGGCACTGCCAGCCGACGCCATCACGCTGTACCGCCAGCACCAGCTTTATCTGGACATCGGCACGCATCGCAACGACGATTTCGTACCCGGCTGGTATCCCGACCCGTTGATCCCGTTCCGCCATCCACTTTCCGGCGAACCACTCGCCGGAGCCCGCTTGGTTGCCATTCCCTTCGACCTGCCGGCCGATCAGACGCACGGCTTCTGGGTGGACGT
>SKKK01000196.1 GCA_007121535.1 Planctomycetaceae bacterium | reverse complement strand
GACACAACCAAGCCAAGGTCGTCAAGAAAAAAGCGTCTTTCGCTCTAATTCGGGACGTGCTACCTGTGGTGGAAGTACGTGAAACGGATGGTCTTTTTCGTATGGGACGCGCATCAGCGAAGATCATTTCTTGCATCTTGCGGTAGTCCTGTTCCAGTTCGGGCAGGCGCGCCTCTTTCGGCACCAGACGAAGCGTGCCGGGTTTCGCGTCCACATACCGTGCCCAAGCAGCCGGAAAAAAGACGTTCTTGTGCCGGGCGACGCTCAGCAACAACTCGGTGTCCTTGATCGCGTCTTGTCCCAGCTCGTGCTGATACAATCGCACCACATCGTAGTAGTGTCGGGATTGCCGGTCCCGGAATTTCTTATTAGCCGGGGCGTGATACCACATGTGCAGCAGCGTTGCCTTCTCCCAAAACGTCCGCTGGGCAGCCAGGACTCGCACCTGGCACGTCGGTGTCTTAAATACGTTGGGAAACTCCGTTGCCACGTAAGGCGTGACCCCCTGCCTCGACTGCTGGCCAGTGTTCCGACCTCGCCCCAATCTCCAGACGCACAACCGGCTGAATGTAGGCCGGCTCGTCGGTGCGACGTGGCCGATTGCCTATAGGGTAGTGAAACAGCAGCGTCTGGCCGTCCGGGTCATCGTCGGCCAACTTCAAGCTCCACGCCGCCGAGGGCGACTCACCCAGCGCATCGCAAAATGCGGTCGTGAGCTGCGGCAGCAGCGCTTCCCTGACGACCCGATTGCAGGTTTTCGTCAGCGCTTCCAGACCGAGCTTCCGCCGCTTGCCCGTGGGTGCATTGAGCGGATCATTTTCACCCCCGAATCCGAGCCCCGCCCGGTCGAATGACAGATCCACATCCTCGGAAAACCGCTCGATGACCCCGAACACCTTCGACAAAGAAGTGCCGCCTTTGAACAGCAACCCGGCTGGCGGATCGGGCAAAGTGAAAACCCGCTTGAGCGTCCAGCAGACCCAGAAGTCCTTTTCCATGATAGCCGAGGTCAGCCCGCGCTGTCGTCCTGCAGATTCGAACAGGTCAGCCTGGTCTGTTATCGGAAGTCGTGCAATTTCATCCATGATTAGCCATTTCCACTTCATCGTGAGCAATCTGCCGGACGATGGCCGCAATCCAATCGGTGGTATAACGCGCATCCTGAAGAAGTTTCTGACGCTGGTCCGGTGATAGGGCATGCCGAAGCTTGGCCATCACTTGGTCATCCACCGCCGCTTGCCCGAGGTGCCGCAGTGCTTGGAATACCATCGAACTGGTCCGGCTCGCTACCGGCAGTTCTTTCGGGGGCACGTGCCGAATCTGAATCGTTGTGTTGCCGAGCCGCACTTGCCGAGTCCGCCCGTCCGTCAGGTACACCGGCTTGGCCGGAACCTGGCTGGATATGCCTAGCCGGTTGGCTGCTACCGCTCCCGACGGGACGATACGGCTGCCCGTTTGCCGAGCCAACGCATCGGCGATCTCGTCCAGGTCAGGGCCAAGTGGGATACCCAAGCGATCGTTGATTTGGGGAAAGTGGTACAGGCCTCGCCCAATTCGCACGATGTCGCCACGCTTGACCAGCCGGGAAAGCGCCTGGTCGGCGGCATCCCGGCTACCCAAGTCCAGAAAGTCCTTCGTTATGAAGACCTGCCCCCGGCCTCGTTTGCGAATCCGGTCGAGAATCTCGTCCTGTATGCTGGTCGACATCAATGCCCCCTGTCAGAAAAGTGTACACGATTTTCTGACATGAGCAAGCTCAAACACGCAAGCGGCAACCAAACCGTTGAGATTGACGCTCTATTTGGGTATCTTTCTTCCCAAAAGGATGGGCACACACATCTCTTGGCAGTTATCGGCCATTTTGGGTGGAGACTTGGGCATTGGGCGGTGGGGCAGCAGGCCGTCGGAGCGGCCGGGCTGGTTGAGTTACTCTTCGTCGGCTTGGAGCTTGCTGTTGATGAAGTCAAATGCCTTTTCGGCGGCACGGGCTAGGTACAGCAGGTCGTCGCGGCCGAAGCTGTCCGCGTCCTGGTAGTTGCCGTTTTCGTCGCGGTAGCTGCGGGCGAACGTGACGTTGTACCAGGTGCTCTTGCTGCCGTTGTTGGTCCATACCTTGGCTTTGATCCCTCGACCAACGCTGATGGTGTACGGTGCTTCTTGCTTTGCCGTTTTCAGTTCCTCCTTTTTCGAAAGGTTTCGTTGTTCATTCGCTTCTTCCGCTGAATCAACGAAACCTTTCAGGAGGAAGGTCTGCGAAGCTGGCGGCCGGAAAACAACCCGTCTGCCGAGAAGGCTGGCCACATGACACGTCCCCCTGGCAAGGGCTTGCTATGATAGTCCCCCCAATCCGGTCCCGCGACGCGGAAAGGCAAAAGCAGAGCAAGATGAACCGGAACATAACGGACCCGGTCGAGCAGTCATAACGGGTGGACCAAACGGACGGCAAATGCACCGGGCATCCACAGACGGGGAGCAATCCGGACGAAAACGGTTCCAGGCGTACAGCTTGGCGGCGGTCCGCTGTACCAGGGTTGGCACCTCGGTCGGAAGGTTTCCACAACCAGCCCCCCAAGCCGGTCATGAAATGTCAACCAGCCTGGCCGCTCCGGCGGCCGGCGACCGGCCCCACGGACGACATGAAAGGCCCTGTGGCGTGCGAAACCCTCGGGCGTTTCAGGCGATTGTTGTTGACGGTGACGGCTCGGTCGTCATGCGTACAGATGGCAGCGGGCGTGTCGATCCGGCGTCTGAAGCCGATTGCGGGCGACGGTGCCATAGGTTGCATGGTCGAATTCAGCCGCCAGGACGCGGCGAATGATGGTCTGCGCGTGGTCGTCGGTCATCCAGGAGAACGTCAAGGACTCGATTTGCACGTAGCACCGTTCGAGAAATAACTGACGCACTTTTTGCCCCCTCACCCTGCCCTCTCCCACGAGGGGCGAGGGAACATCGGACAGTTATTTCTCGAACGGTGCTAGTGGTCGCCGTCCGCCCGGAGAACGCCGTATTCCTGAG
>SKKK01000630.1 GCA_007121535.1 Planctomycetaceae bacterium | reverse complement strand
ATTTGGGATCATCGAGTTGACGCAAGATGGAAAGCCAAACCTTACCCTGAGCCGGGTTCTCTGGAACGCCGGGTTCAGCACGCAACCCCATGGCAACTCGTACTGTCCGGCTGAGTGGTCGTTGATTTCGGCCGAATAGTATTATTGTTGTCGTGCCCTCACCTGCATTGTTGTGTCCGGGAATGTAGGCACCGCTTGAATCAACGACTGTCGTAAGGTCAATCTTGGGCAACCATTCCTGCACAAGCTTCTTTCCGTACTCTCGCTTGCAGAAAGAGGCAGTTGTAATCTGGCCGATGAATGCTGAATCTACCCCTAGCGAAAACAATCGCTGCATAAATGGGGCAGCAAGCGAATATTGGTCATAACAGGCCGAGTACCGTCTACGGTAACGTACCTTTAGCTGCTGATCACGCGGTACAATATACGGTGGATTAGAAACGACGGCGTGGTAGATTCCAGAGCGCAGAATGCGTTTAAGGGTGAGTAGATTCTCGCTCTGGTATGCGTGTTCACACTCCGAATCGTCCGTCGTCAGCTCCCAATCGAGAACTCTCTGCCCACTCCGCAAGGGGGCGTGCAGCAGTGAATCACCGCAAACCAAATTGAATTGGAATGCAGGAGCTTCGCGGAGTTGCTGGATGCCACACGCACGGAGAGCAGCAAGCAAGAGACGGAAACGAGCTATCGCGATGGCGTAAGGATTCACGTCGACACCATGAATGCAGTTGAGGGTGTTTTGCACAAGGTTGCAGATCTTTGCGGAAGGCTCCTGCTTGTGCCAGCGCTTAAGGATTCGAGGAAATGCCCCAATCAGGAAGTGACCGCTTCCACAAGCTGCATCGATCATCCGAAAACCTCTTTCCGTGATCGGCTTCCCTTGGCTATCGGTTACAGCAGGCGTAACAAGATCGAACTCGTCGAGGGCTGGGTCAAGAGTTCGGTCGAGGATGAACTCTTCCACAAACTCAGGTGTTTGTAGCAAAGCGAATTTTTTGCGAGCGGCCTCCGATAGTTCCTGATATAAGTCACCAAGGAACCGCGTGTCCCACTGTTGATCGGTAAAATCGTGGATCAGATCGCCCGTGTTTGCGTTGATCTTCTGAAAAAACCGCAGCAACTCGCAAGCCGCATCGCCCGATAACCAAGTTGGCAATTCGCGAATCGGGTTGTGATCGCCGAACACATCCTTTGCTCCAGGCAGTTCGGCCAACTCATCAAACACGGCCAGCAAATAGTCGCGATCGGTCTCCCGAGGGTGCTGGCGAAAATAGATCTCGTGCTCGTCCCGAGCCATTTGAAGCCGCTCCTTTGGCCCGGCAATTCGTGGCGAGGAGGTCAGCAGGTTATCTTCGAGGAACCGGACGAACACACAGGACAACACCCACGCTGCCGCCGCTTGGGTTATCGCATCGTTGCGCCAGTCTTCATAGTTCGCCACCGTGCGTTCCGCTTGCTTGGCACGCTCAAATTCCGCATGCAGGGTCCGCCCCACGTCCGGCACCTCATCGGATTCGCTGCGATCGAGCAGGTCTGCTTCCAGTCGCTTTAGCAAGCTTTGCAGATCGGTGAGTAGGGCTTTAGGGTCGATCATCGATGCGTCTCTCCGTTCCCATTGGCGCGATGCAGGTTCTGTAACCAACTCTCCGGGATGCGGGTCCGTTGCCCAGGCCCGATCAGCGGCACCGGCTTACCGTCGATCATGGCCTGGCTGTCGCCGGGTAGCAGCAGCCATAGGCCGGGAATTCCACCCGTGCGTCCAACCTTCTGGGATAGGTCACTAAGCAGTTCCATCCGGTCATATCGGGCGAGCAAACCAGCGTAGACCACCAGCATCGTTTTCTCAGCAGCCAGTAACTGTTTCTCGACGACCGGCATGGCACGTCCGACCAGCATCATCAATTTGTCCCAATCGCCTTGACGCGGTTTGGCATCGGTTTGCAGCACGAGGTCCCAGTTGACCTTGGCCTTGTCCGCCGTCTGTTGCAGCGCATCGAGGAACAGACCCTCGAAATCGACAATCTCCAGCGGGAACCGGCGGCATAATTCCGTTTGTGCCCGATGGTAATACTTGGGGTGTACCAGCAAGGCCAGAAACGCGCCGTCCTTGATGGACCGCTGTAGCCGTTGCTCGAACTGCCGAGCGTCGGCTTCCTCGGGCGTAATCTGGCCAAGTTCGCCCCGTCCTGGCATCGTCGGCAGACGCTCGATCGACTCGCTGCCGCTAGTGACCGAGACGAGATCGCGGATCGGACTGACATAACAGCCGATGCCGTCCCTACCGCTTGTATCCCAATGGAAATCAAATCCGGCTTGGCGGAGTAGATCGTCCAATAGGGGTCGATCTGGCAACGGACTGGCCTCGGGATACCGGCCGTTGACCCCATCGCGAATCTGTTCGACCGTCAACATGCGTTGGCCGGAGAGCGCTCCCTGCGACAGCTTCAGCGCCCGAGCCGCCGCCATGCCCTGCGGATACAGTTCCTGCCGACTGGACACGGCCGCGTGCTCCGACACCTCAGCGGCCAGACGGATCAGCCGGGCATCGGGGATCGAGAGATCCGCCGGGGCGGCAACTTCGCGCAACCGTTCGATAACTCGTGCCGGAGCCAGCAGGGGATCTTCCTCGGCAATCTGGTCGGCCACTTCCCCCAGACGACGAGCGTAGTTGGGCAAGTCGGCACTGCGGGCGATCAGGACGTTGCCGTTGTCATGTGGAAAAGGGGTCAGGAGCCTTTTGTGCGAAGCACCCTCCGGGCCGTGCCGGCAAAAGGCTCCTGACCCCTTTTCCACGCGTCGCACGATGAACCGTGGCTCGGCCATCGTGCGTTCGACTTCGACCGCCGCACGGACGACGGCACGGGCGAAGTGGGTCCGCTGGGGCTCGTCCTGGGAAGAGCCGCGAGCTACCAGCAACGCCTCGCCCAATTCGCGGGCCGACATGATGCCGGCCTGGGCAGCAAGCATCTCCGCCAGATCGGTTCGCACCCGGTTGATGGCAGCATCCTTACCCCACCGCT
>SKKK01000599.1 GCA_007121535.1 Planctomycetaceae bacterium | reverse complement strand
TGGTACCTCGACAAAGCCACGGGCGACAACCTCGACCGTCCAGGCTTCGAGCAGCTTCAGGCGGACATCTTCCGGGGCGAAATCGGCACGGTGGTCATTTGGCGGCTTGATCGCCTCTCACGGACGATCCGCGACGGATTGAACACGTTGTGCGAATGGTGCGACAAGTCGCTCCGCATCGTCTCTGTAAGCCAGCAGATCGATTTCAACGGGACCATCGGCAAGATGATCGCCTCGGTGTTGTTCGGGGTGGCGGAAATGGAACAAGAGACGCGACGGGAACGTCAACGGGTCGGCATCGAGGCCGCGAAAGCCCGTGGCGTCTACCAGGGTCGGAAGACCGGCAGCACAAAGGCCAAGCCAACGCGAGCCAAGCAGCTACGCGAGAGCGGCTTGAAGGTCGGCGAGATCGCCACCGCGATGGGCGTCAGCCGGCGCACGGCGATGCGGTATCTGAACGACAAGCGATGAATCAGGATCGTCACTCTTCTGTCTGCCGGGACGTAGCTGTCCGTCGTTGAGCCCGTTCCTTGAACATCTGCTTTGCCGCTTGCGGGTTCCGAAACCAACGCATCTCGCACATGATATCCAACTTGAACTCGTCCGACGCATTCCGGAATATCCAGAGCACGACGCTCCGGAAGTCCTCGGGATTCATCCCCGATGCGACGCGCCGCGTTCCCCGCGACACCGCTTGGTGGATCGCCCCGATTTCCATCCCTGTCAATTCTGCGAGATCCTGATAGCTGAAGCTCCACGTCTTCTCGTGCCGTCCGGCCATTCCCTTTCCCCTTCGCTGATCGAGCCTGTTGTTCGAGACCTCCGCCAGCCTAACAGGCATCCAATTTCCTCACAAGGTGTCATTCATTCCCGTGAGCCATCCCAGAAGCCTCAGATTCGCCCCTGAAAGCGTTCGAGGACGCGGACCAGTGTTGAATCGCCCAAGCCCGTTGGGCAGCGCCACGGGCGTGCTGGGAGCGACGATGGCCCGTTGTCAGCACGGCGGATTCGGCGGGGTGACTGGGGGATGACCAGCCAGACCGGATCGCCAGCCGACCCGATCCGGCCAGCACGTCAGCAGCCTCGGAGACGGGCTACTCGTCATCCTCCCGGTCGGCTACCTGGTCATCCTCCTGGCCGTCCGTGCCGAACAACCACGCGCGAACGTGATCGACCACGGCGCGGAGCCGATCATCCGCGATGTCGTGCCGATAGTTCGCCGCCATGGAGTCGTCAACGTGCCCCATGATTGCGTTCACCGCGATCTGATCGCGAGTTTGACCCGCCACCGTCTCGAATGTGTGCCGCAAAGCATAGAAGCAGACCTGCTTGCGGTAAATGCCCGTCTTCTTCAGCAGCTTCTTGAACTCGGCCGACAGCGGATTCGCTCGCGACTCGGGCTTAAACCAAGAGTCACCCCGCTTCGTGATGAACACCGTCGAAGTATGCTCCGGCGACTTAGGGATCTTCCGCTTCGAGATCGATTCCCGCACTGCGGCCACCGTCTCCGGCCACAAGGGCACTCGGCGCGGGACTCCCGTCTTAGGCCGGGCGTAGTCCAGCCAACCACCATCCAGATCCAGGGCTTGGAACACCAGCCGTCCACAGTCAGCATTACCCAAGGCCGCATTGATGCCTAACAGAATCATCGCCCGCATGTGGACATCTGCATGCTCCAGAGCCAGTTGAACATCATCGGCGGAAAACATCATCTTCCCGCGTTCGAGTTCACGCCTTGCCCTGTCCTTGCGAAACGCTGCCTTGCCGGGCTTCTTGAACGACTCGCCGAAGCGGATTGGCCGGTCGATCAGTCCCTCTTTCCAGGCGAAGTTGAGAATCACGCGAGCGCGGCCGATCTCGTTGGCCAGCGTCTTGATACTCGGCCCCGACTTCGCGATGTCCTCCCGTAGCTTGAGCAATTCCCCCGCCTGAATTCGCTCGACAGGCATATCACGCCCGAGAACCCGAATCAGCCGTTCGCAGGTATCGCGATACTCACTGAATGTCCGTGGAGCCAGTTCTCCCGTGTCTACCTTGTGCTGCTTGAACGTCAGGAACTCGTTGGCCAAGTCGCGAACCGTCACCCCATTCGACTTCTCACTTCGAGCCGGTCGTCCCTCTGCCAGATTCTGGGCCACTTCAAGGTATCGCTTGAGTGCCCCATCGGGATCATCCCAAGTACCGAAGTAGTAGACCTTCCCGTTGATCTTCTTCGACCACTGGCCATTGCCGTTGGGCGTCAACGGGAATCCCTTTGGCTTGGCAGGCTTCTTAGTTTTGCCACGCCGGCCTTTCGACGTGGACATTGCAGACGACCCACTTCGGGCCTTGCTGGAACCTGTTCTTGGTGCGATACTGTTCATGCTAGTTCCTTTCGGTACAAGCGGGAAGGAATTGGCCGCCCGCCGGGCCAACGGCGGGCACTTCTATCATTAAGGGTATCGTAACGGGTATCGTTTGGCAATACCAGTATTTTCAAGTCAGGTCATAAGTCCTTACCAGTAAAGCATTTGCGCCCATAGCTCAGCCGGATAGAGCAGCGGACTTCTAATCCGCAGGTCGGAGGTTCGAATCCTCCTGGGCGTACTCGCGACAGCCGCTGAAGCCTGCTGACAATCGGCGGCAAGTCCTGATGCAGTAAGGACTTCGGACGACCCGCTTGCATCCGGAGCTTTTTCTCCTTTTTTTGGCGTTCCGTGACACTTTTGGCCCATTTGTGCCATCTTGCGACTCCGGCGCACTTCCAGAACACTCCCAGAGTCCCGGCAAGCATCGAACTGCTTCGGTCTTTTCAAGTAGGTTGCCACAGTCTTCGTAGCGAAGGGGGGACGTGTGACCCGCCGTCGAAGGCATATCATCCGCGGCCTTTGCGGAAAAAAAGCCCCGGTTGTGACCGCCCTTCTTGCGACCGGATTTCTATTCTGCCATAATTGCGTTTCCCAAGGGAGGAAACGTATTTCGAAAATGGCTCGATTTATTTCCTGGATTTAATGCCAGCCACCTTTTCGGATTCATTTTACCCGGTAAAACACAGGGAAAGAGCCCCAAGCACCCCTAGCTCAATTGGATAGAGCATCGGTCTACGGAACCGAAGGTTACTGGTTCGAATCCAGTGGGGTGTACTGAACGTAAACCCTGCCAAACGCTTGACTTAGCGTACCTGCTTGCGTCGGGCATGAGGGACCTATCGATCGGTGAGTTCACTTTGGCTTACTGGGAATTCGCCGAATCCTACTACAGCAACACAGCATGGGGCGTGATGTGGCTGTCGATTCCGGCTGGGAAGGGGACCGTTTTCCGGCGATGAGGTGACCGGCCAGCCGGTTGCGGGGCGAGTCGATTCGGGCGATGGGGAGGGCGATCTTCATATCACGGGCCAGGCCACGCATCGACTGGCCGCCGTACCAACGACGAACGCTGCCCGGGCACCCGTCCTGTACGATCCGGACCGGCAGCAAAGCGTTGATTCCGTAGGCAAGATGTTAATTGCCCAACACGGCCGGCGACACTTGGCCCTTAACTTTTCCGCCCGCACCCCGCTTGGGAAGCACAAGCTGCTCGTAGCAGCCGGGGCGCTGACAAAGAAAGAGTTTTTTCAGCACCAGGGGGTAATGGCCCCTCGCAAGACTCGCGCGATGCCCGTGACGGCGGCACGTTCCGCCAAACGCAGCAGTGGCCAGCATCCTGAAGCTGCTCGCCAGACGCGAAACACCCCTGCGGCAGCATCCGTTCCGGTGGAATAGCTTCCTTTGGCGTCTGCACCGCTGGCGTTGGCCGCACGGGGGAGGCGACTGGCTGAGTTGCCCTGGGGTGGCGAGGCGGGCGGACAGGCCATCGGCAACGGTGCCGCCGCTGGTGCTTCTGGCGGTCTCGGCCCCGGCGGTGTCGATCGACGCTGGTGGGCCACGCACCCCGGGTGGACACGCTTCCGATATCGGCGAGACTGCGCGCGACGCTTCTCGCGGCCCGCCGCGGTCTGGCGATCGTTGGCTGCAGCTCGACGGCGAGATCAAATCCGAGCCGCCTCACGGCATGCTTCGCAGCAATAACGGCTCAAGGGATGCAGCGGGCGGAACCGTCGCGAGCATCCCTTCAACAGACAACGCCTTCGCCGCGCGCCGTAGCCGACGCCCGCTTGCCAAACCGCACACCAGCAATCATCATGAGTTGGGCTCAAGGGAGCTGGTACTCCCGACAGGTCAAGTCTCGGAGCGGAGTCCAAGCTCCTCTCCGAGGCGTTTCTTCACCACCGCACCGTCACCTGCCCGACGGTGCCCTACCTGCCCTTCCAATTGGGAAGCTTCGCCCAATCTCTAGCAAACCGGGCCTCGGCTCCCAGCCCACCGGAACTCAGCCATTCCGATCCGGTCCCCTGGCCCCGTAAAATCGGCTCCCTCCCAAGCCGGGCGCCGCAGCCTTGCTGCGTCTCCGATTGTCCGCATCTTTCAGCCTCCTTTAGGGCGCTTCCTTGTTGTTCTTGGAGAGAACTTGCCTTTAGGGATTCGCATCGGGCTCAGAGTGGAGAAAGTCCTGTCTGTTGCCAATCTTGCCGTCACCCGTTAGCCAGACAAAATCCGGTACTGCCGAATACACTACACTGCCATACATCGTGGTTGAAGAATTCAGTCTGGCAACTTCCGTCTCACCGACCTCATGTTCTTTCGGCAACGGCTCAAACGTACCAACGAGCGCAATCCGGCGACTCAACGGAACAGTTACAATTGTATTCAGCACGCCGAGTCCGGGAGGCTGTGAATCTCTCATCTGCTTTGTCCAACCCAAGTAGACAGGACTGTCCGAGCAGACCAGATTGGGGGCATTGTCTCTGACTAGCCAAAGCGACCAGTAACGTTTTGCAAGCACAGGGATTAAGGCAGTCGCCTGCTGCCGTTCAACCGTCGCCAACGCTTTCTCAACGCCCAGCCGAGTCAGAAAGAGCAGCTTCAGACGGCGATCAAAATGGCTTGGCTCCATGCCGATTGTTCGCAGCAACAGATCGATCCACTCTTCCGTGTTGAACTGAACCCGGCAGTCCCGGTATTCGTCAAAATCGAAGTTGGCAAGCTGGATGGGCTTGAGGCTGTCGATCCAGAACGGGCTGCGTTTCCCTTTCTGTTCCTCGTCGTATTGGTGGCGGATTTCCACCTGCGCCCAGACGCCGCCCATGAGCAGTCGGTCGAACTCTCGCAAGTAATGTTCGGGGACATGGACGTTCTTGTGGCCGAAGTTGACCAATTCGGCCCAGTGCTTGTCGTCGTCGGACAGATACCGGACCTTGATCTTGTCGATCAACGTGTACTTGCCCTTGTCTTTGACCTTGGACTGAACGGCGTTGGCTTCGTCGGGCCGCACGAAGTTCTCTGTGAGCGTCGTGTTGACGACTCGCAATCCGGCATCGATGGCGGCAGGATCGTCGGTGGCGCAGTATTTCCCCAGCAGGTATTCCAGCACGAACACCGGGACATTCGCTCCGACCTTGACCTTGCGAACAAGGTCCTTGCGGACCACTTTGCCGGCGAAAACGGACGTGGACTTTCGGTCGAGTTCAGGCATAAATGGATCGCCTCGTATAAAAATGCGCGAACGCATAACAGAAATGCGCGAACGCATAATGTCGCATATCCTCAGGGCAGCCGGTAGTAGGCTCCCCGCTTCTCGCCTTCCAGACGTAACTTGTTCTCTGAGCTAAGTTTACGGAGAATTCGACTGGCCTGATCGTCGCTCAGGTGGCACAGTGATGCTGCTTCCCGACGCGTAATTCTGCCGTTTTCCCTTGCGTATTTCAGGATCATCTGCTCCTGCTGGATCCGGTCGAAGCCTGCTTGTCGAACGTACCCGGCTTGATCGCCCATTTCTCGATAGACGGACGCAGCCAGCGTGAAAGTCCGCCCACGTTTTACGCCGTGTGCCTCCACCAGTCCGGCCTCTACCAGCCTCCCCAGGACGGCCCGTGCCGCCCCCTCGTCTCGCTGGATCGCGTGGGCAAGGGTCCGCGTATCCAGCCGCCGCTCATGCCGGAGTCGCGACAGCATGATCAGGGCTTCCACCGGCAGCGGGGCGTTTCGTCGCTTCTCTTCTTCCAAAACAAGACGCAGCATGCCGATGTCGGCTTCGCCGCCAGACAGTTCGACCACGACCGAGTGCGCATCGCTTCTGCTGTAGTCCGGCGCGCGTCGGCCGTAACGGAGCATACCCTGGAAGATCAGGTCGACACCTCTGCCCGTCCGTTCGGCCAGGCCGATCCGCTTCATGGCATCGGCCAGCAGTGGATTTCGTGGACGCGGTTCGACCACCAGCAGATTGTCCAGGGTGACACCTTCGACGAAGCCACCTGGGTTGCTCACCACAATCCGGTCGGTCGTCCAACGGACGTGCGTTGCCCCAAGTCGCGTATAGTCGCGGTGGACCAGTGCATTGAGCACCGCTTCGCGAAAAGCTCGGGTGTCGTAGCTCGGAACCCCAACGCGAAACAGTCCCACCTGGACGTCTTCTTCTATGCGGCGCGTCGAGAAATGATCCATCACTCGCTCGAATACCCGCAGGAGGGGTGATCGGTAGAAATCATTTACCCGCACGGAAGTGCCTTCCAGTATCTGGAACGCAACTTCGTGCGTGGGCAAGTTTCTTCGCAGAGCCGCTTCCTTGCCCAGGAGCAGTAGGCCGGCTACCGTCGGTACCAGCCGGCCTTCATCACGGCGAACCAGGCCCAGGGCCCCGTCAAGTTCCTCGTCCCGGAGGGGCAGCAGCGAAGTATCGCCCCCGTAACGCTCGATGACCTGCCGCAATCGTGCTCGTTCGACTGGATCAAAGTCCTCGACAACTGCGTCCGCAACCGGCAGAGCGCTGTAGTCCAGCAGTCCGAGATCCGAGCGCCGCTGCGCAAATTCGTGGGGATAGAACGGAACGCACTCGGGCGAACCGTCAGCCTTTGCGCGACGCCGTTGCAGCACGCCTTCCGAAGTGGCAACCAGTTGCCGCGATTTGGGAACGGTAACCTTGGCAACCCGACCGTTCTGCGTATCGATTGCTTCCACACGGACGCTCAGTGGCGGGACGGTTCGGTTCGCGATCATCGCGGCCAGTCCCGCCACATTCTGGTGCGCGGGATGCCGTCCCGTGACTTTGCCGTCTGCCTCAATCCCAACGTACAGCTCGCCGCCTTCCGAATTTGCCAGGCAGATCACGGCCGCCGCCAGATCTGCATCCGGCAACCGGCCGCGGTCGCTCTTGAACTCGACCGTCAGCGATTCTTGTTCGGGGATTGACTCAGGCATGCAGCACCGTTCTAGATCGAAATAACCACTTCAATCTTGTCGAGGGTCGCCAGTTCTACGCCACTGGCAGCGTCGAGGAGCACCACAGAAACGGTCTTCTGTGTGATCTCTTCGACCAGCATCACGGCGACGGTGTTCGGATCAATCTTCTTCGGATCATCTTCTTTCGTGCGCAACTGGACTTCGCCGGTGCCATCTTCGAAGCCGTAGGACGCACTGACCGGGCGAGATACGCATTTGCCCTTGGCCCGGATCTCGATACGGACTTTCGGAGCCTCGATTCCGAACAGGCTGCTTTGCTCGCCCGCAACCTGTAGCGAGAAAAAGCGTGTCGTCAGCTTCGGCGTACCGGAAGTCAGCGTCCAAGTGATTCCGGTGGGCGGTCCAGCTTTCGCTTCCGCCGTTGGAGACATGGTTACCACGGGAATAATCAACTCCTGCGGAGACAAGCCACCGTGGAAGTACGCTCGGGCTCCCCCCTTGGCCTTGAAGCAGGCAAAGGTGTAGGGCGTGGCGATGTCGTATTCGCTCTCGATCCCCAACTCCGAAAGTGGCATTCTCAGGTAGGAGGGTTCCGAGGTGCCGCCCACGCCGACCCAGACTCGGCGATGCAGATCGGCGGTGTCCCCACCGGGGGCCTCGATCTTCATGTCCTCGGTGATCTCGTCGGCAAACAGGTGGCCACCGTGTGTTGTCCACGGTGGATTCTCAAACGTAACTTTGTCCTCAGCTAGCTCGAAACAGAAGAACTGATCGATCTTCTCGTCAAAGTGTGGCTCAAGTGATGCCAACACGAGCGGCGAGTGAGTTGCCGCAAGCACTTGAACTGAGATGTCTGCTCGCAGCTTCTCAACGACTCGCAGGATTGCTGGTAAAATGGTTCGTTGCCACTTCGGGTGCAAGTGAGCCTCGATCTCATCGACTAACAGGGTGATTCGGTCGGTCGGCTCTTCGTTGCGAAGTTCGGCCGCCTGCACATGCTCGACCCACGCCCAAACGATCAGGTAGGCAAAGCTCACAATCCGTTTGACGCCTGCCGACCAGTGCGGGTACGCCACGGTTCCGTAGGGCATACTGAGCGTTGGGAACTTCCGAGTGTCATCGACGAAGACTTTTCGAGGTTCTTCACACTCGATTGGTTCTGTCGGATGTGACAGGACACGAATCACATCTTCGAGATACTCAAATGGATTGATCAAAGGTTTGCTGGAACGCTGGTAGAACCACTCAACCCAGTCTTGAACCAGCCCATTGCAGAGTTGGCGGCCATCGACTTCCAACCCGTTGGCCAGACTATCGGCGCTGAACTGATACGCACGTGGCCACTCCTTGGGCATCGTAACCCCAGTCGCCGGATCTCGCCAATAGTTGCGGGCCGGGTCCCACACGGAGAAGCCGCCATCCACCGCAGCGTAAACCACCAATCCCGGCATTGGGGGGCGACCTCGCAACCGGGTCCAGCTTTGCGAATGAAAATCGAACGTTGCCGACTTTTCCTCGGTCTTGCCTTTCTTGCCGACCACGCTGTAGCTGATTTTGGGTTTGACCTTAGGACTGGGCTCCGGCAGTGCGGTACGCCCCTCGGGCCACGTTCCGGTCAAAGTCCAAAAGCAGACGTCCAAAAGAAATGATTTTCCGAGGCCGTTGTCGCCCGTGACGACATTGAGTCTCTCGGCAAAATCAGCCGAGAGCCGATCAATCGGCCCGACATGCTCTAGTTGTAGCTTGTCTAACATCAATGGATCCTCGTTGACCCGTCAAAGTCTTGGAAATCACTTTCATCACAACGACGGTTACCACACTCGCCTGATTCCGTATTGATCGAAGATCGCATCGGTGCTGACAAGTGACACGTTCTCAACCTGAGCCTGCGCTGCCAACAGGCGATCAAACGGATCGCCGTGATGAGCAGGCAGACCGGCCTGTACATCGGCGTATTCAACGGTTATCGGGAGGACAGTCGCTCCGAGGTCGTGAATTGCCTGATTCATCCACTGTCGGTACGGCAGCGACAACGTGAGTTTGCCCAGTCCGACCTTGATGCTGATTTCCCAGATCGTGCTCGCACTCAGGAGCAAATCGTTTGCCGGTTCCTGCAACGCAGTGGTTGCAGCGCCCCCCAATTTCTCCGGAGCGTCCACGGCCCAGATCATTGTGTGTGCATCGAGCAACAGCTTCACGGCATGTACTCCTTGAACTCATCGAGCGGCGCATCGAAATCGGGCGCCATATAGGTCACCGTTCCCTTGAGCGTACCCAGCTTGCGAGGGGGCTGCTGCGCAGCGGGCGTAAGACGAGCCACCGGCTGGTTGTTTTCGGTGATCAGCACCTCATCACCCGGTTGCAATTGGTGAATCAACTCCAGCAGCTTGGTTTTCGCCTCATTGACCGAAACCGTTGTCATCGTTCTTTCCCTCCGAAATCGTGATCTGTCATTATACACAGAATGATCACTGACTAATGACAAGTGACAAGTGACTATTTGCCAACCAATCCCTTCTCCCGCAGTTGCTTGCCGATTGTCGACCATTCGAATTTCCCAGCTAGAAGCTCACTCCAATACTTCTTGGCTTCCTTCCATGGGACAAGTTCGTGAAGCGGAGCGATGTTGAGGACTACGCCATCGTTGAGGTCGGGAACGAGGTGTAAGTCAGCCACTTTGCGGAGCTTGTCTTCAAAGCCCCGCAGTTCAGTAAGCAGATCTTCCTGCTTCTCGATCTCCCGGTCGGTTTTCTTCGCTTCGCTTCCGGAATCACCCACCGACGACTTCTGCGCACGAAGCTCGCTGAGGCGATTTTCCTCCCTCTGTATCTTTGGCTCGACGTAGTTCAGGAGCGACTTGAACAGCATGTCTTTGTCGAACCGGTGGTAGTAAACCCACAGGGCGTAGTTTCTCTTCGACGATTGAAGCAACCAGTAAATCGGGGCCTTCCGGCGACTCTTGGAATATCGCTTTACATGGTCGTCCCAAAAGCCTCCCTTGCCGGGTTTGCGGAAGTAATCTCGCAGCTTTTTAACGCCGAGAGCTTCGCACGCTTCCTTCTCGATGGCATCGGCCCGGCCTTTGTAGATGACTTCGAGGACTTCCCGCACTCGTCGTACGATATCGTCGGGATGCTCGGGGTCATCGACGAGAATGCCGTCCCAGTCGATCCCAACCGGGTACTGGGCGTCCGCAATCGTCGCTTCCGACACGCTGCCCGTTGGGGGAAGGTAGACGGCGTTTGGCCGTGCCCTAAGCCATGCCTCGCTCACAATCGCCCGGCTTTGATGATTCTGGTGGTGTAGGGTTCGGCTGAGGCCGTGCCGTCTCCTTTCCGTTCTTATTGGGGGTTAGATACATGGCTTTTCCGGGAATATCCGTCGCTCAACTCAATTTGTCGGCTCCCAACGAAAGCGTGGGCGGCTGCGGCGAATCCGCACCAATTTACTCTTATTTCGGGGCTTTTACAACCGGCACCCCCACCATAAGCTTCGTCCGGCAAAAGGGTTGTGCATCTGAGGCAATTTGGGGAGGTGGCCCGAGGCTTAACCTGCACGCTGGCCCATCTGATTCGATCAGTCGAACGCTTCCCAAATTCCTGCGTCGGCGCAACGCTCCGTGAAACCCGCTGCTAACCCTGTTGGCTATCATTGACTGTAAACTGCAATCAAGATACCCTGTGTCTGAGGGAGAAACAAGCGGAGACGCCAGCGTGAAACAATTCGGTGAGCGGGTACGAAATCTCCGTGGGGCCAAGGGGCTCGGTCAACGAGCCTTTGCGGAAATGCTCGGTATCAGCCACACCTACCCAAGCCCGTGGCCGTGCAGCTTGATACCGGATCACCTACCTAATTTTCACGTGGTACAAACTGCGGGAAATCGGCAGCCACTTGGTAAGTTCCCCGAAGCATTGCCTCGAATTGTTCGACCTCTGTCGAGTTGGACAGGAAGGTGACGGCGCCGGAGCGATGCCCGAACATTGCGCCGCCCGGATGATGGCTGGCAATGTCCTGGGCGGTCGGCTTCGGCAGATATTGACTGC
>SKKK01000636.1 GCA_007121535.1 Planctomycetaceae bacterium | reverse complement strand
GGATAATCCGCCTCCAGAATCGCGCGTCCCACGGCTTCGCCCATGCCCCAGCCCTGATGAGCGCCGCGGTTGACGATCTCGTTGATCTCGCCCGTTTCCCGCCACAACCCGAACTCGCCGGTCCGGATGTATCGGGCCACGCTCTCGCAGGTGGCGCCGATCCGCGCCAGTTCGTAATCGTGGATCACCCCGGCTCCGTTGGTGCCCACGTGATCGATCAACCCACGCTCCATCAGATCGATCAGTTGCCGGGCTACCCCGGCGCGAATCACGTGAGCGCCCATCAGGATCAGCCGGGCTGCACCGGCCTGCCGTGCGGCGACCAATCGCTGCCCCAGTCGTTGCAGGCTGGCCATTCCGGCGGCATCCAATGGCGGGGGCACTTCGTCCAATGCCAACAGGTGGCTGTGGTACAGATCGTGTTGCCGTTGATCCAACGCTTGGATGTGCAGTTGCGAGCGATCGAATTGCGGATAGGGCATGACACCGATTCTCCTGGGCTATTGCCGTGATAGTCCCAACGTTCGCAGCAGATCATCCAATTCCCGGTAATCGGCGACGATCAGGTCCGCACCGGCTTGGATTAGCCGCTGACGTTTCCAGGCGTTGATGCCGCAGCGATTCACTTCGTCGCTGGCAACTCCGACCGCCAGTCCCCCGACCTTCTTGATCTCTTCGATCTCCACAAAACCATCACCGAAACCGATCAGATTCCTGCCTTGAACGCCCGTATCCCGGATGATCTTTTCGATGACCATCGCTTTCGAAAAACGCTTGTAATCATCCAAGGCACCGTAGATTCGCGGCGAGAAGAAACGATCCAGGCCCAAAACGGCTACCTCGTCCTGCACGTACGCCAGATCGGTGCCGGAAGCAAGATACAGGCAGATGTTGCGTCGTTGGAGCGATTCCAGCAGTTCGCGCGAGCCGGGGACCGTGAAGTCGTCGCGAGGCACGGCGCCCGATCGAGCCGCTTCGACTGTCCCTCCCACCTGCTGCCACAACAGATCGTGGTACCGACGCTTGTATTCCAGCGGCTCCAACGGTTCTGTGCCCCGCCGCCGAACCTCCTCGGCCAATCGCATCATCTGATAGATCGTCTGGCGTCCGGTCAGCCGCGCCACAAAGTCCTCGACCAGAGCGTACAGTTCCTCGGCCGTTTCCGACGTGCCGGTCTCTTGAAGAATCCGGACCATCATCGGGATCATCACGTCCGTCCAGTTGCGACGCAACAAGGACAACGTCCCGTCGAAATCAAAGATCGCCGCGCGAAAATCGCCGCGCGGATGATCCGGACAGATGATCTCTATGCTCATGGGTGCATGTTCCTTGATTCGTCAGCACCCGGAAAGGCGTTTCTTGTCAATGAAGGTAGCCTTGCAGTGGAGATGCCACCGGGGTCGGGAGTCGTTTTCAGCCAACGATCTTCCACAGGGGAATCGGTTTACCCGAAAACGACTCCCGACCCCTTCCGCCCGATTCGATCACGAAATACCTGGCCGGGTGCTTGTTCGAGTACTTTTTCGCGTCGACGCCGTAGCCTATCCCGGTTCGCCCGCGATATCAAGGTCCGCTGGCCGTTGTGGCCCATAGCCTGATCGGGGATCGGTCTGCTATATTGGGGCCGTTCATGTTCCGGAATTCCAAGTGACCGAGTCGCTGCAGATGTGTGCCGCGGACCGTGCCGTCAAGCTGGATGTCGACGAAGCGTTTGCGTGCGGCCGCCAAGCGGTCCGACTGGCCGAGAAAGGCGAAAACGGCGTGATGGTGACGATCGAACGAACCTTCCCGGAATACGTGGAACCTCTGATCGGCGAACTGCCGACCTACTCGAATCTGACCATCCGACGTGCCAAACCGTAAAGAACGGAGGAATTGATGAAATACGCGTTCACTGCCAGTTTGCTCGCCAGCCTTTTCACTGGTTTGATCGTTCCTGTTAATGGCACTGCATGCACTCGGGTCGTTTACAAAGGCCCCGGACAAACGGTGCTCACCGGTCGTACGATGGATTTTTCCATCGACATACCGGCGAATTTGTGGCTGTTCCCGCGTGGGATGAAGCGTAGCGGCCAGGTGGGGCCGAATTCGATCGAATGGACCTCACGCTACGGCAGCATCGCCGCCAGTTCATGGGATATCGCCATTCCCGATGGTATGAACGAGAAAGGTTTGGTCGCGAACATGCTGTGGCTTGTCCAGTCGAAGTATCCCAGCTTCGAAAAGGACGGTGACCGACAGGGGCTCACGATCGCAGCCTGGGCTCAGTACGTATTGGACAACTTTGCGACGGTCGCAGAAGCGGTCGAGGATCTGCGAAAGGAAGAGTTTGTGGTCGTCACCGATTTCATTCCGGGGACGGATAAATTCACAACCGTGCATCTGTCGCTTTCCGATGCGACCGGGGACAATGCCATTCTGGAGTACATTGATGGCCATCTGGTCATTCACCACGACCCGGCCTATCAAGTGATGACCAACGATCCCGCGTTCGAGCAGCAACGGGCGATCCAAGGCTATTGGAATGACATTCCCGGTACTGTATTTCTTCCGGGGACCAACCGACCCACGGACCGCTTCGTACGGGCATCCTATTACATCCAGGCAATTCTGCAGACCGACGACCCGAAGATCGCCGTGCCAAGTGTGTTCAGTGTGATCAGAAACATCTCGGTGCCGTACGGCATATCGACGGAAGATCAGCCCCATATTTCCAGCACGCGGTGGAGGGTCGTGGCGGATCAAGAGCGGCTTGTGTACTACTTCGAAAACGTGCTGACTCCCAATGTCCTGTGGGTGGATCTCCGAAAGATCGATTTTGCTGCAGGTTCGCCCGTGAGAAAGTTGTCTCTGGACGACGGGCAAGTGTATGCCGGCGAGGCGTCTGAGCATTTCGAAGAAACGGATCCCTTTCAGTTTCAGGGGATTTAGCGTCTGTACGAAGCACCGCTGGAGAAACAATTGTCGGGTTCTCACGTGAGTTCGGTCTCCGCCGGTGGGAACAGGTTTGGTCCCCATCGGCCCCG
>SKKK01000012.1 GCA_007121535.1 Planctomycetaceae bacterium | reverse complement strand
GGAAATTCAAGTCGTTCCGTCTGGGGTGCTGGCATCGTATATTTGCCTTTCATGCCAATAAGGAAAATCTATCGGGTCCATGCGCTACCAGGACTCGGTTGTAATTGTCGTCCGGCAGGACCTGCTGGAAGTCGCCGCGATACCATTTGTACAGCGGCAGCGAACCGGCGATCACCGCAAGTCCGATTACGACGAATGCAATCGACATCAGCCGGATCCACTCAGCAAGAGGGCGCGAATTGGGCATCGGAAGGCTCATGGATAGCAAGGCGTCGGATGTCTGGGACGCCGCCCTCGCGTGCGACTACCTGTCGCTGCGGTGCGACACCCTGTCGCAGTTGCGGTCGGGCGGCGACAGAATTCGGTCCGATTGCGGCTCGGCCGCAACCGGACCTTCCAACGAACTTCGAACGTGGCATGGGCCTTCTCCTGGACGGTTGAACTCTGAACTAGTTTGCAGCCGCAAATGGCGCGCCAAGTGGGGCAGACCTGGCGTGTTCAATTTGTACATGTCAAGCCCAATGGATTAGCTCCCAGTTTTGTACCCATCTCCCGGCGTGCTGCAGCTTTGAGTTCCTCACGCTCGCCAGCACGATCGCCAGGCTCACTGGCCACCAACGGGGGTGGGGAGGGCTGGTCTGCCCTTGCTGGCCGGCAATGAGATAAGTGGGTGGCACGTATCGTTATCTCTCGAAGATGAAGCACGACACGCCGTTGGGCAGCCGCATCGCCGAGGTCCACAACGGCTCGTCGCTGTTCACCGGCGACGCCGGGCAGGGCGAGAGCAACATCCGCCGCTGGATCATCGAGAACGACTGGCTGGAGGCCATCGTCGCCCTGCCGCTGAACATGTTCTACAACACGGGCATCGCGACCTATATCTGGGTGCTGACCAACCGCAAGCCGAAGAAGCGCCGTGGCAAAGTGCAATTGATCGACGCCACCGGTTGGTTCCAGCCGTTGCTCAAGAACATGGGCATGAAGAACTGTGAACTGGCCGACGACGATATCCAGCGCATCTGCCAGACGCTGCTGAAGTTCAGGGAAACCGAGCATTCCAAGATCTTCCCCAACGCAGCGTTCGGTTATTGGAAGCTGACCGTCGAGCGTCCGCTGCGGTTGGCCGTGGATCTGTCCGCCGAGCATCGGAAGCGGTTCCGCGCCGTCTGCAAGGACGCCGGAGAACAGCCGTTGAGCAACGTTGTGGATCGAGTCGCCAAATCGCTTGGCAAAGGGCCGCATCGGGATTTCAACACGTTCATGGACGCGATCGCACAGGATGCCGGGAAGCACAACGTCAAGTTGAACGTCAAGCGAAAGAAGCTGCTCCAGACGGAACTGGCCAAACGCGACGAAGACGCCGCGCCGGTGGTGAAAAAGGTGCATAAACCCGGCAAGGTCGCTGTCGATCCGATCCGAGGGTTCTTCTCGCTCCCCTCGCCCGCTTATGGGAGAGGGGAGGTGGTCGAGTACGAACCGGACAGCGAGTTGCGGGACACCGAACAGGTCCCGCTGCTGGAGGACGGCGGCATCGAAGCGTTCCTGCGCCGCGAAGTGCTGCCCCATGCCGCCGACGCTTGGTACGACGAGCATTCGGTCAAGATCGGCTACGAGATCAGCTTCAACCGCTACTTCTACAAGCCGCAGCCGCTGCGGACGTTGGAAGAGATCCGTTGCGACATTCTGGCGGTGGAAAAGGAGACGCAAGGGTTGTTGGCGGAGATCGTGGGGAGTGCCCGATAGGAGCAGCGATGACGAACAATCCCCACAAAAGGAAAATGATTCGCCGACGGAAAGGCGAGCCGATCGCCGCCTTTGAGACGGGCAAGGAGTTGGCGCTGGAGCCCTCGTTCGTCGAGGTTGTTGCCCTGATTCGTCGATGCCAAGACCAGACTTGGAGAGCGGTCAATGTCGCCCTCGTCGATCTGTACTGGCAAGTCGGCGAATACATCAGCCGCAAGCTGGAGACGTCCGCCTGGGGGGAAGGCGTTGTCGAGCAACTGGCCGCCTTTATCGCCCAAGAGCATCCGGACCTGAAGGGATTCACACGTCGCAACCTGTTTCGTATGCGGCAGTTATATGAAACGTACCGGAACGATGAAAAAGTCTCACCACTGGTGAGACAATTGCCGTGGACCCACAATCTGCTGATTCTGAGCCGTTGCAAACGGCCGGAGGAACGAGAATTCTATCTGAGTTTGAGCATTCGGCAGCGGTGGGGGAAGCGGGAACTGGAACGGCAACTGGCCAGCTCGCTGTTCGAGCGTACGGTACTCACTCCGCCAAATGTGTCACCATCGGTGACACAATTGCATCCGGAAGCTGCGTCGGTCTTCAAGGACTCGTATGTGCTGGAGTTCCTGGAGCTGCCGGAGGTCCATTCCGAGCACGATCTTCAGCAGGCTTTGGTGCGCAACCTGCGCAAGTTTCTGATGGAACTCGGAGCCGACTTCACCTTTGTCAGCGAGCATTTTCGTCTTCAAGTAGGAGGCCGAGATTTTGTACTCGATCTGTTGTTTTTTCATCGCGGGTTGAATTGTCTGGTGGCCATCGCATTGAAGATCGATGAATTCCAACCGGAGTATTTGGGGAAGCTGGAGTTCTATCTGGAAGCCCTTGATCGTGATGTCCGCAAAGCACACGAGCGACCATCGATCGGGCTCCTGCTGTGTGCCACCAAGGACCAGGAGATCGTCGAGTACGCGCTGTCGCGCAGTCTATCGCCGGCATTGGTCGCCGAGTACCAAATGACCCTGCCAGACAAAAAGCTGTTGCGGGCTAAGTTGCACGAATTCTACGCCCTGGCGGAACAGGCGGCAGTCACTTCGGCTGAGGGTCTCTCAGAGGGAAGCGACGATGATTGACCATCTGCAACCCTACCCCAACTACCGCGATTCCCGCCTGCCGTGGCTCCCAAGGAACTCACCGCAATCCGGCAGTTAGGTATGCTCGGCAGGCGTGAGGCGCAGTCCGAAGTGAGCCGCTCGCCGCTGTAAGCTTTCAAGGACGCGTTGACGGTATTGTCGTTC
>SKKK01000237.1 GCA_007121535.1 Planctomycetaceae bacterium | reverse complement strand
TGCAACTCGCATATCGCCTGCCATGCTGCCAACATCGCGATCTTCCTGGAACGCACCGTCAAGTACGACCCGGACAAGCACGTGTTCCTGGACGACGACGAGGCGAATCGATTGCGGGGGGAAGCGTTGCGCGAACCCTGGCGGATGTAATCGCCCCACGGCCGCTTCCACAAAACGACTCAAGGATTCAACAAAGTTCATTCACGGAGAATTTCGAATATGTCCCTATCCCTTTCCCCAAAGGCTGCCTGGCCGGTCGCGGTGCTCTTGGCGCTGGCTTGGTTCCCGATCGGTTTCGTCGCGGCGGACGAAACGCCCGAACAGCGGCAAGAGCGTCTGATCGCGATCATCGAATCCGACGATTCGCCATCGGCCGACAAGGCGATCACTTGCAAGCACCTGACGCGATTCGGTGACGGCCAGGCCGTTCCTGCCTTGGCCAACCTGCTGACCGATGAACAACTGGCGGCGTGGGCTCGCATCGCGCTGGAAGCGATCCCCGATCCGGCCGCCGACCAGGCGTTGCGCCAAGCGGCTGGCCAATTGGAAGGTCGTCTGCTGGTGGGCGTGGTGAATTCGATCGGCATGCGCGCTGACGGTGAAGCCGTCGAGATCCTCGCGGGCATGTTGACGGACCAGGACACCGAGGTCGCCGAGTCGGCTGCGGTGGCGTTAGGCCGTATCGGCAACGCCGCCGCCACCGAGGCTCTGGAACAGTTCCTGACCGGCCCGGCGATGAACGAAGCCCCGCGTTCCGTCCGGTCCGCCGTCGCGGAAGGCTGCATCCTGGGTGCCGAGCAGAGCGTTGACGGCGGCGATGCCGAGACGGCGGTGCGGCTGTTCGAGGCGATCCGCAACGCCGATGTTCCCAAGCAACGCATTCTGGAAGCCACCCGCGGCGTGATCCTGGCTCATCCCACGAACGGGACCGCTCAATTGATCGAGTTGCTGAATTCCGACGACCGGGATCTGTTCGCGCTGGGGCTGTGGGTCGCTCGCGAGTTGCCCGGCGCGGAAGTGACCGACGCGCTGGTTGCCGAGATGGAACGGATGCCGGCCGAGCGCCAGTCGCTGATGATCCTGGCGTTGATCGATCGTGAAGACCGGCCGTCGGTCAGTCTGTTGGCTTCGGCGGCCGAGGAAGGGCCGAAGAACGTGCGGCTGACGGCCATCCAGGCGATCAGTCGACAAGGCGACGTCTCGTGTGTGCCCGTGTTGCTGGCCGCTGCGGTCGAGGACGACGAAGACATTGCCAACGCAGCCAGGGAATCGCTGATGGATCTGCCCGGCGACGACGTCGATGCGGATCTTGCCCAGCGGCTTGATACCGCCCGGGGTCCGCAGCGGATGCGATTGATCGAATTGGCCGGTTTGCGGGGAATCACCGAGGCCGTACCCCAATTGCGCCAGGCGGCGACCGACTCCGACCCGGCGGTTCGTGCGGCAGCCTTCCAGGCCTTGGGCGATACGATCGATTTCGATCAATTGTCCTGGCTGATCGATCGCACGGTGGGCGCCAGGAACCCGCAAGAGCTGGAGATGGCCGGCGACGCCTTGAAGGCCGCTGCGGGCCGCATGCCCGATCGCGATGCGTGTGCCGAGCAATTGGCAGCCGCCATGCCGCGAGCGAAGACGCCGCACCAAGGCAAATTGTTGGAAGCGATCGGAGCCGTCGGCGGCGATCGAGCGTTGGCAGCCATCGTCCGGGCCTCCAGATCGCCCGACGCAGCCGTTCAAGGCGCCGCCGCCCAGCAACTGGGCGACTGGATGACCCCCGACGCGGCGCCCGCGTTGCTGGATCTGGCTCGCAACGCGGCCACCGAAAGCTTGAAGATCCGGGCCTTACGCGGCTATTTGCGGATCGCCCGCCAATTCGTGGTTCCCGATGCCCAGCGACTGGAGATGTACCAGATGGCCCTGGAGACCGCGTTGCGTGACGAAGAGCGGCGATTGGCGATCGACGTGCTGATCCGCATCCCGTCGACCGAGACGCTGGCCGAAGCCGTCTCGCATCTGGACACACCGGTTCTGCGTGACGCGGCCGCCAACGCCGCCGTGGGCATCGCCGCCAAGCTGGCGGTGCAGCATCCCCGGGCCGTGGCCGAGGCCATGCAAAAAGTCTTGGATTCGGGCGTCGGCGATCCGGCCCGACCCCGCGCTCAAGAACTGCTGCAACAAGCCAAAGCTGCAGCGAACTAGCACCGAAACGGTTGGACCGTTGGCGTTTGTTATGCTTGCCCCCCACCGGTCCTGCACCGGTGGAAGCAGGTTTGGAAACCACGGTCCTGCACCGGTGGCGGCAGGTTTGGAAGACCCCCACCGGTCCTGCACCGGTGGAAGTTGGTTTGGAAACCACGGTCCTGCACCGGTGGAGGCAGGACTGGAAACCAGCCCCCCAGCCTGACCTTCCCCTCGGCCCATGGCACGCTCTCATTCCAGCGTGAATCCGGCCTCGGACAGGTCGGCCAGCAGCCGAGGGGCCGAGCGATAGTATTGCGAGAAGCTCTTCCCATACGCGGAACCGCTGGCGCGGCGGGCCAGGCCATTGGTCAACGGGTCGACGAAGCGCTCGTCGCCCGTCCACAGGTACACGCGGGCCATGGCTTCCGCATACATGGGGATCAGCCCCGGGCGATACGCCATCTCAGGACAACTGGTGTAGCGGAACCCATGCACCTGGTCGCAATAGAATTCGTCCACCATATATCGGGTTCCCAGGATGATCGCCTGCCGGACGTCCGGATCCTGCGTTACGTCGTGGTAATAGATCATCCCGGTCAACAGGATGCTGACCATGAACCCGGCGTTTCCGCGATGCCGCGGTTCGCAATGGCAATGCCCGGGCACCATCATCCGAGTCCAACCGCCCCGCTGATGCGTTCGACCGGGCCGTTGCTGGTAGACGGGCAACTCGCGCGGCTCGGTATCCTGCGTCTCCAACACTCGGTCGATCACGATCCTCGCGGCGTTCAAGTAATAGGGGTCGTTGGTGGCCGCCAATGCCGACGCCAGCATAATCAGATGCCAGCCGGGGACGCGAGCACTGGTCCAATCGTAAGGCCGGGCGAGTTCTCGGTCCGTGAAGTAGTCGACAACGGCCATCCCCGTTTCCAACGATCGGCGGTCGCCCGTCAGAAAATAATGCTCGAAATGGCCCTCGGTCCAAGCATGGCCGATGTTGCCTCCCGCGCGTGGGATGCCCAGCGTACCGGGTACCGGTTCATCGTAATAGCCACCAACGTGCCCCATTTGATGGACGTAGACCAAGCCCACGTCACGGTCCTGCTCGCACCAATGCACCGTATCGATGTCCCGGTGGTGCAACTGTGCGGCTTCGCCCAGAAAGAAGGCCTCGGGATTCCCGGATCGGATGTACTCCAAGAAGAACGCATGCTGCGTGTCGTATTCCACGTTGCCCCAGTTGACTTGACGTTCGCCGTACCAATCGCCGTAGTTCATCAGTCCGTAATCCCGCTGACGTTCCCGCCGGGCCAGGAAGTCTTGCAGATTGCGATCGACGGCCTGTTCGTAGGCGGGAAAACGCTCCGGGTCGCGAGGCGCTACGCGGTAAAAGGCGCCGCTGTCACAGTACCAGGCCGGCTGGGCGGTCAACAGCAACGGACGCTGGAATAACTGAGCCCGTTGTTCTCCGGAAGGGCCGAAATCGATCAGCAGATCATGCGTCTTGGCCATTCCTCGCTTGAACGTATAGCTGCCGTCCCGAAGGTAATAGTAGAGTTGATGCCCCTGCTCTTCGAACGGGAACGCGTCATACCGCCCGGCGTCGAAATCGGGGCATAGATCGACTCGCACCCCGTCGGTCGTGATCGCAAAGCCTTTGGGGTAGTTCTGCCAAAAGTCCCGCACGGAAATCGCCAGATCGCCGTCTTGTGCGAGCAAGCCGCCCAACAGCCGACCCTCCATTGCTTCGTCCGATTCGTGGATGATCCGGTCATCGAAGGGCTGCCAGACTCGTTGGCCGGTCTGTAGCACGAGCGTTTCTTCCCCTTCCCGCGTGGCCGACCAGGACGTGGCGTTCAAGGGGACCAGCAGGCTCAACCGATGGATATCGCAGAACTGATCGGCCTGCGACGTTTCTAACGTCGTACGTGATTTTCGATCCGGCACGGTATTGACGAACGTGTGATGAACTCGAACCCAAGGCTGGCCGCGCCAGGCTTCGATCCGCTGTTTGATACGAAAACTGTGCTCGCCGTCCGAGTCGACCAGCGGGCCTACGGTGTGGATCACCGAC
This sequence comes from Planctomycetaceae bacterium, assembly GCA_007121535.1. Lineage (GTDB taxonomy): Bacteria > Planctomycetota > Planctomycetia > Pirellulales > Pirellulaceae > SKKK01. The sequence continues at coordinate 26,833 of SKKK01000237.1, read as the reverse complement.
CGGATCGGCCCCGACTCGACAATGGCGATCTCCGCCTGGCCCCGGCTGCCGGAAAAGTGTGTTCCCCGACCGTCGACCAGTTCGGTAACCCAAGGTCCTTGAGGACCGACCAACTGGCCGTGGACATCGACGTGCATCTGCAGAGCGCCCGTATCGATGGCGATCCGATCCTCGTGTTGCACGGCCAGCGGTTGGTGCGATGGGCGATCGTGATCGACGGTCACTTCACGGCCGAACTGCAACTCGTACACCGCCGTTTGGCCCGCATCCACTTGGACCAACAGACCGATCAACAGCCACTTGATCGAACCGTCCGGCCAGGTGGCTCGCGCCTCGATCTGAGCAGGCACCTGGACGCCATCGCGTAACAGCCGCACGTGGTTCTCGCTGGCCAGAACGCCTTGAGGAAAGGGAACTCCACCAGTGACCGGCCAATCCCGGGCGGCGATATCATGTTCGTTGCGCACGTTCAACGGTACGCTCGTCACGCCTTCCCGTGTTGGCGGAGGAGTGACGCTCTCGGTGCCGAAGGTGATCGTGGGACCATAATAGTGGCGGCCGTCGCGGGTCGTTCCGACGCCGCGTCCGTAATAGGTCGTGCCCGGCGTCAAATCGGTCAAACGCGCTCGATGGACCAGCCGCTCACGATCCTGGCTCACCACCTGGCCGAAATCGGTCGTCGTCCCAAATTCGAAGCGCGTGGTCGACGGCCAGCGAGTGGTCCACGAGATCCATGCCTGGCCCTCGGCGTCGATCGGCGACCACGAACGTGTATGTTCGACGCGGTATTCGACCCCGCGCTCTTCCGGCGCTTGAGGCATCAGCAGGACATAAGCGATCCCGTGTTTTCCGCTGGTCCCCACCGCGTCAAAACGCACGGTATCTCCGGCGGCCAAGTCGCGAGCGTGATCCAGAAAATACACGCCGTGGCGGCGTTTGCCCGCGTTCACCACGGCGACTCCGGCTAGGTCGTCCCCGACGTGGATGGCGATCCGCTGGTTGCTGCCGTCATCGTACATCACGAAACCGACGTGGTACGTGCCCGCCTGTTGCACCGTATGCCAGGCTCGTGCGCCGGATTGCCGCCGCACGAGATGTCCGTAACGTTGCGAGGTAAACAGGTCCACCTCGAACCCGTCCATCTGCAACTGGTCGTAAGGCACGATCACGTTCGCCGGATCGTTCAGCAACGGGCGCAGCACATCCAAGCCGTAGGTGCTCTGAACTCGATGGTGTTCCGTGAAGTCCTCGGGCGACATCAGCTTCGGCCGATCGTGCAGGGCGACGCCATGCACGTCGAAGCGGCCTGTGCTGTCGGACATCGGCGGTCGAGGCTGTTCGGCGGTCGTCACGGTGTGGCACAGGACCCACATGCGAAACCGAGTTCCCGCCTGGTCAGCACCCAACTGGACATCGGCACTGGTCAGCAGGCTGTTCCCCCGGACGGCGAAACGAACGCGAGGCGGCGGTACCCGATCTCCCTCGGGACTGAAGTGACTGGCACGTCCGCTGCCGCCCGCCACCGTCAGCATGTATTCGACTCCGTACCCCTGCCGCCCTGTTTCGGGATCGTCGTCCGCGTCGATGTACAGATGGTGCACGGTGTCTTCCAGGTTGGGCGGCGCGGCAAACGTGGTGCGCCACAAGTAGCGGTCCTCAGCCACGTGCCCGAATTCGACTCGCACGATGTCTTTCGACGGATCGTAGCCCGGACGCTGCCGAACCGCTTCGGTTGCCGGTTCGCCTTGGTAGACCACGTTCAGCGACACCGGATGTTCCGGGTCGATGCCCAACGTGACTGCCATCTCCGGCGGGATAGCGGCATCGGCGATCTCTGCCGCCGCTGCATCGCCGGAGCCTGGTACCAAAGCCATCAGGAGAACAATGTTGAAAACCGTCATGGGGAGGCTACCTTTCTTTGAAATGGTAATCCATTAAGGATCGGCAAAGAAATAACTGTCGGCGATCACGTCAGCGGCACGGCGCTAGCCACCGTTCGGTTGTTTCCTGAGCGGCACGGCGTTAGCCGCCGGTTCTCTCGCTGCACGGGAACCGGTGGCTAACGCCATTGGGCTCAGTTGTTTCTTCGCCAGCCCTAAGTTTCGGATTCGCTTGGATGGTATGCAATGGGGTCGGGAGTCGTTTTCGGGTGACCCGCTTCCCATGTGGTAGATCGTTGGCCGAAAACGACTCCCGACCCCGTTGCGTCCCCGTGCAAGGCTACCCTCAATTGCCAAAAGACTTCTGGCCGGGTGCTTAGAGGGCATTTGTGCCACAAAGCGGACAAAGCGGACCGGACAAGTGTCAAAACCCCCACCCCGTGCGGCCCTGAGATCTGGCCGCTATAATGTGGATTCACCCGATTCCTCCTTGTGATTGGAACTGCATGAAGACCTTGATCCGAAGCGCAATCGTCGTCCTGCCCGAGGGACTCTTGCGGACCAACGTGTTGATCGACGGCAAGAAGGTCGGCGCTATCGATCCGGCGCTGCACACCGAAGCCGACGAAGTCGTCTCTGCCTCGGGCTTGTACCTGTTGCCCGGGGTGATCGATGATCAGGTCCACTTCCGAGAACCGGGACTGACCCACAAGGAAGATCTGCAGCATGCTTCCCGCGCGTGCGCCAAAGGCGGCGTTACCACGTTTTTGGAAATGCCGAACACGGTGCCCAACACCACCAGCCAACAACGGCTGAACGAAAAGCTCGATCTGGCTGCAGAGAAAAGTCTGGTGAACTACGGATTCTACATAGGAGCGACACCGCAAAACCTGGACGAATTGCGCAATGCGCAACGGACGCCCGGAATCAAGATCTTCATCGGGTCCAGCACCGGAGATCTGCTGGTTGACGACCAGCACGCGCTGGAGAGGATCTTTGCGGAAACCACGCTGCCCATCGCCGCTCATTGCGAAGACGAAAGCACCGTTCGTGCGAATCAACAGCGTTTCGCGGGCCAAAGCGACGTGGCCGTCCACTCCCTGATTCGGGACCATCAAGCCGCATGGGTGGCTACCAAGCGCGCGGTCGACCTGGCCCGTCGCCACCAGCATCGGTTTCACGTCTTGCATGTGTCGACCGGTGCCGAAGTCCCGTTGTTTGCCGATCACGGAGGACTGCTCACGGCCGAAGTCTGCCCGCATCATCTGCTGCTGAACACCCAAGATTACCCCCGATTGGGCTCACTGATCCAGATGAATCCCTCCCTGAAAACAGAACAGGACAACCAACAGCTTTGGCAAGCATTGCTGGACGGACAGATCCAGGTCATCGCCACCGACCATGCGCCCCATACGCTGGAGGAAAAACAGCAACCCTACCCCGCTTCCCCGTCCGGGCTACCAGCGGTCGAGAATTCGCTGGCCTTGATGCTGAACCAAGTCAATCAAGGACGTTGCTCCTTGCAACAGATCGCGCACTGGATGAGCGACGCGCCGGCTCGGGTTTGGGATCTGGTCGACAAGGGTCGCATCCAGGTCGGTTACGATGCCGACCTGGTGCTGGTCGACATGCAGCGTACCGAAACGATCCGGAATCAACACCAGCAGACCAAATGCGGCTGGAGTCCCTGGCACGGCCAGTCGCTGCAAGGTTGGCCGATGCGTACCTGGGTGATGGGCCGCGAGGTTTTTCGAGACGGCCACTTCGATCTGACGGTGCGCGGTCACGAAGCCCGCTTCGACCATGCGCGTGGCGGTTATTGGAAAACTGAAACGTAGAGTCTCGCAACGAAAGGATGGCAACGTGCTGCACGAATGGGTTCTTTACGGACGAATGTTTTTCTTCCTAATGACGGGATGCTTGGCAGTTTTTGCTGAAGCAGGGGATGGGGTGAGTGAATACCCTGAGGTCATTGAGCAGACGGACGTGGCGCCGGTCTGGTCGGTGCATCGGATCGGTAGCCCTGTTTTGTTGACGCACGCTCCGTTCCAATACGTCGGCTATTACGACGCCGATCGTTACCTGACGGTGGCGCAACGCCGGCTCGATTCGGAAGCTTGGCAATTCCACCGGTTTCCCATCCAAATGGGCTGGCCGACCGGCGGGCACGCCAAATTGACGCTGGCAGTGGACCGAGACGGTTTTCTGCACGTCAGTTCGTATCGACGAGGACTATTGCAAGGGCCGCCCAGTCCCCCGGCCATTTTGTACTATCGCTCGGAGAAACCCCATGATATCGGCAGCTTCGAGCGCTTGCAGATGGTTTCCCCCGAGGAAGATCCTGGATACCCCACCTTCATCACGGGTCCCGACGGCACGTTGTACTTTGAATATCGCCAGGGATCCAGTGGCCGCGGCGATCAGATTTATAACGTATACGACCCGGATACTCGCACCTGGCAGCGTCTGTTGGATGTCCCGCTGTTGGACGGTCGCGGCTTGATGAACGCCTATGGCGGTCCGCGTTTCGGACCGGACGGGATGTGGCACGCCGTGTGGGTATGGCGCAACACTCCCTGCAATTCCACCAATCATACGCTCTCCTACGCCCGCAGTCCGGACATGCGACATTGGCAATCGATCGATGGTCAAACGGTCACCTTGCCGATGACCAGCGAAACCGAGTCGGTCATCGTCGATCCGGTGGGCCCCGGTCGGGGATTGAGCAACATGACCAGTTTGCGACTGGGGTGGGATTCCCGACAGCGAACGGTGCACAGCTATCACAAATACGATGACCGGGGGAACAGCCAGATCTTCAACGCTCGCTTCCAAGGCGGGCGATGGCTGCGCGTCCGGGCGACCGAATGGGATTTTCGCTGGGACACCAGCGGGACCGGGGCATTGCCGTATGTGGTCCGCGTCGGAGCGATCCGCTCGCCGGGAGATGGCCGCCTGGAGCAGGTGGTTTGGAGCCAACGGCACGGCAGCCAACGCATCATATTGGACGAGGCCACGCTGACGCCCGTCGATACAAGGCCACCCGTCCCCGCCCCTGCGTGGCGGCGCGCTCTTTCATCACCCGAATCGGACTTCCGGGTTCCCGCGAACGATCGGCTGCTGCGTGCGGGCGGACGGATGCGGGTCCAGTGGATCAACGATCAGGGTGGTTCTGCCGACGGCCGCAGCCGGTACCTGTTGCGTTGGGAAAACGCGGGCGGCAACAACGATCGACCCGTCCCCGAACCTTGGCCCGCACCGACGATGCTGCGAGTCCTGCGGATCGAGGCCGAAGCATCCGAGGCCGCGGGGGTGGACGAACGGCAACAAGATTAGGACCGGCAAGGGCACCCGTCGGTCAATCCTTTGCCGATCATTCATCGTCAGTCGAAGACGCATCGGTGCCGATGGCCAGGCGACGAATCTCGCTCGCGACCTGCTCGACCGTGCGATCATCCGTATCGATACGATGATGGGCGATTCGCTGGTAGAGGGGCGCCCGTCGCTGCATGACCTCGGCAACTTCGTCGGTAAAGCTCTTCTGACCGGTCAATGACGGTCGTTGATCGTCACCTTGGATGCGGCGGACGATGGTCTCGTTGGACGCGGTCAGCCAGAAAACGGGACCGGCGCTGCGCAGCACGGAAAAATTGGCTTCGCGTTCGATCACACCACCGCCGCAATCGATGACCTGTCCGTCACCCGTACAGGCGTTTCGAACCACCTGCTCTTCCAAATCGCGAAAGGCCGGCCAACCCTGCTGCTGCACGATTTCCGGGATCGGTTGGCCGGCAAGTCGTACGATCTCTTCGTCCAGACTGATCACTCGCAGACCCATCTGTCCAGCCAGCAACGCCCCGACAACCGATTTGCCGGTGCCTCGATAACCGACCAGCACCACATTCATAGTTTCGCCTCCACGATCTGCCGCATCACCTGGCGAGGCGCCGGATGACCGGTCCACAGTTCGAATTGCACGTAAGCCTGGCCCAAAAACATCTCGATGCCTTCGATCGTCCGGCAGCCGGCGGCAGCGGCATCCTGCAGCAGCTTGGTGCGGCGCGGATTGTAGACGGCGTCGAACACGGCCAACTCCGGACGCAACCGCTCCGGCGGCACCAGGCTGGCGCCCTCATGCGGGTGCATGCCGATCGGCGAACAGTGCAGCAGCACGTCCGCCGCTGCGATTTCGTCGGCCAGCGAACGGTCGCTCAGTTCGCCGCCGTCGACGATCGATGCGCCATGCCGCTGAGCGTCTGCCAACAACAGGTCGAGTTCGTCCAACTGCACGCCCAAGACACATAAACGTGCGGGCGGCGCTTCGCAAACCAGGGTCATCGCGATCGCTCGAGCCGCGCCGCCAGAACCCAGCATCAGGACTTGTTTGTCGCGAGGATCGACACCGGCGTCCCGCAGCGCGTTGATTGCCCCGAGCCCGTCGGAGTTGTATCCGATCAACTCGCCATCCTGGTTGACCACCGTGTTGATACAGCCGATGCCTTGAGCGACCAGGTCGACGCGATCGACGCCCCCCATCGCCTCGACCTTATGCGGGATCGTCACCGACAGTCCCCGGTACCCCATCACCCGCACCCCGTCCAGCGCTCGGGCGATACAGCCAGGCGCAACGTCATGGGCCACGTAGACGTAGGGCAACCCTAGTTCCTCGAACGCGGCATTGTGCATCGCCGGCGACAGCGAATGACCGACCGGGTGCCCGAAAACGGCACACACTTTCGTGTTGGCATCGATAACTGGCATAAACTGATTCCGTACAAGAAGGACCGTCGAACGGAAACACCGGACCCACGGACCCAAGTGCCCTTTTCGATTCACTTTCGCAGAATTGGCGGCGTAGAAAAAGGGGGCGTCGGCGCGGCATCTAGCGGTCCAGTCGTCGCTCCTCCGACGCGGGGGTCGGCGGCGGCGGATACGACCATGCCTAAGATAGGCTGCTGGCTGGCCCAGCGGAGTTACCGATGGAAACGGGACCCGAGAAATCCACTCGCGGGGCGACATCGGGATGGGCGGTGCCGCGTACTGGCCTTGCCCAGAGCCATCGTGTATCATGATGGAGACGTAAGAACAAACCACCGTCCGCAGGGCAACCGTCGGCCACATGGCTCGGCGGGTCGTCACCTGGGGGCAAGCGAAGGTCGTATCCAGGCGATGCACGCGCGCGGGACACCATCCAACGACGTGGAACGTCCACTTCCCGCCGTGTGAACGCAGTCGTTCGTGGAAATGGCAGAAATTCCGGACGTTTTGCCTGCGTCGCCAACTCCGCATAGAATATCAACTCTGGAGGAGCAATGGACATTTACACAGACACAATCCGTGATCTCGGGCCAGCGGACAAGCTTCGGCTTGTGGAAGAGATCTGGGACGACCTTGCGGCCGAAGAATCGCCTCTTCCGCTGCCCGGTTGGGCGGTAACGGAAGCGGCTCGGCGGCGTGATGAGATGTTGGCCGACCCCAATCTTGGGTCGACAGACGAGGAGGTTTGGAAAGGGATTAACGATTCACGCAACGGCTAGATCGTTACGCTACCATCCGCTGTTTGATTCCGACGTGCTAAACGCCGCTGAATGGTACGATGCGCGACAACCGAACCTCGGATCGGACTTTGTGGTGCGCGTTCGGAGAGCGGTTGATCAATTGATTGCAGATCCTGAACGTCGTACTTCAATTGACTATGGCGTTCGGTACTGGCCGGTCCAACGATTCCCATACGTGGTCTTTTACGATCTGACCGAATCGGAAGTGCTGATACTCGGCGTCATGCACACGTCGCAAGAGTCCGACAAATGGCTTTCACGTCGAAGGTAGTATAGGCGAACCATCGCATGCAACGCAGCGACGATGGTCAGCCGATTGTGAAATCAACGTCAACTCCCGCCGCCCCGTGATGCGTGGCGTTGAACTAAGCCAGGAACATGCATGCCGGTTCGGTTGGCTTGGTTCGAGCCCCCCAGTAATCGCGATCTGACATTCTTTCGCGGCAAGAAAATGTCCCTGTTCGCCTTGCCTGCCGCCGCGCTAATGGTCTGGGGCAAAGACCGGGTCTTGCGCCGTCGGACGAGGGCTCACGATGGCGGGAAGCGGGGGGGCAGATGCCGCCGGAAAGGTCGGGGGGGGATGCCTTGCCACAAAGGACGCAACGGTGCGGCAAAGGCGAACCAGCAGCAGGCTAGCAAGACGATCATTTCGCCGACGACAAATGCGATGACCACCATAAAGACGAATTGAATCAACTGAGTGCGACTGCGACGGCGGCTGATCAGTTGATTCATGACGTGCGGATAACGCAGTTGGGTGATCATCAGGCAGGCGACGGCAAACGTCACCAACGGCAGCGACTGAACCAAAGCGGCGTTCAACCAAGCGGTCCACTGCCGGGCGGATTCCAGGAGGTTGGCTTTGTCAGGATCCAGCCAACGTGACACGGCGTTCATGGCGATGGGAAACGAAGCAATCACCGCGGCTGCCGCCGGCGAAGGCAGTCCGGCGAACCAGGAATGCGAATCGTTGCGATCGATGTCGGTGTTGAATCGTGCCAGCCGGAGGATGGCGCACACGACGTACAAGGCGGCGATTCCCCAGATGATGCGAGTATGGAAGATGCTTTCGGTACTGAATTGACGCATGAGGACCGCCGGAGCGACGCCAAACGTGACGACATCGCAAAGGCTGTCCAGTTGAGCACCGAATTCGCTCTGTTGTTTGGTCCAACGGGCAACGGCCCCGTCCAGAGCATCGAACACCATGCCGGCAAAAATGTACAAAGCGGCGGTGCGCAGCAGCATCTCGGCCATCTTTGTGTCCGGGCCCACCTGAGCGGCATAGGTGATCGCCGCGAATCCGCAGAAGGCGTTGCCCAGCGTCAACATCGTGGGCAGTACAGGAAAGCGGCGTTCGATGGGCACGAAAACAGACTCCCAATAACCCGAGCAACTTGTCGGCGCACCGCGCGCCGAAAGCTTACCTCGAATGATCGTATCGAGCAAGAATCGACGAACCGGCTTTTACCTTGGATCCGATCTCCGTCACGATACGCAGATGGTTATCGTCGGGAATGACCAGCACGGTACGCGATCCCAATTTGATCATGCCCAAAGGCTCGCCCCGTTGCAAGATGTCTCCGGGCTTCAGCCAGCAGACGATGCGCCGGGCAATGGCTCCGGTGATCTGCCGTACGATGACGGGACGAAACGGGGCTTCGCTCGGCTCGATCTGAATGCTCAATTGTTCGTTTTCGCGACTGGATTCCGCTCGCAATGCGTTCAGGTACTTGCCCGGTTGGTAGCCGATGCCCTTCACTCGACCTGCCATCGGCGAACGATTGATGTGCACGTTGAATACCGACAGGAAAATGGTGATCTCAACCGCCGAGCCACCCAACAGAGGGCATTCCATCCGTTCGATGCCGACCACCTTGCCATCTGCCGGTGCAACTACCAAGCCCGGGTCGGTTGGGATCACGCGACGCGGATCGCGAAAAAACCAGGCGACGATCAATCCCACACCTGCCAAGCCAGCAGCGACGATCGTCAGGATTCCACGCTCGATCAACCCATCGACGACCTGCCAAGCAATCCAACAGACGAGTAGGACCAGCGGCCAAATCACGGCAGACAAAACGACCAACTCGGCAAGCCCGACGCGTACGAACGGCAACCGGTCGCGCCAAGCGAACGGATCGTCTTCCGGCTGCCAATGGCAATCCGTCTGGTTTCGATACAACTTCAAATCGCGGGGGTCAAGTACATCGTGGGGAACCCCCTGCGGATCTCCTTGGCGGCAGGCCAACATGCGAGCAACATACCTGGGACGGAATCGCTTCAGCCACCACCGCCGCCATCGACCCCAAGCCTTTTCTAAATAAATGATCACCCCGCCGCCAGGTTGAATGTCCCGGATGCGGGGATCCATTGCCGACGGTTCATCCGTTCTCGCTTGCCCGACATTCTTCATTTCTTTTTGCTTCCAAGCTCCGTACCGTCACTGGAAAATCAACAGTAGTACCAACGGACACGATCGGAGAATGATCCGATGCTAATGCCTCGATTGCCGGGACTCTCATGTAACGGACTACCCAATTTGTGCCGATGTAAGCCAACACTCCGAAACAGGCGCCAAGGATCAATCCCCCTAACCAAATTGCGGCGGTTAATTCGATCCCGACGCTCAACAATCCCCACCACCACTGAGCCCAATCGTCAGTCATCAAGATTTCACGAAACTCGCCAAAAGTCAACGGGTTTCCCAACAGCATCGCGCCCAGGTGATAATCCAGCCAGTACATGGGCAGGAACGTCAGCGGGTTCGAAAGATAAACGCCGATCACGCTTGCCATCCGATTAGCTCGAAACAGATAAGCCAAAGGAATGGCAAGCATCATTTGAAACCCGACGGTCGGCGTCCAAGCAATGAAGATACCGATCGCCATGCCGAGCGAGATTCGATGCGGCGTATCATCCAACATCAACAACTTGGCATAAATCGACCTGAATGTGTTTGCCATCGAGTTCCCATCCAGCCCGGGCTCTGTCAGAAAAGGGGGTTAAACCCGCTCCGGGCACACAAACTTCCCAGTTTTCAGCGTGACCACCAACAAATAACTTCGGCAGTTTTCTATCATCCAGTCCATGATAGATCGAAACGGGACCTTTCCGCCATATCACTTCCGCAACGAGGTCCTTGGATCATCGAGCTTCGAGCACTTGATCCCAGTCGTACAGCCCCACCGTCTTTTGTCCAGGTTCGACAATCAGGAACTCGTCCGGGTTCCAATTTCCGTCGATCAATTGGCGAAGCAACCGCATGTCACCTTGCAGGAACCGCACTTGTTTGCCTTGGGCTTCGACTTTATCGCGAAATGCTTCTTTACCACCCAGATCGGTCGTCTCGGGAACGTCGATAAATACCGCCTGCTGGTCTTCGGACGCAAGGGGCTCGGGATGCATGCTTTCCCAGATGTATTTGGCGTTGTCTTCGCCATACTGTTGGACCAACGCGGCATATTGATCGCCAAAATGGATCTGCTGGTCCCCAAGATCGGTCCGCAGGAAGTAATCCCCGCGTTCCAGGTATCCCAGCGAACTGAACGGGGTGCTTAGCTGGTGTTCAAAGTGTTCCCGGAACCGTTGACGCGAACCGAGCAAAATGGTGCAACAATCGTGAGCCCGGGGAACGATCAGACGCGTTTTTCGAGCTTCGAGCCCGACGGTAGCGTTTCCACACAATCCATAGGCTAAGAGTATGGCATCGTACTGCTTCGCGCTACCATCGGCTTGATCGATCCGCTCTTGGAGGGCCGTGCGCAGTCGATCCGGGCGAGCGTGTTCGCCCAGTTCCAGAAACTCGGGATCGATGGTGTGGGGTGAATGCGCGATCGCCAAGCAGGCTTCTCGCAAGAATACGTTACAACCGATCAGCTTGAGCAACATCGATAGCGGACCTTCGACCGGACTGTGTTGGCGTCGATCAGTACGTGGTGGGCCGAAAACCGGCGGCTAGCGCCGAACCGCTCACAAAAACCGGCGGCTAGCGCCGAACCGCTCACGAAAACCGGCGGCTAGCGCCGAACCGCTCACAAAACCGGCGGCTAGCGCCGAACCGCTCACAAAACCGGCGGCTAGCGCCGAACCGCTCACAAAACCGGCGGCTAGCGCCGAACCGCTCACAAAGCTCACCCTGAGCAACTCGCGGGGGCGGGATCAATCGGCGACGGTGGTGGTGACCATCGTGCCACCCATCATTTGTTCCAGCAAGGGGCGGATGGCCGGTGCCGGCAACGCATAACTGCCGACGCGACTGGCACGAGCGATGTTCAAACCGATGGCACGTCCCTCCAAGTCGACGATCGGTCCGCCGCATTGGCTTGGCGTCAGCACGGTGTCGTGCTGGATTGCCAGCGGAAAACCGGCACGTCGCCGACTTAGCTGGCCTCCCAACGCATTCTGGAACTCTTCACGGTTCCCGTGCACCATGCTGTTGAATTCCCCCAGCGTGGCCTCGATTTTCAAGGTCTTTTCCCCGCGATCGACCGTCAAGCGCACCTTGTCACCGGGGCTGTATTGTCGGATCGCTTCGATCAGCGTTTCGCGGCTGTCCATCGCCTTTCCGTCCAACTCGCGAACCACGTCCCCCTCTTTGACCCCCGCCCTTGCCGCTCCGCTGTCATCCAGCACTCGTAGAATCCGTGGCCCTTGCTCGCTGTTGTCCAAGACGATGCCCAGCGCCGGCATTCGCCGCTCGATCTCTCGAGGAGCGACGCTGACTACACCGATCGCTATGGGCAAAGCGTCCAATCCGGGAGTAGCCAACCAACTGCCCACCGCGGGAGCCTGTTCGTCACTCCACTGTATCGGAGTCAAATCGGAAGCATCGACTTTCAGCAAAGCCAGATCCCATTGTTCATCGATGGCGACGATCCGCGCGGGCATGGTGTCGCGGCCGAGAATCTGACAGGACACCTCGCCGCTCAATTCGCTGGCCTTGGTCAAAATGTAACCGTTTTCATCCACGATCACTCCCAGCGAAGTTCTGCGGTCATCGCACAAGACGCGAACCGTACTGCGGCTTGCATCGGCCACCACGTCTCGAAACGCATTCTTGATCGCATAGGCATTTCGCTGTTGATCGGCCGCTTCAACGCGGACGAAAACCAAAACGATGACAGCCATTGTTACGGCAAAGAAGACGGCGGACTGACTCCGAAAAAATCTCTTCATCATCAGGTGGAATCCTTAATTCATGAAACGGATGATCGAATCAATCGTACCATCACCCGCGGGTTACGGTGAGCCCTGCTGTCCCACAACCATTTCCAACAGGACGCGACGGTCGTCTCGCAGAAGCTCGACGCTCACCTTGTCACCAGGTTGACAATCGTTGACCAGCACTTGAAGTGACGAAAAGTCCGTGACCTTTTTTCCATTGAACTTGACGATCACATCGCCGGCACGAATGCCAGCCTTCTCGGCCGGAGTGCCGGGGTAAACCTGGACGATCCTCGCTTGTTCCGAATCCTGTGAGCCCCGCACCCCGATGACGGGACCTGTCCCGGGGAAGTGCCCCCACTGATCTCCGTTGGCCAGTCGATCCCAGTTCTCGCGATAGGCAACGACCGGGACATGAAGATTGGCCGTTAGATCGCGGCCGATCCTGCTGTTGATCCCGATCACTCTGCCTTCCATGTCGAATAAGGGGCCGCCCGAATCGCCGCCGACCAAGGTGCAGTCCGTCGTGACCGCAAAGCGATCCGTGGATAATACCCGCCCGATGCGAACGACCGGTGGTCGACCCTGCTGATAGCCTCCCGGATGACCTGTAACCAGGCACCATTGTCCACGCCGAGCCACATCTTCTTCCGCCATCTCTGCATAAGGCCAGGGGCCGGGGTCCGTGATCTTCATCAAACCGGCGTCGAGCGTCAGGTGGCAGCCCAGCGTGGTACCACGCACGCGACGACCGTCCGACAGGATGATGGTCGCTCGACGATTCGGTTGACCCGCCACGTGAGCTGCTGTCAAGACATATCCATCCTCGCTGATGATCACCCCGCTGCCGTGTGCCGAATCGACAACGACCGCTACCGTGCACCGAACCAACCGATCGGCCAAATCCTGCTGGTGACGTTGCATGGCCAGCAAATCGTCGATCGATTGCGGTGGCTGACCATCGAAAATCGGCGTCAGATCCACCGAGGTGGAGACAACCTGATCACCAACAACAGGAGTTTGAAATGAAAATAAAGCTAAAAGAACGGTGGCCGCAAATCGAAAGAAACCCGAAAAGTTTGTCATGGTAAACGTCTCACTTGGTTGGAAGAGCCGTCATCACTTTACGAAGTATGATCGTAAGGTCACTTTCTAATCATTGCCGTTCGCTACCATTTGGCTAGTGTTCCCGTCGAAGAATCGCCGCAATGTGGCAGGCTTGCAAAGGAACATTCCCTTAATTTAATCGATTTTGCCTACGTTGGGAAACCAAATCGCGGGATTTTTGTTGTGGAAAACGCTAAATGAACACAAAACTTATTTTTGGATGCGGATATCTTGGAGTGCGGGTCGCCGGGCTCTGGCGCGAGACAGGGGACACGGTTTACGCAGTGACCAGAAGGGCCGACCGAGCCGCGGAGTTTCGCGACCGTGGATTGGTTCCCGTGATCGCCGACGTCTGTCAACAAGATTCGCTTCGGGATCTGCCGTGCGTTGACACGGTCTTGTTCGCCGTGGGTTACGATCGATCGTCGGCCGAGTCCATCGGTCAGGTCTACGTGGGTGGCCTGACGAACACGTTGCAGGCCTTGTCCGGGTCGGTCCAACGGTTTATCTATACGAGTTCGACGGGCGTCTATGGCCAAGCCGATGGCTGCTGGGTGGACGAGACGGCGGCCTGCCACCCGACACGCCCCGGGGGAGTGGCCTGTATCGAGGCGGAACGGGCGCTGCTCGCTCATCCACTGGGCCGCCGTGCGGTCATACTACGTCTGGCGGGGATCTATGGGCCGGGTCGCATCCCGCGAGTCAAGCAGTTGCAGTCGGGGCAGGCGATCGCGGCGCCCAGCGAAGGCTACTTGAACTTGATCCACGTGGACGACGCGGCTCGCGTCGTTCTGGCCGCCGAGGCGCGAGCACCGGGAGGGACCATTTACTGCGTCTCCGATGGTCGACCGGTGGTGCGGCGCGAGTACTACGAGCGGCTCGCGTGGCTGACGGGTTCGCCACCACCCACGTTCGCTCCTCCGCTGCCGGATTCTCCCGCCAGTCAGCGTGCCGGGTCCAGCAAACGAGTGCGGAACGAGCGACTGCTTCGTGAGCTGCACGTGCGGCTGGTCTACCCCAGCTATCGGGAAGGTCTTGCCGCAATCGTAAAGAACAGCGAATGAAGCAACGGACAAGAACTATTGCCGCTGATCGACGAAGCGGCGGCCTTTGCCCTCGAAACGAGGCAGGGAACCGAGCGGCACGCATTGGACGTCGACGCGCAACCCCAGCCGCAACTTCAATTCGCGGCTGATTCGATCCGGTTTATTCAAGCGATCTTCAACTTCGACGCGCAACGTATCCATCTGCGACTCACGCCGCGCCGTCACCCGATACTCGACCACCTCGGGAAAACTCCGCAGAATCTGGTCGATCGAGGAGGGATAGATGTTGACTCCACGGATCACCAGCATATCGTCGACTCGTCCCAGAACACCTCCCGGCAGGAAGACGAAACGATTGTCGCTGACCGTATCCCAACTAGGACGGACCAGATCGCCCGTACGATAGCGGATCACCGGGGCTCCCGGACGGCCCAGGACGGTCAGGACCAGTTCGGCCAATTCGCCCTCGGCTGCGGGAGTGCCCGTTTCCACCGCCAGAAATTCGGCGATAAAGTGGCTTTCCATCACGTGCAAGCCGACTCCCGACCGGTCCGCATAACCCCACGGCCCGATCTCCGTGGCGCCCGCGTGGTCGATCACGCGAGCGTTCCAACCGGATTCGATACGCTGCCGAATCGCCGGCACGCTCCCACCCGGCTCGCCGGCAACCACCACGCGGGTGACTCCCAACGAGGTGGCGTTGCACTGATTTTGCTGCATGATCTCCAGCATGTGCAACGCATAGCTGGGAGTACAGAAAAGTACGTTGGCGCCGGCCGATTGGATCAGCTCCAAGCGCGCATGCGTACTGAGCCCTCCCCCGGGGATCGCCAGCGCGCCGCGAGCGACCACGGCCTCGAAGGCGCTCCAGAACCCGATGAAGGGGCCGAAGGAAAAAGCCAGCAAAGCTCGGTCGCCGGTATCCAGCTCTGCCACGTCCAACACGTACTGCCACATGTCGATCCAAGCCTGCCAGTCTTCGGCCGTATCCGGCACGACCATCGGCCGTCCGCGCGTACCGGACGTACGATGAAATCGCGAGTACCGATGCAACGGCCAGGTCAGATTCGCAGCCAGATCTCCCTGATGAGGCGCCGCCAGCTCGTCCTTGTGCGTGTACGGCAACGAGGAGAGCTGGTCCAACGATTCCAGCGGCAGAGGGACGTCGGCCAGTTTGTCAGCGTAAAACTTGTTGTCGGGCAGGATTCGCTGAAGCATGGCGTTCAGCCGGTCCAGTTGATGACCGGCCAATTGCTCGGCATCCATCTGCTCGAAGTGTCGTCGCTGCTGATAACTGGTCTGGCACATGGCTGAGTCCGACGATTAGTGGTCCGATTTCGTCCGCTGGACGACAGCTTCCAGATCGGCCATCCCTTTGTCCAACTGTTCGCGAACCGACTCGTAGTCCAGCGGTTGCGCTCCGTGAATCGCCTTGTCCAGCTCGCCGTACCCTGCCAGCATCGACTCGATGGCCGCTTGAGCGGTCGCTTTGTCATCGGCGTCCAACCCGACATGATCGACCAACTGCGACAAGCTCTCCAGGAGATGCCCCACTTGATGGATGGGGCCATGAGCCGTATCGATGTCATCCTCGCTCAAAGCATCGCGGATCGTTTCGAAATGTCCTCGCAACGTCGCCACGCCTTCGGCAAAATTCTCCACCTCCTCATGATGGTGGTGGTCATGATCGTGGTCATGGTCATGGTCATGCTCGTGGTGGTCGGCGACGGGCGATGGCGATACCGGGCTGGGGCCGGGGCCACAACCGGGGACTCCCAACATGACCAGACCAGCGATCAGGGCGTTGCAAACCGATGCGCTGACAATCCTTTTGGTGAACGTTCGATGGCTCATGCTTGATTCTCTCCCATTTCGATTGAGTTGACCCTCGCTTCCAAAACGTCTAACTTAATATGCTATGCAATTCAGTTGCATCAAGGAAGTGGGCAGACAGCCGGATGGACGCCGCAATCAACGAACCGAACCGAGCGGTTGATCGTACGGTCGATGGGGAGGACTACTCGCATGAACGTTTACCAAAATTGTTGGTCTTTAGGAACCATGATCACCGTACTGGCCTTGCTTCTCGGCTGCCAGGGGTCACTGGGCACGGACACGCCTCAGGCCGGAACGACGCCGCCGTTCACCCTACTGAAGGAACAGCCTTCGGAATCAAGGGGGGTATTGGAAATCAGATCGGAACTGGAGGAACGTGAAACGCCTGATGAGTGGACAGAGATCGTCCTGGTCGGCCGCATCGGCAGCATCGAGGGAGAAATATGGGATCCCAATCGGGCGGCGTTTGTCGTGCTGGACGAATCGTACGTCGAGCCCGACCAGACGCATGTGTCTCCGCAGCACGATGCCGACAACTGCCCGTTTTGCCGCGCGAACCGGAAGAAGGCATTTGCCAGTAGTGCACTGGTAGAAATCCTGGATGCGGATGGCCAGATTCCGGCGATGCATGCCGGGCGACTCTTGGGGGTGGACGAGGGTCAGACGGTCGTATTGCAGGGCCGGGGCCGCATCGATGCGTTGGGGAATTTGGCGGTACGAGCCACGGGCGTCTACGTTCCGAAGGAAGGAGTCGGGAATTGAGTCTGTGGCGCATCGCTTGGCGGAGTATCCAGCAACGCGCGTTGGCTTCGTCGCTGACCGCGTTTTCCATGGCGTTGGGAGTCATGCTGCTGGTGTCGGTGTTGTCGATTCATGGCGTCATCGAACGTTCGTTTCAGACCAATGCCAGCCTGGGATACAACATGATCCTGGGGGCCAAGGGTGGCAAGCTGCAGTTGACGCTCAACACGGTGTACTATCTGAGCCAGCCGATTGAAAACCTGCCCTACGACTTTTACATGGAGTTTCTGCCCCGCGAGCGACGGGACCAGGAATTGGAGAATGCCCTGTTCCCGACGGAATCCAGCCGCGACGGAAAGTACGCGGCGTTCGTCGATCTGGCCATTCCGGTCTGTCTGGGCGACTATTTCGGGCATTTTCGAGTGGTGGGCACCACGCCGGAGATGTTCGAACACCTGCGTTTCGGGCCTGCGGGCGACCGCCGTTACGAGTTTTCCAAAGGTCGGAATTTTCGCGTGCACACCCCGGAGAACGGGTTCTTCGAAGCGGTGGTCGGGGCGACCGTGGCGCGTGAGATGAACGTCAAGCTGGAGGATCGCATCGCGACGACACACGGCGACCCGGAAGGCTTCGGACACGGCGAGCATTTCACGGTCGTGGGCATCTTGGCTCCGTCGGGTACCCCGCAGGATCGAGCCGTCTTCGTGAATATGGAAGGCTTCTTTCTGATGGAAGGTCATGCCAAACCGTTGGATCAGGTGCCGTTGAGCGAAACGCTTGATCTCGAGCTTGAGCTTCCTCCGTCGTCCCAACTCGGCTGGTCGGGCGACGAATTGACTCGCGAAGAACAATTGGCGCTGGACCCCCTGCCGTTGGAACAGCGTGAAGTGACCGCGATCCTGATTCGGACGATCAGCCCGATCGTCGGTCCGGGCCTGTACAACGAAATCAACGAAGGCCCCGTCGCGCAAGCCGTGATGCCGGTACGAGAGATTTACCAGTTGTTCCAACTGTTCGTCCGACCGGCCCAAATGGTGTTACTGTTGATGAGCGCCTTGATTTGCATCGTGTCGGGCGTCAGCATCCTTGTCAGCATCTACAATTCGATGTCCGAGCGTCGACATGAGATCGCCGTCATGCGTGCTTTGGGCGCCGAGCGGCAGACGGTGATGACGGTGATCCTGTGCGAGTCGATGATCCTGAGCGTCGGCGGAGGCATGATCGGTTGGGTACTGGGCCATGCGCTGAACGCTTCGATCAGTCCGTTGGTCGAGGCGCGCACGGGCGTATCGATCGGCTTCTTCGACTTTGCGCCGGGCGTGGACATCAGTTGGATCTGGGGAGCGACGGGCGGGAACGGTCTGGAGGTGTCGACGGAATTGTTGTTGATCCCCGGCCTGTTGCTGTTGGCCGTGCTTGTCGGATTCTTTCCCGCGCTGACCGCCTACCGAGCCGACGTCGCCGCTTCGCTGGGTCAATAACCGCCGCGACCTTTCGGGGTTGCGCCTGGGCTTTCTCCTAACGCAGCCTGACGCCCGCAACCAGAGTAAGCACCCGGCCAGATATTTCTTGGTGGAATCGGGCGAAAGGGGTCGGGAGTCGATTTCGGGTGCCCCGCTTCCCACGTGGTAGATCGTTGGCCGAAAACGACTCCCGACCCCGTTGCGTCCCCATGCAAGGCTGCCTCAACTGGCAAGAAACTTCTGGCCGGGTGCTTACGATCGGTGCGACGTACCGCATGACTACCGACCGTTCCTTTCGAACAATTGCAGTTGCCGCTCGTGGCTGACGTCGCTCAGGCTGCTGGCATCCGGCGCCAGTTGATTTTGACGCAGCAGTTCTCCGGGGGTGAACAGCTTCCCTTGCAACATCTCGCGACCTGCCTGGTCCAGGCCGCCGATCTGCGTCAGACCGTCCAGGTTATTGACCGCCAGAAGAGATTCCGTGGCAATATCAGGATTGTCCAGCAGGTCGGGGCTGTGGCTGGTGACCTTGCCCCCTGACCGTCTGCCGAAATTCAATGGTTTCCTGGGAACCCAACGTCTTGGCCTCGGCGTCGCAGACTCCTGGAACGATGAGAACGAGGTTCTCCGTGACTCGTCGGCGCACTTCCGCAGGAAACTGCTGCAGCACGCTGGCAGCGTTGCTGCCGTCACGACGGAGCAGGTCGCCCGGATCGGGCTTCTGCATCGCGCCGATCTCGCGGGGGCTCAGGTTGTAGACCTGGATTCGCGAGAGCGCATCAAAGACCGGGCGGAATTGAGGAACGCCGGAGGCGGCGACCAGGAACAATCGATCGGGAAGCGCGGCTGGCAAAGGCGAAACGGAAGCATCTTCGACTTGGCCCGAGCTGACGCGGAAATAGTGCCCCGGATGCAAGGCCTGTTCGCTGTGGATTCAACACTCTTCGGTTTGCACTTCGTAGGCGCCGCCGGGCTTGGCGCCAACTCGGAACGCGTAGTGGCCCGTCTGACCGGATGGTAGGGTGAAATCGAATCGCAGGGCGAAGTGATTGGGATGGCCGCCAGAGCGGCGGCGCACTTCCTTGATCGTACCGCGATCCCGGAGGGCGTGGTCGAGCGAAGTACTCAGGCCATCTGCCACGAAGCGGAGGGCGTCCAAGAAATTTCACTTCCCGGAGCCATTGGGGCCGACCAGAAACACCAAATCGGTCAAGCGAACATCGCACGCGGCGATGCTCTAGTAATTGCGTACCCTGACTCGATGGATGAACGGCGGTTTCATGAGCCTAAAAGTCCTGTGCTTCCGTAATTCTGAATCGGGCTCCTATCGCGGTGGCTCCGCGCGTTCCAAGAGGTCCGCGAAACTGTGTTTGACGCTGGTCATCCCGAAATCCGGCACTCGCTGGAAGGGAGGTCGGACGTATTGGACGCGATGGTTATCGTCGTCCAGGAATTCGGCGATGGCCAGGTAGCCCAGTTTTTCCATTTCTCCCTCCGTTGGCTGGTAGCCCAATTGACGTTCGATGTCCGCGGGTGGTACGGGCGAGATGCGAGCCTCCAGTTTCAACTCTTCCAGCCGCTTCTGCAACCGGCCTTGAAGTAGATCCGCCCGTTTGCGGGCTTCGCCTGAATTCAGCTTGGGGGTGCGACATTCGCCACGGCATGGGCCAGTACCTTTTGCTCTAGCTGGCGGTCGATCCAGGCGGATTCGGGACGAGCCAGGATCACGCTCATCGACCACGATGGCGCCCCGCTTCAGCAAGTCACGGTGGCGGTCTGCAGGCGGGTGCCGGGGGTTAGATGGCCGGCGGGGACGAAGGCTTGCTGGTCTGCGCTCCAGAAGGGATGGCTTGCGGTGACGCCGATGGCGGTCGTTTGGCCGTGGGCGTCGATCAGGACCAGATCGAGGACTTCGGCGGAGGAGTGGGCGAAGCGGCCGGTCACCAATTGGTAGCCGGGACCGGGACGGGGCAGGATTTGGGGACAACGGTGGATCGCCAGCACCGTGGCGGGGCCGTCGGCGCCGAGTTCCTCGAGGTCCAGGTCGATTTCCTCGCCGACCTGCACTTCATACCAATGCAACCAGTCCACCGGACGCAGCAGTTCGATCTGCAAGTCGCCACCGTCCGGTTTCTCCATCCGCAGCGATACCAATCGCCAATCGTCGGGCGCCTCGACCGGCCCGAATTCGTCCTGCTCGGCCGCCCAACGTTCCTCGTCGGTCAATTCCGGATTGTGCGCCAAGGCCCATTCGCCGGGCCGGATGCGCTCGATGGGGATCGTGGGCAGTGATGGACCGGCGGTCGCGCTGGTGAACTTGATCGGTTCAGGATCGACCGCCGATTTCCCGCCGAACGGCGGGAGCAGGGCCAAGCAGACCAGCGCCACGGCCAAACTCAGGATACTGGCGGCATTCCAAAGCCACGGGCGACAGCGCGAGGCTGCTGGGCGGTTCGAGCGTGCGTTTGGCTGGCGCCGTGGTGTGCCACCGGCCAGGCGGGGGACCTGGTTGTGAGCGGATCGGGGTGACGGCCGTGCCGCGATCGGGCTGGCCTTTTCAGCAGCGGCCGGAGAACGAAGCGTTTGTTCCGAGGCATACTCAGTGCCGACAAGCACGCAAGGTCCCGAGGCAGCGCGTACCGCGGGCCGGGCTGATTCCGGCGTGCCCGCAACGCGCCCAGCCGCACCAGCGCCTTGTTGCATCGAACTATGCAGAAAACCGTCCATCGCGATCACTGCCTGGCGAACCGCTGCTGCCCACTGGCCCGTGTCGAAGACGACATCGAACGTCTTGCCTGGGCCATTTGGTATATCTTGCTCGAACCATCGCGCCTCTTCAAGCAGGGATTCGGCCAAGATCCCTGATCTACTTGTCCAGTAATGTTCGACCTCATCAAACACGGCTTCCCGCGCTTCTCGCTCGAGACCCTCTCTGCGTCGCCGCCGCTGTCGCCGGGCGGCGCCACGGGCAGCGGCGGACGCGGTCAACCCGGCGAAGATGCCCACATAGGCGACGCTCCAACCGGCCCGGCCGGAACCGCTGGCTGGTTCGGCTGCCGGTTGCCCCTGCGCGACGTGGCTCGAAACCGCCACCACCGGTGTGCCGGCCACGAAGCAGGTGCCTTGGGCCGCTTTCATGCCCAAGCGGCCGGCGAAGGCGAACGACGCCGTGCTGGTGATGGCACTCGCGCCCAGCGAGTAGTCGTTGCCTTCGTTGTAGTTGGTGATGGTCCTGGTTTTCGTTCCAACAGGAATTGATCCCGCAACTCAAAAAGAATAGCACGGATGGCAAAGCCGGGGCACGGATGAACTACGCAGTGTCAAGCAAGTTGCAACGCCGGCGTAGATTCGGGAGCAAACGTTCGCCATGAAAGGAATATCGAAATGGAGTCAAGCCAATTGGCCTTGACATGCCTAGATTGAATGACGCGAGATAGACCATTCGGAGGGCATGTTGCATACTGGGAGATTCGTGGTGCGCGGAGGTGGCAGCCGCCTTTCTGACGGAGAAACGAGCACGAGTACGAGCACGAAAGCTGCTTGGGCTGGGAAGGCCAGCCGATTAAGTAGATTTTATGTAGTTCATAAGGGGTGTTTTATTGCGTGGGTCGGCTGGTCAGGCAACCCGCAGGGAGAAATCTAGGCGAAGCGGGGGGCTTTTACCAAGCCACCCCGCCGAGCGCAAGACCGCAAACCCTCGCCGAAAGCCGAACGCAAAGCGTTGCCGGAGGCAAACACCTGTTTGCCATGGTTTTCGGTGGTTCCGTTGGGAGCCAGGTCCATTTATTCATCGCCTCGAAGTGGGAAGTGTCGATCTTGACCGGAAACGGCGGATCACGTATGAATCGATCGCGCTATTTTGGCATCCGGGAATGAATCCCGGCTTATCGGATTCTGTACGCAAGGAAGCGAACCATGCATAAATCGATCCCGCAGCGTCGAAACGTCGATTGCTCTGCCCCCAGTTCGGTGCCTCTGCTTGACGTGAACCGCGGCAATGCGGCGTTGCGCGAGGAATTTCTGGCTGCGATCGCAGCCGTCTGCGATTCGGGCCGTTTCTTGTACGGACCGGACGTGCAGGAGTTTGAACAGGCGTTCGCGGCGAATTGCGACGTCCGCCACGCGATCGGATGTGCGTCGGGCAGCGACGCGCTGTTGCTGGCGTTGATGGCGTACGATATCGGGCCGGGGGACGAGGTGATCACGTCGAGCTTCACGTTTTTCGCGACGGCCAGTTGCATCTGGCGGCTGGGGGCCTGTCCGGTCTTCGTCGATATCGAAGCGGATGGTTTCAACCTGGATCCCGAGTTGATCGAAGCCGCGATCACGCCGGCCACCAAGGCGATCATCCCGGTGCATCTGTTCGGCCAGTGTGCTGACATGGATGCGGTCAACGACATCGCCGTTCGCCATGGATTGAAGGTGATCGAAGATGGGGCTCAATCCATCGGCGCCGAATATCGGGCTCGTCCCGCCGGGTCGCTCGGCCACATCGGGTGCTTCAGCTTCTACCCGACGAAGAACTTGGGCGGTTTCGGCGATGGCGGGATGCTGACGACCAACGACGACGAACTGGCCGCACGGCTGCGACAACTGGCGGCGCACGGCATGCAGCCGCGTTACCATCATCCGCTGGTGGGTATCAACAGCCGTTTGGATTCGATCCAGGCGGCGGTGCTGAATGTCAAACTGACTCGGCTGGGCCGTTGGACCAGTCAGCGTCGAGCCAACGCGGACCGTTACCATCGTCTGTTCGCGGAATCGGGATTGGATCGCTGGCTGGTGATGCCCGAGCAGTTGCCGCAGCGCTATCACGTCTGGAACCAGTTTACGTTGCGCGTTCCCGATGGCCAGCGTGACGTACTGCGAGCCAAGTTGACGGAGATGAACGTCGGCACCGAGATCTACTATCCGATCCCGCTGCACCAGCAGGAATGCTTCAAGTCGCTGGGGTACGAGCCGGACAGTCTGCCGGAAACCGAACGGGCGGCTCGCGAGGTGCTGAGTCTGCCGATCTTCCCGGAACTGACCGCAGCCGAACAGCAACTGGTGGTTTCCAGGATCGGTCAGGCACGTCAGACGCGACGGGCGGCGGCCTGATCGCCGATGGCTGTGGCGGGTTTCGCCGCATTTGCCGATCGCCTAGAATCAGGTCTGTCGCTGGGCATAGGACGGGACAGACCTTTTTTTCGGAGACGATCGGATGGGCCATCACACCAACAGCACTCGCCGCGAATTCTTCCGAGCGGCCACCGTAGCGACGGCGGCTGCCTCGATGGCCAGTATCATTCCGGCTCGAGCCTTGGGCCGAGCCGGTTCGGTGTCGCCAGGCGAGAGAATTAACCTGGGGGTCATCGGCATCGGGCCTCGCAGCAATTACAACCTGCGAGCCATGCTGCAATTCGATGACGTCCGCTGCGTCGCCATCGCCGATGTCCAGGCCACGCGGCGGGATGCGGGCAAACAACTGGTCGACCAGCACTACGGAGATGGCGATTGCGTCGTCTACCGTGATTTTCGCGAACTGCTGGATCGGCCAGACATCGACGCCGTGATGATCTCGACGGGCGACCGCTGGCACGCGGCGGCTTCCATCCTGGCAGCCGAGGCCGGAAAGGACGTGTACAGCGAGAAACCGTGTGGCATCACAATCGCCGACTGCCAGGCCTTGGCTGATACCATGCACCGCGAGCAACGGGTCTTTCAGGCGGGTACGCAGCGCCGCAGCGTTCCCAATTTTCAACACGCGGTTCAATTGGCCCACAGCGGCAAACTGGGCAAACTGCACACGTTGCACGCATCCATCTACATGCCCGAGCTGGACAACTCGTGGTTGCCCGCGCAACCTTTGCCGGCGCGGGATGAAGTGGACTGGAATCTTTGGTTGGGGCCCGCGCCCTGGCGCCCCTTCAATCAGCGTTATGTGGACGGGGGATGGCGAGGTCAATGGGACTTTGATTCGGGGGCTCGCGTCCTGGATTGGGGCGCTCACACGGTCGATCTATGCCAATGGGCCAATCAGGCGGACGATACGATGCCGATCCTGTACGAACCGGGCGAGAAGAATATCGTTTGCCATTACGCGAACAAAGTCCGCTTGGTGATCGATTTCTTGCCCACGCCGTTCGGCGACCGATCGCCGCATTACATCACTCGCCTGGGGACCTGTCCCGTACGATTCGTCGGCGACCAGGGATGGGTCGAGACGGGGGATGAAGGCGAGATTGTTGTGCAGCCGGATTCGCTGCAGAAAGAATTGCCGACGACTCGCCGCGTGCGCGGCTTGGACGTGTCGGCTCATTCCCGAGAATTCTTCGATTGCATGCGATCACGAGGCACCACGTCCACCAATCCGGACGTGATGCGACGATCGCATATCGCCTGCCATGCAGCGGCCATCGCCTGGGTGTTGCAACGGCCGCTTCGCTTCGATCCGGTCAAGGAGGTGTTCGTGGACGACGACCAGGCCAACCTGCTGTGCTGTCGCCCGGCCCGCCGCTGGAGCATGTAAACAGGGATTTTCCACAAACCATTCGGGCAGCGAGGATTTCTTGAGACCGTTCGAGTATCACAATCCGGTACGTATCGTCTTCGGGGCGGGCGCTTTCAAGCGCTTGGGCGACGCGGCAGCGGCGATCGGCGCCCACGCGCTGGTGGTGTCCTATGCCGACGAACCCGAGCTGACGAAGATCGTGCAGCGTGGCGTTCAACAATTGGCCGATAGCGGCCTGCGAGTGACGCCCTTTTTCCAGGTCCAGCCGAACCCCGAGGTGCAGATGGTCCAGCGAGGCGTCCAAGCGGCTCGGGACAACGGCGTCGATTGTGTCATCGGCATCGGCGGTGGCAGTGTGATGGATACGGCCAAAGCGATCGCGGCCGGTGTCGAGTATCGGGGCGGCGATCTGTGGAACATGGTGAACAGCCGTCACGATCGTCAGCAGGTCGTGCCCCCCGAGACGGCCTTGCCGACGTTGATGGTGCCGACGCTGGCGGCCACGGGCAGCGAGATGAACAACTGTGCGGTGCTCAGCCATCGCGAGCGGGGCGAAAAGTCCTATATCTGGAGCGATTGTTTGTTCCCACGGACCGCGATCCTGGACCCGCGATTGACGTATACGCTGCCGCGGTTGCAGACAGCCTGCGGCGGCGTGGATACGATCTCGCACGTGATGGAGATTTATCTGAACGGGCAGGACCAGACGGATCTGTTGCACGCCTGGCAGGAGGGGTTGATGCGGACGGTGATCGAAAACCTGCCCACCGCACTGGCCGACCCGCGCGATCGTCAAGCTCGGGAAGAATTGATGTGGTGCGCCACGTGCGCGATCAACGGCTGGGCCTCGCCCGGCGACCCCTGGACTCCCATGCATCAGATCGGACACGTGCTGACGGCCCGTCATCAGGTGAATCACGCCACCTCGTTGGCGTTGGTCATGCCGGCCTGGATGGATTTTTTCAAGACGGCCAAGCCCGAACGGTACTTCCGCTTTGCACGGCGGGTGATGCACGTGGATCCGCATCGCAGGACGCGCGAGCAGATCATCGACGAGGGGCTCGAAGCGTTTCGTCAGTTTATCGAACAAGCGGGCCTGCCGACGCGGTTGTCTCAGGTCGGCATCGCCCGCGACCAGCTCGATCCGATCCTTGAGGATGTGCGGCGGATCAGCTTCAACGCTCGCGGGCAACTGGCCAGCAATCCACCGGTGACCGAACAGCAACTGATGACGATCCTGGAAAAAGCTCTGTAACGACCTGCCGGTGAATATGCGTCGTATGGCGCCGAAGGGGTCGGGAGTCGTTTTCGGGCAAGCCGCTTCCCATGTGGTAGATCGTTGGCCGAAAACGACTCCCAACCCCGTTGCATCCCACATCCAAAGCTACTCTAAATGACAAGAAACTCCTGGCCGGGTGCTTATTAGAGTCTTCAGTCGTAACATGCGCGCACGGTGCGCGCATCTTTGTAGGTTGGGACTCTGTCCCGACCGGGTCGGGTCGGAGACCCAACCTACTTCGGTTGCGGCCGCAGGCCGCGTTAG
>SKKK01000502.1 GCA_007121535.1 Planctomycetaceae bacterium | reverse complement strand
TGGCGCCTTCGTAGCCGCCTTCGGTCAGGATGCGGCGCGAGGCGATGTAGGCCATCACATCGTTGGCGAATCCAGCCACCCAAGTCGCTTGACCGCGCAACTCGGACTTCAATCGGATGGCGAAATCCACCACCACCTCGCCGCCCAGGATGATGAACTGGATCTCGTCGCCCAGCCGCCAGGTCTGTACGGGGTACGGGTAGGTCTGATCCAGCTTGCCCGCTGCTTCGAGTTGTTCCAGCAGCATCGTGGCACGAGCCGCGACGTAGCGGTTTTCGGACTGAACATCCGCTTCGATCTGCTCGCGCGTCGGCAGGTCGGCCAACGGCAGGTCGATCTCCCGGTACCGCGTCACCAGATTGGCGGTGACGGGTTTCATGGGTGCATCCAAGACTTTTTGGACAGCTTCGGCCAATTCGCGTCCGTATTTCTTCGCCAGTTCGAGGTCTCGTCGAGGCAGCGGGTTTTGGTCGGCGCCACATCCGGCCCAGAACATGGCTTGGCAACCGGGAAATGCCCGTTCCAATTCGATCTGAGCGTAACCCGGATAGTCACCGTTCCAATAGTAGTCGCTCAACACGGTGGCATGACAAGCGTACCCGAAGACCACCGCTTTCAACTGGCCTTGTGAGTCACGCACCGCCAGGATGGGCACATCATGGTCGCTGGGGCCGACCAGCAGCCCGTCGGCTCGCAACTGTTCGATATCACCTTCCGGACGATTGTTTCGGCGATTCACGGCAAAGGTGGCGTGCCCGCTTCCCCAAGAGACATCGACCGATGCCATCTGCTGCAGTGCTTGGCCAACCAACTGGACCACCTGGTCCGTAAGCCAATCGGTGTAGTCTTCGATCAACTCCTGTTGCTCGCGACCGACGACCATGTAGTGCAGCGGCGCAAGATTCCCCGCCAACACGGGCCCGGAGTGTGTATGCGATGCGCACAAGGCAATTTGTTCTCGACGAAGTCCGTACCGATCCTCCAATCGACTGCAGATCGCCTGCATCAGACTGCGGTCCGTTCCGATGATGTCGAGCGTGACCAAGACCATCTTCTGCTGGTCCGCGTCCTGAAGCACCAGTGCCTTGGCGTACAAGCCGGTCTGTTTCCCTTCGGCGGGGCGATTCCGGCTGGCGTAACCGGCCATCCACATCGGCTCGGCGGGGGTGATCTCGACGCGAGCCACTCCGCCCAGCCAACCTGGCGAGGCGGATTCGTCAGCCAGCAGTCCCGTCGTCGTGAACGCCACGACCAGCACGAAGAGCATCCGCATCATTCGCTTCGATCCTATGAATATCATCGCCGTCCCCCTTTGGTGTTTGGTCCATCGTCATTCGTTACAACTACATGCTGCCGATTATCACCGATTTCCTCGCCCTCTTGAAGCACCGTGGGAAAAAAGTCAATCTAAGGGATCAACACTGGACCCGCGGTGACGTGAGCGGCACGGCGCTAGCCGCCGGTTTCCGTCCACCATCAGCCGCTAGCACCCTGTCGCCGACCATAACGGCGGCTAGCGCCGTGCCGCTCACTGGGAAATGCGACGGAGGCCGGAAAGGTGATGGTGACGAGGGCCTAACGACGTCTTCGAGGAAGAACTGCCCGACATGGCGTTTGCAAAGGAGAACACGGTGGTGCGTGAACGAAGTCAGCAGATTTTTGCCCAAGCCAAGCAACTGATGCCCGGCGGGGTCAACAGCCCGGCTCGAGCGTTCGGGGGTGTTGGAGGCGAGCCGATCGTGATGCAACAGGCTCAGGGGGCGTACCTGGTGGACGTCGACGGCAACCGTTACATCGACTACATCGGAAGCTGGGGGCCGATGATCCTGGGGCATGGTCACCCTCGCGTGCGGGCTGCGGTTCATGAAGCCGCGGATCGAGCGATGTCGTTCGGCGCGCCGACCGAAGCCGAAAACGAATTGGCTCGATTGATTATCGACGCGGTACCTTCGGTCGAAATGGTCCGCCTGGTGAATTCCGGGACCGAGGCGACGATGAGCGCCATCCGCTTGGCACGAGGTTACACGAATCGCGACGTGATCGTGAAATTCGCGGGCAATTACCACGGGCACGTGGACAGCCTGTTGGTGGCGGCCGGCAGTTCGGCGGCGACACTGGCCGTCCCCGATTCGCCGGGAATCACGGCGGGGACCAGTCAGGATACGTTGGTGCTGCGATTCAATGACGTGCCGGGTCTGAAGGCCGCGTTTGCCCAACATGGTGATCGGATCGCAGGCGTGATCCTGGAACCCGTCGTGGGCAACATGGGGTGCGTGCCAGGGACAGCCGAGTTCCTGGCCACGCTGCGGAGCGTGACGTCCGAATACGGTGCGCTGTTGATTTTCGACGAGGTGATGACGGGGTTCCGAGTCGCTTACGGCGGCGTCCAGTCGCTGGTGGGCATTATGCCGGACCTGACGACGTTGGGCAAGATCGTCGGAGGCGGTTTGCCTTTGGGGGCTTACGGCGGACGCGCGGACATCATGAGTCAGATGCTACCCGCCGGGCGAGTGTTCCAGGCGGGCACGTTGAGCGGCAACCCGGTCGCGACAGCGGCCGGAATCGCTACTTTGACCATGCTGCGGGACGAGTCGCCCTATCCGCGTCTGGAGCAGATCAGCGCGCGTCTGGCGTCCGGCCTGACCCAAGCGGCCTCGTCGGCGGGCATCCCCCATAGCCTGGCGCGGGTGGGCAGCATGATGACGCTGTTCTTCCACCCCGATCCGGTGACGGATTGGGATGTAGCGGCCCAGTGCGACAAGGCGCGTTTCGCCAGATTCTTCTGGGGACTGATCGATCGCGGGATTTACCTGCCGTGCAGCCAGTACGAATCGCTGTTCGTGTCCGCTGCTCACTCGGACAACGATATCGAGCATACGATCCAAGCCGCTTCCGAAGTCCTGGCGCTACTGTAAGCACCCGGGCAGATGTTTCCTGCCAATTGAGGTAGCCTTGCATGGGGACGCAGCGGGGTCGGGAGTCTTTTTCGGCCAACGATCTACCACATGGAAAGCGGGTCACCCGAAAACGACTCCCGACCCCTTTCGCCCGATTCCAGCAACAAAATATCTGGCCGGGTGCTTAGGAACCGGGCCACGAGATACTTGCCAATCAAGGAAGTCATTCTTCCATGCTCTGTCAGAAGAGGGGGGCCGCCCTATCGACCGTTCACTGCCAGACCCGGCGGCGCAAAGCCAATGGACTTTGACCGCCGAAAACGAACTTACGAAGATCGCGTACGGGATCGCCGTCGAGAACGCACGCCCCCTCACCGCCCGCAGGATCGTCGAGGAGATTCAGCAGAACAGCA
Organism: Planctomycetaceae bacterium; assembly: GCA_007121535.1. GTDB lineage: Bacteria > Planctomycetota > Planctomycetia > Pirellulales > Pirellulaceae > SKKK01. The sequence goes on along the minus strand of SKKK01000502.1, from coordinate 27,785 downwards.
ACGATTGGCGCGGGTTGGTCCCGGCGGATACCAGCAACCGGTCTTCGATCCACCGCTCGCCGTGTCCAAATCTCTCGCCGCACCGAAACGGAACCCCAGCGGCAAATGCAGTGATAGTAACGAGTTACGTTTACAGACGCGAGTCCATTTCGAGCCGCTGTCATCGCGAATCCTCCCACGTTGGAAATCTATCAGGAGCATCGTGATACCTGCCCACGCGCTCAGTCACGAGCGAAATATGCCCGTTTCATCTCGTTGGTGCGTTGAGGGTGGGTAGTGTCGAGGAAGAGGGGCAACATACCCTTTTGCTTTGCTATTCGTTTGCAATCGAAAACCGCCTCCAATCCCACACTAGTGCGGTCGTGTCGTCCTGGGCGGCCACGATTCCGTCGCCGTCGGGCGTGAACGCCAGACTGCCGGGGGAGTGGAACCACGAAGAGTTGTCCCGCTCGATCCGGGCTTCGAGCCGTCCCGTGGCAACCTCGTAAAGGTCGATCCTCCATCCCGCGCGGCCCGACCGGTGTGCCAACGCGAGCTTCGTCCCATCCGGAGAGAACTCCATCGCCGTCACGGGATACGAATATCCGTCCTTGGGATCGCCGTCCAGCGGGAAGGACACCATCACTTCACCGTCCTCAAGGCGGCGGATGTGCAACTCGTACTCCCGCGCATCCCGTGTGGCCGCACGGACCCCGACGGTGGCCAGCCGCCGGCTGTCGGGCGCGATGGCAATATGGCGGTTCAGTTCGGCAGCCTGGTCTTCCGCCCATCCCGCATGATCGTCGTCCGTGACCGCCCGGATGCGTTGCCGACTCTCTTGTCCCACCTCATAATGAGTTCGCTCGTCGCCCGAGTGGACGTCGAACTGGTGAACCCGGGCGCGGCTGAACAGCACGAGCGTCTGCCCGTCGGGGGTGAAGGAAGCCGCCATCATCGGCGACGGCGCGTAGCCGAACATGCCTCCCCGGTGCACGATGTCCGGCTCAATTGTCCCGTCGGGTCTTTCTTTCAGCGGCACCCCGGTGGGCCGGATGGCGTGCGCCTGCGTCCGTTCACCCGTTCGCACGTCGAATGCCCGCAGGAACCAGTCGTCTCCGAAACTCAGCAGCGTGCAACTGTCCCGGGCAAAGCGGAGCACGGCGTGGCCATGCGTTACCTGGTGTCCCGGCCACGCGTGCTCGATCTCGCCGCTCGTTCGGTTCCGCAGGACCACCTCGCCGTGGGCCGCGGTGGCCACCCAATGCCCATCGGGCGAGAACGCGCCGGCCAGAAAGGACGAACCGTGGACCGTGGCAGGCTTATCCCGGGGGTTCCGCCACACGTCGACCGGCCGGCCCGAGTGTGTTTCCCAAAGGACGGCCAGCCCCCCACCGTCGACCGTCAGCACCTGCCTTCCGGCTGGACATACCAGCAACGTTTCCACCTGCCGCACGTGGCCGACTCGCTGCTCGTCAACGCGTTGACCGGTCTTGAAATCCCAGACCGCGATCAATTGCCCCCACACGGCGGCCGCCCAGCGTCCGTCGGGCGAGAGGACTGCGCTGCGGGGCCATATTCGCAGCCCCAGGTGTTCCCACGGCAGCATCCGTTCCAATTCGCCATTCTGAAGGTTCCAGACGCCCAGCCCACCCGCGGAGAATGGGACCACCAGCCGCGAACCATCGGCGCTGAACGCGATTTGGCCGAAGGCGAGTGATTCGCCTCTGGGAGCATCCAGTTCCAACACCTGCCGGCCAGTCTCGACGTCGAAGAGTTGGACGGCCGGGCCCCGGCCGGCGGAACCAATCAGCGGCGGCCCTGCCACGGCGACCATTCCCGAGTTTGGCGCGAACCGGGCCGTTTGCAGCCTACCCCGGCCCATCCGCTCCATCGGCTCGTCGCTCTGCCATCGCCAACGGACCGCCTCGTGACTGCTGGCCGCGACCAGCCACGTCCCATCGGGAGAAAAGGCGACCGATTCCACCCCTTCGTTCGTGGCCCGCCGGAACTTTTCGAAAGCGGGTGTTCTTCGGGCCACTTCCACGCGCCCGGTCGCCACGTTCCAGATGCGCACCACCCCCTTCCCGGCCCTATGGCCAGTGGCGAGCCGAGTTCCGTCGGGCGTGAACGCGGCACACGACGGAACCTCGTACGCTCCGTCAAAGTGCATGGCCAGGCGCGACGACTCCTTCCCCGTTGAAGTATCGACGAAAAGAATCTCATACTGCCGGTGTTGCTCGGCCGTCCGAGAGCGGTACCCCCCCACCGCCGCTACGGAACGGTCCCGCGTTACGGCCAACAGCGTTGCTCTACCGTCTCCCACCCCGATCGAGCGCGTGATCCGTCCCGTCGTTATGTCGAGCCAAGTGAGATGCCGTCCGCTGTTGAGCAGGGTGCGGTTATCGGCCAGGAACGAGCCCGGGCCGCCCGCCCGATACCGCACCGTTCCCAGCCTTGCGATCGCACCCTTCGGCAAGGGATCGCCGTGGATGTCGACCGACGATTCAGCCGGAGAAGATGGGCTGTTCGCCACCGTAAAGGGGGCGGCGGCAAGCACGATCGTCGCCGCCAAGCCCACGAGGCGCCAACGAATTGATTCCCTCAGCATGTCGAGACAACGCATGGCTGAATCCTTGACTGATCACTGCCCGTTAAGAATCCTAAACCTTGTCCGCCAAGACTGCAACCTTCCCGGGACTTTGCTGGCTGGTTTACTGCCATTCTTTCGCCTTTTCCTGCTTGTTCACGCCGCCTTTCGGGGATAGGACGACCTGTTTTCAGGGACCGTCTTTGGGCGTCAACCACCGGAAGATCGCGGCACGGGCAGCCGGGGATCGGCGGGCGGGGATCGGCGGGCGGCGGGAGCGTCAGCTCCGCGACGCCGGGTTGGGCGGCTTCCTCGCGACCCTCGCCAAAGCTGCTCGGCGTACCTGCAAGCCGGAGCGTGATGCTCTGATGGACTCGCGTACCGGCGCGGATCTCGACCGGGAACGGCAAAGCCAGCGGCGTGCAGTACGGCGTCTTGTCAAGGCGAGTGGGACCAACCGTTGAGACAGACATTGAGCCGCTTGCTTCGGAAAGGGCGAAGAACCGAGACGAGTGGGATCGAAGGGGGGGCATTATCTTAGTATCCCGCAAGAACTTTCCTGATTCACGGGAGTCAATCGGATATTTTCATGTTTAGAATGGGGACATGCGCTACGGGAGGGCCGGTCGATGGTGTGCTCGAGTCCGAACGAAAGCGAACCGCCACCAACCACAACCATCAGCCACAGAAAGGCAACCACGTCATGCAATTCTTGACTCGCCTGCTGATAGCCCTTCCATTTGCCTTTGCCACGTTCATTCCGCTCTTGGGGAGATCCGCGCCCTGCAGGGCCCGGTCAACCCGGGGTCTCCGCGCGCCGAACGCCCGTCGCCCCGCGCCGTGGCACTGCCTGAATTGCGAGTGTCGGAGAACCGCCGTATTCTGGTGCAGGCCGACGGCCAGCCCTTCTTCTATCTGGGCGACACGGTGGACTACATCGTGGACCGCGCCTCGGAACTGGGGCTGTACATCGGAATGTTGCCTTCCTGGGGACGCGCCCCCGGTACTCGACAATAATCGGGTTTGCCGAATCGTCGATCCAAGGGAGGAATCGCAACCACTGAAATGGAGAAGACCATGAGACAGAATGTGAAACACGCAATGCTGAAGAATCGCACCCTATTCCTTGTGGCCGTTGGGCTGATCGTTGGCAGCCCGGCATTTGCGCAAGCGCCGGCCCTGCAGGTCTCGGAGAACGGACGGTTCCTGGTCCAGGAGGACGGGACGCCGTTCTTCTGGCTGGGCGATACGGCCTGGGAGCTATTCCACCGTCTCGATCGGGACGAGGCGGACCGGTATCTCGAGGACCGGGCGGCAAAGGGCTTCACCGTCATCCAGGCGGTGGTGCTGGCGGAGTTGGGCGGATTGGACGATCCTAATCCTTACGGCCATACGCCGCTGCTGAAGAACGATCCGACTAAGCCGAACGAGCCCTATTTCGAACACGTCGATTACATTGTCGACCGGGCCGAATCGCTGGGACTGGTCGTAGGCATGTTGCCCACCTGGGGCCGTTATTGGAAACGCAAAAGCATCTTCACACCGGAGAACGCGCGGATCTACGGGCGTTTTCTCGGCCAACGCTATAAGGGCAAACCGGTCGTCTGGATACTGGGCGGGGATCAGAATCCGGACACCGACCGTGAACGCGACATCATCGAAGCGATGGCTCAAGGGATCAAGCAGGGTGACGGCGGGCGGCATCTGATGACGTTCCACCCACGTGGTCCCGGGCTTTCATCGGACTATTTTCACCAGGCCGAATGGCTGGATTTCAACATGTTCCAGTCGTCCCACGCAGCCCGCGATCACGATACGGGCCTGTTCGCCGAGCATGATTACGGCCTGACCCCGGCGAAACCGACGCTGGACGGCGAGCCGCGATACGAGGCGATCCCGGTCGGCTTTTATAACGCGGGAGCCGATCGCGACCTGCGTTTCGACGACTACGACGTGCGTCAAGCGGCCTACTGGTCGTTGCTGGCGGGCGCCTGCGGCCATACCTACGGCAACAACAACGTGTGGCAGATGTGGCAACCGGGACGCAAACCGGTGATCTGGGCGTCTACCCCATGGTACGAGGCGCTGGACCATCCCGGCGCGACTCAGATGGGATACATCCGACGGCTCTTCGAGTCGCGCCCGTTTGACAAGCTCGTGCCCGATCAATCCATCCTGCTGGACGCCCCGAGGCACGGCGGGGCCAAGGTCCGCGCGGCCCGTGCGACCGACGGTTCCTTCGTGTTCATCTATTCGCCGCGGGGCGAGCCCTTTACGGTCCGCGTCAATGTCATTCGCTCGCACAGGATCCGCCAGTGCTGGTTCGATCCCCGCACCGGCAAGGCGCGAGAACTGCACACGACCGATACACCCGGCTTCCAAACCTTCGTGCCGCCGACATCGGGACGAGGCTGCGACTGGATTCTGGTCCTGGACGACGCCACCGCAGAATTCCCCTTGCCTGGCCAAGTGAAGTAACGGCCCATGGAACAGGCCCTGTGCCGCGAGTGCGGCTCCGGGCTCCCGAATCACAGTGACCATGAAGGAGAACGAAACCATGAAACGCGATGTACGACCGCTGACACTACCAAGCCCAACGAGAATCTTCTTGACCGTCGTCCTGATAGCAGGCGGAGCGGTCACTGCCTTAGCCGACCTGCCCGGCCTGCGGGTCTCGGAGAACCGACGGTTCCTGGTCCAGGAGGACGGGACGCCGTTCTTCTGGCTGGGCGATACGGCCTGGGAACTATTCCACCGTCTCGACCGTGAACAGACGGACCGGTATCTCGAGGATCGTGCGGCAAAGGGCTTTAACGTCATCCAGGCGGTTGCCTTGGCCGAGTTGGACGGGCTGAATACTCCCAATGCGTACGGGCATCGGCCGCTGGTGGACAACGATCCGACGAAGCCCGACGTCAAGGACGGCCCGAACAACGATTACTGGGACCACGTCGACTACATCGTGAACAAGGCCGAGTCGCTCGGTTTGTACATCGGCTTTCTGCCGACGTGGGGCGACAAGTGGAATAAGAAGTGGGGCGTCGGGCCGGAGATCTTCACGTCCGAGAACGCCGAGGTGTTCGGCCACTGGCTCGGGCAGCGGTACAAGAACACATCGAACATCATCTGGATCCTGGGCGGTGACCGGCCCATCGAGACGGAAGCCCACCGGGCGATCATCGAAGCGATGGTGCGCGGTCTGGCCAAAGGCGATGGTGGACGGCACCTGATGACCTTTCATCCGGTGGGCGGACAGACCTCGGCGACATGGTTCCATCAAGCAGATTGGCTGGATTTCAACATGCTGCAAAGTGGCCATAACCCGCAGAGCACCAATTACGTTCCTGTCGAGCGCGATTATGCCTTGAAACCGCCGAAGCCGACGCTAGACGGAGAACCCGCGTACGAATATCCGCCCGACGCCATGCCCGCCAAGCGTCCGGTCGGTGCCTTGCAGGTCCGGCGGAATGGCTACTGGGCTGTCTTCGCGGGAGCCTTCGGTCATACTTACGGGACCCATCCGATCTGGCAGATGTATGACACTGGCCGCAGGCCGCTGTGGGAAGTCGTCACGCCTTGGTACCAGGCCCTGGACCTTCCCGGCGCTGCCCAGTTGATCCACCTGAAACGCTTGATGCTGAGCCGACCGTTTCTAACGCGGATTCCCGATCAGGCCGTGATCGTCTCGGAACCTTCCAAAGGGATCGATCGCGTTCAAGTGACCCGCGACGGGCGCCCGGGGCAGGATGACGCCACGTACATCCTGGCGTACGTCCCGCGCCATCAGCGGGTGACGCTGAATACCGGACGGATTGCCTCGAAGAATCTGCGTGCCTGGTGGTACAATCCCCGAACCGGGGAAGCGATATCGATTGGGGAGATGACCAATGAGAACACGATGCCGTTCGCGCCGCCGACCAATGTCGAGGGCGAGGATTGGGTGCTGGTCCTGGACGACGCAGCCAAGAACTACCCCGCCCCCGGCACCCGAAAATGATGCTACCCCCCCCTGGTACCTGCCTAACCCACGGAGACGATGATGCGTGTTGCTACAAGAATCCCAGGTCCCGCGATACTGGCCACGATCCTGACCGTCTGTTCGATGGCGATTGCCTTGCAGCCGGCGGCTCGGCAAGTTCTTGCCGATTCCGGCGGGGCGTTGGCGACTGCCGGGGCGTCGGCTTGGCATCGCGGCGTGTACGAGGTCGCGTTGGAAAGCGACGGTGAGATCAACGATCCCTATCACGGGGCGAAACTGACGGTGACCTTCACACGGCCGGACGGTTCGCTGGTCACGGTCGACGGTTTCTTTGACGGGGATCGGACGTTCAAGGCGCGAGCCTACTGCGATGCGCTAGGCCAGTGGTCTTGGAAATCGGCATCGGACCAGGCGGGGCTGGATGGCCAGTCCGGATCGTTCCAGGTCGTCGCCAGCCCGCTGCCCGGAAAGCTCCGGCAACATTCCGAAGATCCGCGGCAGTTTGCCTACGACGACGGCCGCTGGTTCCTGCACGTCGGCGACACAGGTTACCGCTACGTGGCTCCGACCGAACCTCGCTGGCAAGCTTACTTCGACCAGGCGGTGGAGTTGGGCGTTACGAAGATCCGCGTCTGGTTCTGCCAAGGCCGTCACGACGTGCGGGACCTGTTGACCAAAGATCGGCGCGGACTGAACTTGCCCTACTGGCAGGAAATCGACCGGCGGCTGCTGTATGCGTTGGCCCGCGCCCCTCACGTCCAGATGCAATTGATCCCTTACGGCGAAGACGGTCCGGAATTGAACCGCTACGGCGCCGGCGATCCGGCCGCCCGGTTGATCGCCGCCTATGCCCAGGCTCGCCTGAGCGCGCTGCCCAACGTCCAGTGGACGATCTCCAACGACATGCTCATGCTGAGTCAGGGACAACCCAAGCGAGCGTACGAGGTCCCGGCGGCGGTCATCGACCGGATCGGGCGAGACATGGCCGCGCGCGAACCATGGGGAACGCTGCTGACCAACCATCAACGACGGCGGTCGGGATACGCATTCGTGGACTCACCCTGGTCCGACATCATCACGCTTCACGATCTGGACCAAGTTGCCGGCGAAGTGATTCTGAAGTACCGCCCGCAAGCCGAGCGACCGGTGGTGCTGGACGAAGACCGTTACGAGCACTGGCGCGCACCGCGAAACCCGCGCTACTTCTTCCGCCGGTTGATGTGGGCCAGTCTGCTGTCCGGCGGTCATGCGACCTACGGGGGCTTGCGGACCTACGAACCCTATGATGGCAAGCATCAGGGGGTCCAAGGCTATCAGGACGCTCGCCGGGCCGGCGTCTTGAAAGGCGGGGCGGACGACTTCGTCCACGTCCACCGCTTCTTCCAAGATACCGGGCTGACCCTGGTCGGCAAGGAACCCAACGACGCCATGGGCGGCAGCGATGGCCACGCCGTCAAGGTCATTGCGGGCGAGAAAGCCATCATCGCCTATCTGCAAAACGCCGACTCGCGCACGCCGGAAACGGCCGACGTCGCCGAAACGCAGGCGACATGCCGGCTGAGCCTGCCGCCGGGCGATTGGCGAATCCGCTGGTACGACCCGCGCACCGGCCGCTGGCACGAGAGCCCCGGCACGGGACAAATCGGCGGCGGCGACGCCCGGGATTTCAAGTCACCCTTCGTCGGCGACGCCGTGCTGTTGCTGCAACTGCCCTGAGCTACGGAGTCGTGAATGGACTGCCACCAATCTCCCGCCCGCCCCAACGCTGTGGCCCGCGGGCGCCGAACGCGGACGTCACGATCTACACCCCACATGAGGACAAGGAGCTGATGTTCCAACTGCCCCGCTACGTGATCAAGGCGGGCGAGGTGCTGATCGAGGACGGACCGGCCGCATCATCACCTACGACGAAATGCTGAACTGCGACCACGAGATGGCTTCCGACGTCGACCGTCTGACCGACGAAGCCGATGCCCCGCTGCAGCCTAACGACGCCGGCGTCTATCCCATCCCGCAGCCCGGCATCATCACCGATTGGGAGTACGCGTAGCGCGGCTCGGCTTGATGAGGTTGCAACCAAAGCCCAAAATTCTATGGTGGAATCCCGAATCCTATCCGCTGTCTCCATAAATCCGCTGTCGAATGAGCGTTTGACTCCAGATGCAAAGAGACAGCGGATTCTGGGACAACTACCGAAGCACTATCCAGATTTCCTATTTCACAGATGCTTGCACCGTGCACGCATCTTGCGGCCGACGACCTGAATTCCGAACGGAACAATCAGAAACAAGGAGAAGCCACGGGCTGGATATGGCTCAGTGGGGACTGGGCATGGACGACAGCGGGCCGGAGGAGGTGTGGACCGAAGGCGAACCGTTCAAGCCGTTGGACAGCACCCCTGAAGCTCCCGGCGGTCGGCACCGCGGCGTCAACGCGCCTCGCGTGTTCATGAAGTTCCCCGGCGATATCGTGATGGAGTTGGCTGGTGGGCCGGGCCAGCGCGGGGCGATCGGATCGCGTTATAGAACGACACACTACGCTGCCCGGACAACTGCACCGTATCGGCAAACCAGACCGATCGATGGTGCGGATAGGGCTCCGTCTTCTGAACCGTCAGCAGTTGGCCCGAAGGGCTGCGGAGCGGGTAGAAGTGCGGCATATCCCAGTGTGCCGCGTACTGGTAGACGACCGCCTCCCTGCCGTCAATACGGATCTGTAATTGTCCGGCGGTATCGTCTTGAGCCAGGGCGAGACGTGCCTTGTCGTCCCCTTGGGCGGGCGCGGGCGGTGCTGCGGAGATGATCGCCATCGCCAGCGGCAGGCAGTTCGGCGTCCAAATCCTCCTGCCGCCGGCTGCGGACCGCGCGGATGAAGTTCTCGAAGATGTCCTCGCCGCCGCTGAACGTCCGAATCCGCTGTCCCTGGTGGTCGAGAACGTGGCCGGCGCGGACCATGGCATAGCCTCCTTCGCAGTGAGCACAAACGTCGGTGGGATAGCCGCGGAAGGTCGGCACTTCGTCGGCCGGACCGCACCACAGGTCGTAATCGACGTCCTCACCAATGGGCAACGCAGTGCTGCGCAGGCCGATGGAGGTCCGCGGTTTGTTGGCGAAGGCCACGACGTACTCGATCTTGCCCAGGCCCCCTCGCTGCAAAAAGCGGATCGTGTCGATGGCCGAACGCGCCGAGCGGCTCTGGGTGCCGATTTGCACCAAGCGGTTGTACTTGCGGGCGGCTTCGACCATCAACTGCCCCTCGCGAATGAAGCGTGTTGCCGTACTTGTTCTCGACGCCGGCAGCGGCACGGCTCGCTCGCGTCGCATCCTCTTCCTTCCCACACCCCGTCGGCGTGCCCATTGCTCGTCCGAAGGACAGAGGAGGCTTGGAACATCGACGTCCGTCTGGGGAAAACTTCCTGCCCAGGGCCGGACATAGGTTATACCAAAAGAAGGCTGTGTCCACCGGGCCACCGCCTGCCCAAAGGTCATAGAGTGGCTGTTGTTCCATATACGGCAACATTCCGATGATCCCGCTGAACTCGCTGACCCTTGTCGGGGCAAGCGATGGCACCGGCCCGCCTCCGCCACGAGGCAGGACCTTGTAGACGTTCTCGTAATTGTGCAGCGCCAGTGCCAATTGGCGCAGGTTATCGCCACACTGACTCCTCCGTGCCGCCTCCCGCGCCGCTTGCACCGCCGGCAACAGCAAGGCGACCAGGACCCCGATGATGGCAATCACCACCAGCAGTTCCACTAAGGTAAACGCCCGATGGCGACGCCACCGGGAAGAAGATGACAACATGACTCGCTCTCCTTACAAATCGAGAAACAGCACAAAAAACCGGGATATGGACAACCAAACACCACGACGGCGTGTGGATCGGTTGCGACTTTGAACGAAGATAGAATGAGGCCCAGGCCAGGAAAAATTTGGGGAAAATAACCAGTCGAATAGGACATTTCGTCATGCCTGTCCGACAGGTAAGCCGCGCAGCGCGGCCGAAGAGTTTTCCGCCGCAGAACCTTTTTCTTGGCGCTTCGAGTCGGCTTACAAAAGCGGTTCCGGCGACACGGGGTATTGACTTCTCTCAGGGCTTGGCGTTAAGCTGAGAATCTGCCGGGCTCGGGATCGAGGCGGCGGCACCCAGAAGCAGTACCGAAAACCGGCGTCGAACCGCTGCACTTTCGAAGTGACGCGGCATCGAATTACTGTGGCAGAAGGCACGTTAGCTTTCTACGTGATGGTCTGTTTTCATGCGAACCGACGTCAACTCCCACCTTCACCCCCCAGGAGAATTGCCATGTTGAACCGGCGTGAATTTGTCCGGCGTACGGCTGCGGCTTCGGCCGTGATCGCGGTGCCTGTGTTGGCGCCGCGCCACGTGTTGGGCGCCAACGACGAGATCCGAGTCGGCGTGATCGGCTGCGGGATCCGCGGCCGGCACCACATCGACCGCTTTGCCCGCCAGTCGGGGGTGCGAGTCACCGCGGTGTGCGATCCCGACCGCAGCCGCAGTGCCGCCGAGGCGGCTCGGGTCCAGGATCAGCATGGAAACACGCCGGCTCAATTCAGCGACCCGCGGAAGATGATCGAGCGCGGCGAATTGGACGCCGTGGCCGTGGCCACGATGCAGTATTGGCACGCGCTGCCGACCATCTGGGCCTGCCAGGCGGGGATGCACGTGTACGTCGAGAAGCCCTTGGCTCACTATATCGTCGAAGGGCAGCGGATGGTCCGGGCGGCGCGCAAGTACAACCGGCTGGTCCAGATCGGCACTCAGTACCGCACCATCCGCTCGGCGATCGACACCATCCGCTTCCTCCAAGAAGGCGGGCTCGGCAAGATCCAGTACATCACCGCGTTTGCGAACAAACCGCGCACCTCGATCGGCTTGCGGGACACCCCGCTGCCCATCCCCGATTCGGTCGACTACGACCTCTGGTGCGGCCCGGCCGACGACGGCCCGATTTTCCGGGACCGGCTGCAGTACGACTGCAGCTTCACCTGGGACAAGGGCGACGGCGAATCCTGCAACCAGGGCATCCACGAAATCGACGTGGCCCGGTGGCTGCTGAAGGAGCCCGGCTTGCCGAGGCGGGTGATCAGCGTGGGCGGGCGGTTCGTCTTCCACGACGCCGGCGACGTCCCCAATACCCAGATCATCTACTACGATTACCCTTCGGCGCCCGTCCTGTACGAGGTGCACAACCTGCGAGCCGCGAAAGGCTCGAACGAAGTCCCGACTTTCCGCGGTTACCGCACCGACCTGTGTGCTCATTGCGAAGGCGGGTACGCCATGGTCCGGTCCGGCCACGTGTTCGACCACGAAGGCAACCGGACTCACACGTTCGGAGGCGGTGAAAACGTCTTCGAGAACTTCATCGCCGCCGTCCGCAGCGGACGCCAGGAAGATCTGGCCGCCGATATCCTGAACGGGCACATCTCCACCGCCGTCACGCACGTGGGCAATATCTCGTACCGCGTGGGCCAGCAAGCCAACCAGGCCGAAGTGCGCGAGCGGATCGCCGGAGTCGAACTGTTCGAGGACATGTTCGACCGGATGGTCGACCACCTGAAAGCCCACGAAATCGACGTAGACGACCGGACTCTGACCCTGGGCCAGTGGCTGGATGTCGATGGCGAGAACGAGTGCATCAAGAACAACGACGAGGCCAATGCGATTGTGCATGGTTTCTACCGGGCGCCGTACCTGCTGCCCGACGTGTGAACGGTGAGCTGTGCACACGGTGAAAGTATTTCCAAAATGTGAAACCCGAGGCAAACTGCAGCGGAGTCGGGCGTATCGTGTTCAATTTGTGCGTGTCAAGCCCCGTTGGTTTGATCCGGTTCATGTTCCCGGCTCGCGGCGATCGATGCCCCTGGCTTGTCCGGGGTGAGGCTGACGATCCTCGCTAGCTTTGGACGCACCAAGAGGCCCTTGCAGCGAGGAGCGTAACGATCCTCACGGACAAGCCCGGGGGCATTCGGACCAAACGGCGACCGGGCGGAAAAGGAGCATATGTGAGTGTTCAGAATCGAACGAGAACCCAATAGATGGAGCACGGCAGATCGGAAGTCATTTTCGGCCGATGATCCGCCATGTCGGAAGTCACTGGGCCGAAAACGACTCCCGGCCCCTTTACTCAACTTTCAACCTCCAAGGAGTACCCGCATGAACCGACGCCGGTTTCTTCAGGCTGGAGTGGCCTTGACGCTGGCTGCCAGACACGCCGTCGCTGCCCGGTCTCCTGTGCAGCCGATGGCGATCTCCCCGCGTTTCAAGCGGCTGAAGGCGCCCGAAACCGGCCGCCTGGCCGTGCAGCTTACCTGGGGCGATTCGCAGTGCTATCCGCTGTACTACTACGTGCCCAGCATCACGGCGGATAACCGGTACGTGGTGTACCACAAGTCGGCGGACGGCCAGTTGCAACTGCACCGGCTGGACTTGACCACGGCCGAATCGGTTCAACTGACCCACGCCACGTGCGAGGACACCCAATGGCGGCCCTGGTGCGTCGACTCGGGCCGCGGGGTGCTGGACCACCGTAGCTCGCTGAACGTTCCCCGCAACCTGGCCGTGTATTTCGATGGACGACGGGTGCGGGCGGTGAACGTGGCCACGCTGCACGACGAGCCGTTGTTCGAGATCCCGCCCGACCGCGACGCCTACGGGCGGACCGCCTGCACGCCTGACGGACAATGGCTGGTGTACATCCACGTTCCCCAAGGATCGATTTGGGGCGAACCGTGCGAAGGAGCCGTGGTGGCCGCTTACCACTTCGATACGCGACGCCAACAAACGCTGTGCCGCATCGACAGCGCCGTGTTCCACGTCACCGACTACGGCAACCGGCACTTCGTCGTCACGCATCCGGCCGACGCGCCCGGGATGATGCTGACCGATTTCGCCAGCGGTGACGCCCGGATGCTCCGCCAAGGCGTCATCCACTGCCCCACCACCGCGCGCGGCATCGCCTACGAGGTGCCCGACGAGCGCCGGTTGGGGTTGTTCGATCCGCTGGCCACCCGCTGGTTCGAGTTCCTGATGCCCGGGCATTTCCAGTACATCCACACCGGTTGCGATCCGGCGGGACAGCTGTTCTTTTACGAGAATTCGACGAGCTGGGACGAGTTCGACGAGCACGACATGCACGCCCTGGTGCGGCTGGACCGGGACAGTGGCCAGCACACGTGGAAGCGGCTGACGGGCACCTGGCCAACCTATATCGGCGGCCAGAAAGCCCATTTTCATCCGCGGCTGACCCCGGACCGCAAATGGATCCTGTTTCACGGAGGCGACGCGGAAACCGGAACCTGCCATCTGTTTCTGCTGGACGTTTCCGATCTGGCCGACAGCCAGGGGATCGGCCCGCATCTGCTGAGTCCCACGGGCGAAAATGATTTGGTCTGAACCTGACGCCGGCTGATGCCCGCAACATGTCTTCCCGGTTGACGGACGGAGATTGCCGAGGCCACGAAGGGCCACCCGGCGCTGATCGGGAATTACCTGATGGACGAGCCGAACTACGCTACACGGGCGTCGTCGCCGATTCCGACGGATTTATCTTCTACGCCCATCATCATGCCCACCATCTGGACGGACGTTAGCACCGTTCGAGAAATAACTGTCCGATGTCCCCTCGCCCCTCTGGGGAGAGGGCAGGGTGAGGGGGTCAGATAGTGCGTCAGTTATTTCTCGAACGGTGCTTACCGACTCATGAACTGCAAAACCGTCTGCCTTCTCTGCCTTCCTCTTTCAGCTTTCGGAATGACGCAGGCTGCATGGTCCGAGCAGAGCAAGCCCCGGATCATCATCACGACCGATGGCGAAATCGATGATATGAACGGCTTCATCCGCTTTCTGCACTATGCGAATGAATTCGAGACCGAAGGTTTGGTCTACACCAGTTCCATGTGGCACTACGCGGGGGACGGCCGGGGAACCCGGTTCACGTCGCGAATGCCTCACACAGCTCGCCGCTACGGCGAGCGAACGGAACTTCGCTGGACGGGAACGAACTGGATGCAGGGTTTTATCGATCTGTACGCGAAGAGCCACGAAAACCTGCTCCGGCACAAACCGGATTTTCCCTCGCCGAAGCACCTCAAGAGCCTTGTCCGCGTGGGCAATATCGAATTCGAGGGCGAGATGGAAAAGGTGACGGAGGGTTCGGAACTGATCCGCCAAGTCTTGCTCGACGACAAAGCCGGCCCCGTCCACGTGCAGATCTGGGGCGGCACCAACACGCTGGCTCGGGCGCTGAAGTGCATCGAGCAAGCCTATCGAGAAACGGATCAATGGGAAACGATCCATCGGCGTGTGAGTGAAAAGGCCGTCCTGTACATCATACTCGGCCAGGACATGACTTACGAGGAATACGTTCTACCGAATCGGCCCGATATCAAAGCGATCTTTAACCGCCGCCAGCCTCGCGGCTTTGCTTATGGCTGGCGAGGCAGCGCGCCGAAAGCGTTCCACCGGAACCTGGATGGTCAGTGGTTTTCAGCCAACATTCTGAACGATCGGGGACCTTTGCTGGCTCGCTATTTCACTTACGGCGACGGCCAGCCGGTGGTGGGAGACTACGATGTACGTTTTCACCAGATGGAGGAAACGATCCGGCGCGGCCACCAACAGTACGATCTCATTTCCGAGTGGGATACGCCGGCATGGTTGTACAATCTTGACCCCGCGTTCGGTCTACGGCAGCCGGGCGACCCACCATCTTACGGCGGATTGGGCGGGCGTTTCAAGGCATCGAACAAGGGACCGCGCAAATGGAACGACGTCGAGTCGGAAGAGGCGGACACGCCCGTCGTGGATCTCAATCCCTTTACGGGAAAACCGGACCCTTATTACGCTCAAACCCGCTGGATTCCCGTGTTGCAAAACGACTTCGCGGCACGCGCATTATGGAACGGGAAGGCCCCTGGCCAGGTGAACCGCCCGCCGGTGGTCACGCTGAAGCATCCGCGCCGCCTGACCGCGCGGACGGGCCAACGGGTGGAACTACGCGGCAGTGCTTCGGATCCCGACGGCGATGAACTCGCGTATTCGTGGTGGCAATACGTCGAAGCCGGGACCTACCGAGGCGCGGTGCGGATCGAAGACACGAACGGCCCGGAGGCCGCTATCGTCGTTCCCGAGGACGCACGCACGGGAGACACCATTCATCTTCTTCTCGAAGTGACCGACGATGGGACTCCGCCGCTGACGCGTTTTCAACGGGTCGTTGTCGAGGTGACCGGCGCAACCCCAGCCGACCGGGGACAACTGCCTGGCAGAAACGTCAAGCCGTCACTGGCGGCAGGAAGCTGAAACGGAAAGCCCCCGTAGGGATCAGCGGGCTATGCTGGTGCTGGCCCGGTAGCAATCGTCCCTCTTACAAGGAGATATTCGACATGTTTTCGGAACGCTTTGCTCGTTACCGAGTTGAACAATTCGTCGCGATTCTGCTGCTGATGTCCGTCTGGAGCGTTGCAGCACGAGGCGGTGAGGCGGATCGCATCCAGCCGTATCCCGGGAACCCGTATTACTGGCAGTACCAAGGCGAACCTGTGCTGCTGTTGGGCGGTAGCTGGCAGGATAACCTGTTCAATCACCCGATCGGTCTGGAGCAGCACCTCGACCTGCTCGTCTCCGTGGGCGGTAACTACGTCCGCAACACGATGAGCCATCGAAACCAGGGGAACTTATTCGCCTACGTCCAGCGCGCCGGACCGGGCATCCCCCTGGACGAGGACGGCAAGTTCGACCTCGACGTGTTCAACGACGACTACTGGTGGAGACTGGACGACTTTCTCCGCATGACCAGCGAGCGGGACATTATCGTGCAGATCGAGGTCTTCGATCCTCATGACCATTTCCGGGACCACCAGTCGTTGGGCGGCTGGTCGAAGCACCCGTTCAATCCGGCGAATAACGTCAACTACACCGCCGAGGAATCCGGGTTGCCGACCGAGGTCAATTACAGACCGGTTGCCACGCCCAGCAAGCACCCCTTCTGGCTCGCCGTGCCGGCGCTGGCGAACAACGAATTGGTGCTCTGCTACCAGCGTGCCTACGTCGACAAGATGCTCTCGATCACGCTGGGGTACCCCAACGTCCTGTACAGCATCCAAAACGAGAGCGGCGAAGCGTTGGCTTTCGGCGATTACTGGGCCGACTACATCCACGAACGGGCCCGTGAAGCAGGACGAACGGTTTTCGTCACCGACATGCGGCGCACCGGGGACGTCCGGCAACCCGATCAGCGACACATCATGAACCATCCCCGACGGTTCAATTTCCTGGACATCTCGCAGAGTGTCGGGAACTACGAGCGCACGCTTGATGTCCGCGAGTACATCGCCGGGAACCCCCGCCCGATCAACTCGGTGAAGCTCTACAACACGGGTGGCGAGGAAGAGTCGGTAGCTCGCATGTTCCGCTTCATCTTCGCCGGCGGGGCGAGTGCCCGCTTCCACCGCCCCCATCCGCTTGAAGGCAGCCGCGACCACGAGAAATCGAGTCGGTGGGGGGCTGGGGTTGAGCCCGCGGGCGCAAGCGACCATCCGCAGCGCGCGGATGCTGACCGACGCGATGAACGTCTTCGTCTGCCAGCCGCGAAACGATCTGCTCAGCGACCGGCAGCCGAACGAAGCCTACTGCCTGGCCGAACCGGGTAGACAATACGCGGTCTATTTTCCCGACGGGGGGCACGTCAAACTGGATGTCTCCGCAGCACGGGGATCGCTTCGAATCCGCTGGCTGGATATCGGCCGCAGTGCGTGGCTGGATGCGCAAACCGCGACCGGCGGCAAAACACTGGACCTGAAAACGCCCGCGAAAGGCCACTGGGCGGTGCTCGTGTTGGCCGACGGAAAACGCTTTGAAAGGAAGACGAATGGTGATGTCAACGAAACGATTTGATCCGCTCCGCGCCGTCGCGGCCCTGCTGATGGTGGCGACGGCCTGGCTGGGCTATAATGCAACGGCTGACCAAGAAGTCCGTGTCGTCGTCCTTACTGATGAGAATCCTATTCCCTGATCGGAAAAGTTCACCGATGATGAACAAGAGGTTTTCGTTGCTGATTCTTGTTTCGATCTTCCCCCACCCATTCGCGGGCTATCCCTCGGCCGCCCGCGGCGAACCGGTGCGGATCATCTTCGACACGGACATGGGTTCCGATTGCGGATGTTGATCGTTCAGGTTCCCGCTGAAAATCGGAGTACTGAAGTTTCTTGAGACCGCAGATAGCGGAGGAGGTGAGTCGTGATTGATGAAGTCGATCGAAAATGGGTCTGGGTGACGGTCGTTGCAGCGCTGGTGGTCAGCGGTTGCGGACCGACGGCAAAAGACAAATTGGCCGGAAAATGGACCGGAGGCGTCCGCTTCGACCAGGCGGCGGTCCAACGCAAGCTGGACGAGGGAGGCAGCAATCCGATCAAGGAGGCGATCGTCCGCAAAATCCTGGAGGCGTTGGAAACGGGAACCATCGATCTGGAATTCAAGAAGGACGGATCGTACACCTCGACGTCGCGGCTGGGACCGTGGTCCGAAAACAACTATGGCCGCTGGGAAGTCATCGAGGAAAGCGCCCAGCGGGCCACGATCCGGATGACCGACCAGGCGGGAAAGGTGCTGGACACTGAGATCGTCTTCGCCGACACAGATGTCGTCTCGGTCCCATTGACCGGCGAAGCCGCCGGTGTGGGCGAATTCCGCTGCACCCGCTTGCCGTAAGCCCTGGCACCCCGTTTCACCAGTTCGGCACCACCTGCTACGGCCGGGGCGCATCAGACCGAAGATCAAGGTTTTCCCACGATGAAGTCAAAGCTACTGCGCCTGAGCCTCCTCGCTCCATCGGCCGCTGCGGTAAGCACCCGGCCAGGAGTTTCTGTACACAATGTAGGATGGACATCCTGTCCGTCGTGCGGTATATGACGGACAAGAATGTCCATCCTACGACTCTGGTTCCGTCAAGAAACTCCTGGCCGGGTGCTTATGCCCGTAGGCATCAGGAGTACTGTGCAACCTCGAAAAACTTTGCAACCGCAAATCGAGAAACTAACCCCATTAAGAAGAAGGATTTGGACGAATGGTCAAGTCACATTTGGGAAAGCGGCTGACGAGAATCGTTGCTTGGTTGGTAATCATGAAATTCTGTGCGGTCGGTTCCACGCTGGCAGATGACGCCGACCGCATCCAGCCGTATTCCGGGAACCCGACTTATTGGCAGTACAGTGGGCAGCCCGTTGTGTTGCTGGGCGGCAGCGATCAAGACAACCTGTTCAATCACCCCAACATCGGGCCAGAGGGTCTGGAGGCTCACCTGGACCTGCTGGTCTCCGTCGGGGGCAACTATGTACGAAATACGATGTCCAGCCGCGACCGCGCCGACGACAGCAGCGATGTATACAACGACGACAATCTCTACCCGTTCCACCGCGATCCCGAGAGCGGTCTGTACGACTTGGACCGGTTCGATGTTACCTACTGGGCTCGGTTCCGCAACTTCCTGGAGATGACTGCCCAGCGGGACATCATCGTGCAGATCGAGGTGTTCGATAGATTCGACTACGCCGCTGACCGCGCTCCACATTATCCGGGTTTGGGTTGGTCGGCTCAGCCGTTCAATCCGAGAAACAATATCAACTACTCGGCCGAGCAGTCCAGACTGCCCGAGCGGGTCGACACGCACCCCGGTCGGCGAGAAAACCCGTTCTTCCGAACCACGCCGCAGCAGGAAGATAACCCGATCGTGCTACGATACCAGAAATCGTTCGTCGACAAGATGTTGTCGATCTCGCTGACATACCCCAACGTGCTGTACTGCGTCAGTAACGAGACGAACGAGTCCGAGCACTGGAGTGCGTACTGGGCCCGGTTCATTCGCGACCGTGCAACGCGGGCCGGCGTCAGCGTACACGTGACCGAGATGTGGGATGCACACGATCTGACCAGCCCGATGCACCGCCACACGTTCGACCATCCCGATCTGTACTCGTTCGTCGATACCTCGCAGAACAACCACCAGCACGGCCAGACGCACTGGGACAACATGCAGGCCGCTCGGAAGCTGGTCGCCGATCCACCGCGCCCGATGAACAACGTCAAGATCTACGGCGGCCAACGTCATGGTGGCGGTACGGTCGAAGGCACGAACAAGCTGTGGCGCAATATTTTGGGCGGCGTCGCCGCCGCCCGCTTTCACCGACCGGGCGTTCGACCCGGCTATTATGGAATCGGACTGAACGAACAGGCGCAGACGCACATCCGCAGCCTGCGCATGCTGACCGATGCGATGAACGTCTTCGTCTGCGAGCCGCACAACGAATTGCTCAGCGACCGGCAGCCGAACGAAGCCTACTGCCTGGCCGAGCCGGGCCGCCAATACGCCGTCTTTTTCCCCGACGGCGGCGCGGTGACGCTGGATGTCTCCGCCGCGAAAAACAAGCTGCAAGTTCGCTGGCTGGACATCAACCGCAGCAAGTGGCAGGGGCCACGAAGCGCCGATGGCGGCGGGACGTTGGAATTGCAAACGCCGGGCGAAGGAAGCTGGGCGGTGCTTGTGCTGGCCGAAGGGGCAGCGAACGGCGGTCGATAGGACGTCGACGAGATTGTCTTCTCCGGCCCGGCCGAGGGGTCAAGTTTCCTATTTCTAAAAGGCGAAGTCGAATGAACAAGCGCTGACCGACATCTCCAACGAACCGGATGACGAGCAGTCGCTCGTGCGTTTCCTGGTCTATGCGAACGAGTACGATATCGAGGGGATCGTCGCCACCACCTCCACATGCCTTCGCGACAAGACACGCGAAGACCTGATCCGCCGCCACTTGGACGCCTATGGCCAGGTACGCGACAACCTGCTGCGGCACGCGCCAACCACTCTTGCTCCAATTCCGATCCCACCACGAGTGTCTTATCTCCCCCCGCTTGCCAGACGATGTTGGTATGGTCCTTAGAGCGGTTGTTTTTCTGCGACTTCTCGGCAGCGTCCTGAGGCTCGACTTGGTTGACACGTCTCGAACAGCACGAGTGGGATGGCAATGGACCATGACCTTAGGATCCCGCAAGAACTTTCCGATTTCAAGGAAGTAAATCGGTATTCGTTATGGAACAATGAGGATACTTCAACGATTCACGACACAGGAGTTTCCCGATGTCCCCAACCAAGCCAGCAGCAGTCCGGGCCACCGCAATCGTCTTGGCTGTGGCAGCCCTACACGCCTGGGCACTTCGCGCCGCGGCAGACGGCGGTGGAGCCGCCAGGGTGCAACCCTATGCCGAGAACCCGCGGTACCTCGCTATGGAGGGAGTGCCCTTCTTCGCCATCGGCGCGACGCACCGTCATAGTTGGACGCCCATCAGCCGCCCCGCGCAGTTTGAACTGCTTCTGGACCTCGAACGCCTTGCCGCCGTCATGGCCCGCATCGACAGCCCGCACATCCGTGGCTTCGTCCGCTGCATGCCCTACGATCCGCTGTACCGCCACGGCGATGGTCCCGTGGAATCGGTCCTGCAGCCGTGGAAGCGGCTCGACGATGGCCGCTACGACCTGGCGCAGTTCGAGCCAGCATGGGAGCAGCGCCTGCGGACGTACCTCGACGCGGCCTGCGAGCGAGGGATCCTTGTCTCCCTGGAGGTATGGGACGACTGGTCGGTGACCGGTGGAGTTGGCGGGCGGACGGAGCCCGGTCCTGGTTACGCCTGGAACGGCCACCCGTTCAACCCCGACAACAACGTCAACTACGATCGGCAGGTCCTTCCCCACACGACGCGGGCCTGCGTCGCACCGTTCTACGAGACGCTGCCGGGGGCGAACGGCAACTCGGTGGTCCTCGGGCTTCAGCAGCGTTACGTCGATCACCTGATCGGGATTGCCGGCGATTACCCGAACGCGATCTGGAACTTGTCCAACGAGTCGCGGGCCACGCTGGCCTGGAGCCGCTACTGGGCGGAGTATCTCCGCCAGCGGCTGCCCGCCGGCGCCATGATCGGCGACATGCCCTCGACGACCGGCCGCGAGGGTATGGGCGAGTGCGACCCCGACCTGAACCCGCTGACACTGGCGACCGACGACCGCTACGACTTCGTCGACGTGGCCCAGAGGGTCTCGGGGGCCAGGTTCGGACGCAACTTCCAGGTTTGGTGGCAAGTTTTCAGCGGGGCGCAGCGGATGCGCCAGTACCAGGAGGCGATGGCCGCGGCGGGACGGATCAAGCCGCTGGTGGTCTCGAAAGACTACCTGAACGATCCCGATGGCGGCACGGCGGTGCTCTGGTCGCGGCTGACCGGCGGCGCCGCCACTTCGCGGTTCCATCGCCCCCGTGGCAACGAAACGACTCCGATTAGCGATTTCCAGTACGAGGCGGTCGAGCGGCTGGGCCGCTTCCTGGCCGACGTCGAGTTCTGGCACTTCCAGACCCAAGCCGATCTCGTGGCCGGTCTGCCGGAGGGCAGCCCCGGCGTGAACGCCATCGGCCGCACCGGCCGCGAGTATCTTGTGCAGCTCTTCGGCGGCCGGGAAGGCAAGGTGGCGCTGCGGCTTGCTCCGGGCCGCTGGCGGGTCGTGGTCTACGAGCCGAAAACCGACGCTTACCGCAATGCGGGCGGCCGGGCGGGCGAGGTGATTGAGGCCGGCGAACGACCGCTTGCCATCCGTGTGCCCACCTACGACGAGACGGCCATCCTGCACCTCCGCCGCTGCGATGAGTAAGCATCCCGAAGCGGATTCGTGCTGCCGGGCCTTCGGCCGTCGCAGCCGCATAGCCCGCGGTTTCACGCAGGCGTCTTGTATGCGGCCCCATCGGCCGTGGCGGGTCGCAACTACGTCCTCAACTCGATGGGCCGCCGTTACAAGGGGAATGTCCTTTGCTGTTCGGCGGCAAGACGGCCAAGGAATTGGAAAACGCCGAAAAGGACTTCGAGGACGCTGCGGCGCCCGTCCACCTGGAAAGTGGGATCAGCGTTGGCATGAATAGAGCTGGCCATGGCGGCAAACACCGGCCTTGAAGAGAGACACTGTCGGAAGAGCAAGCTTCGGTTGTGTGTCGGATCGCACCGCTGCCACCTACTTCACGCCAGAATCAGAACGAGACAGCGGCGGCGATTACGCATTATGGCATTTGACGGGGGATGAACAGAAAAACGCAAGCGGAAAACACGCAACTCGTTACAACCACTGCATTTGCCGAAGCGGGGCGAAGTTTCTTCCGTGTGTTTCGTGGTATTCGTGGTTCACATCGCTAATGGTCGATAGGCCGAAGCCAAGTTGCCGTGGAGCCAGCAGGCACATCTGGCCCAGCCACCCACCACTCTGGCTCTTTCCACCGCCGACCACCAGCGCAGCCGGCCGTTAGATGGGATCAAAAAGAATGTCGTCCTAGGTGGGGCCTTTTTTGCACCTATCCGGACGGACTTTGCAGAGTTGGGCGAGCTGTCCACCATTGAGGGCTGCCTCGCACGCAACCTGCCCAGGTGTTTGGATTCCATATCAGTCGGTGTCGATCGCATTCCTCGGCAGTTCCGACTGCCCCCCCTTTTTGCCCCAATTAGTGGATGCTGAGCTAGATCGAAAGAGTTGTCGGAGGAATTCGAGACGGCTTGGCGGTAGTCGTTCGACACCGAACCAGGGTATAATCTGGAAGGCGAACGTGCTGTGTGGGCACCGTCGGAAATCGTGGACTTCCCGCGACAATCGCTGGGGAGTCGAGCCTTTCGAGCACTCAAAATCAAATGGAAGCAATGGACACAGCGCAATGCGAACTCGCCGAGCGGCGTCATATTCGTACCGATCCTGGGGTATGCGGGGGCAAGCCATGCATCGCGGGCACTCGGATTCGAGTATGGGATGTCCATATCTGGCATGATTTTCGGGGCATGACGCCGGAAGAGATCGTCGGCGAGTTCCCGCAGTTGACCATCGCCGATGTATACGCCGCGCTGATGTACTACCACGACAATCGCGAGCTTCTTGAACGTCAGGATCGGCAGGCTCGGGAGCTGGTCGAGCAGCTCGCCAGCAAGTATCCTTCCAAGCTCGACCCTCGCTTCAGGAGGGACGCCTCGGATGATCCGGTATCATCTTGACGAGAGCGTCCGGACTGCGATCGCTGTTGGGCTTCGCAGCCATGGGGTGGACGTGACAACTACTGCCGAAGCATTACTGCTAGGGTCTGCCGACGAAGATCAGATCGCGTACGCTCTCGCCCATGGACGCGTCATCGTCACCCATGACGACGACTTCCTAGTTCTCGCAAGCAGCGGCATCGAGCATGCGGGCGTTTGCTACTGCCACCAGCAAAAGTACGCTGTCGGCAGATTGCTGCAGATGCTGCTGCTTGTCCATGAATGCTGCACGCCCGATCGAATGCGAAACCACGTCGAGTTCCTCTGACGCCGACGTGGTGATCGCCTCGGGTCATTCCGCCTCGGGCGACTACGGGCTGGCGCAGCGGGCCATCGTCTTCGCCGACTGGCCGTTTGTGGGCCAAGTCGCCATGAAGTCTGACCGTGGCCACTCGGCGCGGTAGATCTTCCCAGGCCTTCGGACCGAACCCGGCTCGGACCTCTTCGATACCCGGCTGGTACGCGATACTATCCCCGTGGGCAGCCGGATTATCGAGCGCGACGGCGCCGCCGTGGGGTTTTACAACGACCGCTTTTGCATCTTCCCGGCAGCCACGGCCGACGAGGACCGCGACCCCGCCTGGCTGCACCGGCTGTACCTGCAGATGGCAAACCATTGGGGGCTCGCCGGCGCCGCGCCTCCCGAAGAAGCGGGCAACGTTTTCCGTAGCGATACGGGCGAAATCGTACTCGATCGGCAGCAGGGGCTGTTCACCGTGGTCGCCGACAACGTGGCGGTGGCCACCGGCCAGCTCGGTGCGGCCGGGGAGATCGAGCTGGGACCGCTCACGATCAGGTGTGTCACCCCGTTTGCATCGCTGAGTCTGGTTTCGCTCGATGGCCAGCCGCTCCAGCGTTCGCGGCGTATGTTGCTGACCGCGGTCGCCCGCTCGTTGAACACCGGGCAACGCGACGCCCCGGTAAATCCCCGTTCGGCGTGGGAAGTGGAATCGGTCGATGCCGATACGGGAATGCCGCTCCGCACCGGCTTTTTTGCTCTTGAAGCCGACGGCACCCTGCCGGTACTGGCCGAGCCGGTGAACGCCCAGGTTCGCCTGGCCACCTCCGCAAGGCTGCGGGCCTATCCTCTCGGATCGCGAGGCGAACGCCGCGATCCCCTGCCCTCGATCCGCGACGAGGCGGACCGCATCCGATCGTATCCCGCGAATCCGACCTATTGGCAGTACAAGAGCGAACCGATTCTGCTGCTGGGCGGATCCTGGCAGGACAATCTGTTCAATCACCCCAAGGGCCTGATTTCCTCAAGCTGACGCACGAGCTGTACTCCATGAACAACGAAACGGGCGAGCACGTCGAGTGGGGCGATTACTGGGCGAGACACTTGCGCCGGCGGGCCGAGGAAGCGGGAGCGGAGGTCTACATCACCGACATGAGAGTCCGGGCTGCTGTCCCTCAGATTCCCGTCCGGCGTGGCGTGGCCCAAGACAAGCGCAGCTTGACGCGTTTTCCGTTGGTCTCCACTTCGTAGGTCTTGGCATCCGCGCCGCGGCGGACAAAGTCCGGAATGACCTGCAGGCAGCTCTCGATGAACTCCAGATCCGTCCCCGACGGCGATTGCGGCTGTCGGCCCGGCTCGTGACGCAAAGCGACCGGCCAGGCTTCGGGAGTGGAAACCGGCCAACCGTTACGTTCGACCAGGTAGAGGTCCGCGGGCGCCATCACCGTGATTTCATCGAAGATCACGGAAAGCGCGGACACCTCGTACGAGCTTCTCACACCCAGGATCAGATCCCGCACGTCATCCCGGGTGTCGGTAACTTCATGAATCTGCTGGGAATCCGAATCCGTCCGCGTCCGCTCATCGGACCCTCGACCCCTGACCACTGCCCACTGACCACTGACCGACCTGGAATTGGTGCTCGACCCGAAAAGATAGGTGCCACCCGCCTATCATGGTGTCGGTGGGCGGGCATACCTCTGCCCACATCTTTGGCAACATCGGCGATTCGATGGTTATCTTGACGCATGACTGGCCTATCAAGATTCATCGGTCCAGCGCGTCGGTACTGCGTGGCGAGCGGATTGAGGCGATCCAGGCGGCCCAGTAGCCCAGGCCGTAGCCCAGATGCATGGCCGCGGCGTACATCGGTACGGCGACCGCAGCGACGGGACTTCGCAGCGTCCACCCGGCTTGGATCGCCAGGATGGCCAGCACCACACCGTACAACGCGGCGGGAACCGACGCTATCAGAACCAAGTCCGGGCGGACCGCGATTGCCAACGTCGCGATGACCAGGTACAGACAAAAGAGTCCCGGCAGCGCGTGGATCAACTCGTGCAGCCCGTGATGGCGCGCCAAGCGGACTCGGGCATCCCCTTTGCGCCAAGATTCACGGAATACCTCGGCCAACGACCGCCGCTCGTTATGCACCACGCGCAGCGACGGTACGTAGGCGATGCGCGCCCCGGTCTGAAGCACCGCATGACTGAACGCAATGTCCTCGCCGTACCGGCGATGAGGAAACCCGCCCGCGTCACGAGCCACTGCGGTCCGCACGGCCATGTTGCACGTGCGCGGATAGTACTTCATCGACATCCGCGCCCGCGGGTTCCTCGCTCCGCCGCCGCCCAAGGAACTGGACATCAGGAAGTTGACGCAGCGGCCGGACAGATGCTCCGCCCGCCGGAACTCGATGCACCCGCCGATCAAGCCGACCGCCTCGGATTCGAAGGCGGCGACGATCGCCTCCAACCAGTCCTCGGCAGGCTCGCAATCCGAGTCGGTAAAACCCAACAACGGCCCTCGGGCCTCGGCAAGCCCCAGGTTCCGCGCCGCGCCGGGTCCTCGGTTGGGTTGAGAAAGATGCCGGACGTCCAACCCGCAATTTTGCCGATATCGGCCGACCACCGCCGCCACGTCGTCGCGGGAGCCGTCGTCGCAGACCAGGATTTCGAAGCATTCCTTTGCCAGCGTCTGACGCGACAAGGCAGCCAACAATCGCTCCAACTGCGCCGCCCGGTTATACACCGGTACGATCACCGATACCCTGGGCTGGACAACCGGCTCCGTTCCGCTGGAAAAAGAAGTCATGGACTCTCCTCGGGACGGCTATGGTCTTCCCGGTTGGGGGAAACCCGGTTCATGAAAGGCATCGTCGGCCAGAGACCGCCCACGATCCGGTACAGCGCCGCACCGCTCAATACCACTCCCAGGATCGAGCCGACGAGCAGACCGGCGGCTGCACCGGGCAGACCGCCCAATGGCAGCAACACGGTCGTCGCCACGGCCGAGCCGATACCGCTCCATATCGCGGCCCACAGCCGGACGGTCAGGGCCTGCGCCGCGGCCAGCATCTCGCAAAAGAACCAAGTCAACGCGGTTCCCGTCATCCCCAACCAGATCAGCAGCAGCAGGCGCGTTGCGCCGGCGAACGCATCGCCGAAAACGAAACGCAACAAAGGGCCGCCACACAACGAGATCGCGATGATCGACACGAAAGTAAGCAGGCACGCGCCGCCGAGCACCGTCCGCAGGATCTTGGCTGCAGCAGCGGGCTCGGACTGCACCAGCCCGGCCACCCGCCGGAAACAAGTGGCGGACAGGATCGCGCTGGTGGGCAACAGCGTCGAAGCCAGCATGTAGCAGGCGGCATACACGCCGACGGCCTCCGCGTCGGACGTCAATGCCTTGGCCAACCACAGGTTACCGGCCACCGCCACGTGATGGATCAAGTTCGCGGCCGGCGCCAATCGCAGCCAGCGAAGCAGGTCTTTGACAGCGAACGGAGAATCAGAGATCGCTCGTCGGTCGCGCCCCACCTTGTAACCCGCAGCGTCAGCGAGCTCTTCATTCGTCCCCTCTCGTTCACGCTTCGGGTGCCTGTGGGACCGCACCGGTAGAACGTTGACAACCAGCAGGACATTCAAGGCGCTGGCCAGCACCATCCCTGTCACCGCCCCGATCAAACCATACCCCAGGGCCAAGACACCGGCCACCGCGGCGCAGCGGCACAGGCTGTGCGTGGCCATCAGCGCCGCCTGCAGCCGATGCCGCCCCGCGCCGTTGAGCAGCAACCACCCGGGTTCCACCACACCGGCCCGCAGCGCCACGTCGGCCGCCACCACGCGCAGTGCATCCGTCAGCAGTGGATCGCCGAACAAAATC
>SKKK01000245.1 GCA_007121535.1 Planctomycetaceae bacterium | reverse complement strand
GTTCGAATCCCTCCGGGCCTACTCGTTCAATTGTACTATTAGGTGTACGGTCGTATTGTGTGGTATATTTTGTGCTGTGCCCCTGGGCTTCCCGCTGGGTACGGGCACTTACATGCACGTACTGCGCCGGATTTTGCGCCGCGTGCTGAACCTCATCAATCAGTTGTTTGCCGCGTCTAACGCAGCATTCCGAATGAAATCTGACAGCCCCTGGAAGCCCTTGCGGCGAGCCGTCGTTTCGAGCAGCAGCTTTTCGTCCGCGGTCAAGCGGACGTTCACTTGTTCGGTTCGTCTCCCTTCTCGCGCCGGCGAGGGTGGGCGTTGTCCTGTCTCCAACATGTAGGCGACGGCTGCCACCAATGCTTCGCCGGTATCTTTGATGCATTCTGCCGGAGTTGCACCATCGCCGTAGACGTCCGGCAATTCGAGGCCCCGCCCGTACCATTCGCCATCCTCGGACCGGAGAATTATCTGGTACTGGTCAACCAGCGTTTTAGCTCTCTGGAGCGTCTCGTTCGGTATCGGCTTCGCGCGTACCGTGGATCTCGATGATCCCACCAGAAGACGATGCCGCCACAATGCACACAGGGGTCAGGTATGTCGATTACCACAGCTTTTCGGCAGGCAAAGTCCCTTCGGACCCACTCGATGC
Organism: Planctomycetaceae bacterium; assembly: GCA_007121535.1. Classification (GTDB taxonomy): domain Bacteria; phylum Planctomycetota; class Planctomycetia; order Pirellulales; family Pirellulaceae; genus SKKK01. Next base: position 10,696 of record SKKK01000245.1, on the reverse strand, counting down.
GCCCATCGTCTCGGCGGGTCTCGATCCAGTCTTCGCTGGCGAACCCGTCTTCAGCAGCACGCTGCTGGTCACCATCGTGCATTACGGAACCGGGTTCCATCCCAGTCGTCCGCGCACCGACCCGGATGTGCGACAACAACGCACGCGACCGATACTTCGCCAGAGCATCACGAGCGAGATCAAGATAGCTGGTCATCTCCAGACCCTCCGTAGTACGCGGTTGACGCTGTAAACGCGGAAAGTGTTGCGATTCTGGTGCATATCGCGTTTTTCGCGTAACGATCACAGGCTTGCATACCACACCTCCGCCGGCCGCCCACCGGTTTCGTTGTTCTTCGCGAAGCGGACCAAGTGGTACTCGTACAGGACAGCCAGTGCGCGGCTGATTTCGGCAGACGGTTTGTTCCGATGAAACCTCTCGCGAATCGCATCACGAGTCATCCCGTTGGGAGAGCAGCGTCGCAGTTCGGCCAGAATTTCATCCGCGGTCGGATCTCCCAGAGCACTGCCGAAGATGTATCGAGCCGACTGTTCAGCATACGTCCAAAACGCCAGTGCAGCCGTCAAGTGATCCGCACCAATCAGGTCTGACTGATCCAGCAAGGCGTACAGCATAGCCAGACGCATCACTTGGGCTTCGGCACGAGACGTGGCGGCGCCGAGCAATCCGGGTTTACCTTCGCTCAGCTCCGGGTAGACATTGCGCCAGATTTCGCGAGCTTCATCATCCCGCTTCACCACGCCCACGCCCTGAGCGAATTCCACGGCCGCGACCAGCCTGTCGATCAGAGGTTCCAAGGCTCGATCCAGCAACGATCCGCCTTCCGGCAGACACTTACTGCGACGCACGCAGCGCCAGAGAAAGCGGTTGGCCAGTCCATTCGCCATGTCCACGTCGGAGATCTGACGGCGCAACTCGTCACGTGTGATATGGCCCACAATGGATACCGGCCCAGCAACAGAATCGGGCAAGCCATCCGCTGGGCTACCGAGCCTTGCCGCAAACTGCTGCTGACGGCTACGCCCCTCCAGAATTCGCTGCTGGAACTGTACGGGCTGTCGACGTTGATTGACGAGCATCTGTTCGGCGACGTAGATTCGTTTCGGTCGCAGTATGCCAGCGCCGGCAGCAACCTGGACGCGCTCCGTCAACGGTTGGCTGGTTTCTGCAAGCGCACGCTCCGCAATCAGGTCACGGAATACATCCGCTACACCGAGCGTCACGCAATCACGCGGCCCTTCAAGCCCACGGATGACGAACACGCCTTGTACGAGGCGGTTTCGGGATTCCTTCAACGTCAGGACAGCTACGCGCTTCCCCAGCGGCAACGGCACTTGACGAATGGTTCACCAAGCAGGGCTACAGCAGTAAGGACCGGGAATTCGGACTGATCTACGTCAACGGCAGCAACAACCTGGAGAATCTCAAACTGCCCGACGACACTTGGAAGGTCCGGCTGATCGAGGACGATTTCCACCGCCTGATGTTCGATCAGGCCGATGTGTAGGAGACCGACGGATGGCGATGCTGAAACGAGTGGTTGTGAGCGGCTTCAAGTCCATCCGGACGATGGATATGGAATTGTCGCCGTTGAACGTATTGATCGGGGCGAACGGCGCGGGCAAGAGCAATCTGGTGTCGTTCTTCAAGTTGCTGAACGAGATGATGGGAGGACGGCTGCAGCAGTACATTGCCGCCGCGGGCCGCGCCCAATCCCTACTGTACCTTGGGCCTAAGGTGACGCCGCAGATGGAGGCCCGACTGGAGTTCGAGGTGGACAACGGTCTGGACACGTACGCCATGCGGTTGTTCCATGCGGCGGGCGACACGCTGGTATTCGCCGACGAGACGTTGAGCTTTCACCAGGCGGGATACGCCACTGCCAAATCGCTTACGCTGCCCGTGTCGCAGCTTTTGGAATACGACCAGAACATCGTGCGGCATACGCTGCAATTGAACGAGCGTCGGATTACGCGCGGCGACGAACCGATCGTCTGGAAGTACTTTCAGTATCTGGCCCTGCTGTTCACCGAGATCTACCTGGACCGTTTGAACCGTTCCAGTTCAAAGTACAGCCGGTCTCGATCCAGGAAGGCGACGTGCCGCGCCGTCAGGCAGGTCTGGTTCAGGTTCGATTCGGCATCGCCGCCGCTCAACCCGGCGGCTTTCATCGCCTGGATCTTGGGATACCAGTTCAGCACGACCTGGTTCTTCTGCAAGTACTCGGTGCCGGGGTCGCGGCCTGGATCTGGCCGCTTCACGGTCGGGATCGGTCCCAGCTTGCGGAAGGCGTCGCCGAATTCGGTCGAGACGCCGTTGATGACCTTCTTCAGCCGGATCGTCTTCAGTTTGGGCTCGCCCATGTTCTTGATCACCGGCATCAGGAACTCGGCCTTGTCTTCGTTCGTGGGCAGGCCCTCTTCCCGCAGAAAATCGCGGAACTGGGCCATGTAATCCGCATGGATGCCGAAGATCCCCAGCGTCTCCATCGCCGCGATGTGCTTGGGACGTTCGACCCCCTCGGCCAATTGCGTCCGGGCGCTGCGTTTCAAGCTCCATTGGAAGCCCTTCAATCGCACGCCGCGTCCGAACAGTTGGATGATCTGCGCCCCTTCGCCTTTGCCGACGTTCATCAACCCCATCGTGCTGACTCGCCAACTGCTCCAGCCCTCGGTGAATTTCTTCGACCCGATCAGCAGATTGACCGTCGACTGCGGCGTGTTGATCTCGTGGAACAGCGAACCCGCAAACTCCGACGCACTGGTTTCCAGGCCGTTCTCTTCGCACAGCTTAACCAACTTGGCATCCTCCCCGACGTTGATCACACCGAACGGCTCGTTTTCTGCGCCCAGCCGCAATGCCACTTCGCCGGTCGCATTTTTCAAGTTCTCGACGTACAGTTGCCCGCCTGCCGGCGCGTTGAACAGCGTCGCCAAGGTCTCGTCGAACACTTGGGCCGGCGTCAAACCGATGGTGTTCAGATACTCGAATCGGCCTGCGAACAGATTCTTCCCGGTGGTCGTGACCAGCCCTTGATTCAACACCCGATCGATCCGTTGGATGTTGCCGCTCCGATCGGCCGCATAGCGAGCCAGGAATTGCAGGATTTCGACGATATCCGTCGCGTCCCGTTTCGCCAACTTCGCCGTCACGCTGCCGCCCACGAAGATCCACAATGGCCTTTCAATCTGGAACGTGCGGAACGACGCTCCGTGCTGCTGGAACAGCCGCTGCTGCTGGAAAAAGGACAGCAAACAGGCCGTCAGGTACACCTCCAAATGATTCTGCTGCGTTCCCTCGTCCAAGTTCAGGATCTGGTAGTCCTTGCCAAACCCGTCGCCGTAGAAGTAGCGGTACGAGTAGTCGCACAGAATGCTCTTGGCGTACAGGTTCGTCAACGTCTGGTTGCCCTTGACGGCTTGGGCGAACGTGGCCGAGTACTCGAACGAGAACCCCTTCTCGCACAGGGCATTGCGGGCGCGCATCCAGGCCCCCTCATCGCCGGCCTTCGCGCCGCGGTGCCCTTCGTCCACCAAGACCAGGTTGTTTCCTTCGAAAGCGTCGATGGCGATCGTCTTCTGTCCCATCTCGTCGCGCAAGCGCGTGACCTCCAGAATCTCCACCGACCGGCCGGTGAACAGACCTCGCCCTTCCTTGCTGAACAGTTCGGCATCGATCCCGGCCGCATCGAACTCGCGGAGGTGCTGCTGGCTGAGCCCTTCGTTCGGGGTCAGCAGCAGGATGCGGTTTAGTTCCTTGCGCCGCCCGTGCTTGTCCAGATAATGCTGGTACTGGAGGATGTTGGCATGCATCAGCAGCGTCTTGCCGCTGCCTGTCGCCATCCAGAAGGCCAGCTTGTTCAGTTGCGGCCAGGCGTCGCCGGACGCGTCCAGCAGGGCGATCTGGTCGGCTTCCGGCTTGTCGGCATTGTAGGCCGTAATCTGGGCATTGATCGACGCGAGCAAAGCCGGCGCGTCGCGAAAGTAAGCCGAACGCGGGTGGTACAATCTGAACCTCACTCGGGCCGGGATCGGGGAACTGCTGGAGGACCAAAGCTGGTATCAACTGCTGATCCCCGAAGAAGAATTGGCCTACGACTCCTACGAAAATGTCCGGCTGTGGGAAGAGATCGCGTTGGCGATGCTGAAAAAGTACACCGAGCGGTACTACACGTTCCGCAAACGGGAATGGGAACTCCCGCACCTGGAATACCAGGATTTGGCCGAATCCGATCCGAACCTGATGGGCGTGGCAGAATCGCCCGGCGACGATCACTACTATCGCATCCTGTACGACCGGTCGCAGGCAGAGATCGCCGCGAAGCTGGAAGAATTGAAGACGGCCATTCTTCGAGGCGACTTGAAGAAATGGAACCTCCACGGGTTGCGAGCGATCTGGTCGAAGAGCCATTTGTACCAACCGTTGCTGTATCTGGATGGCAAGATCGTCGAGATCCGTCCTGCGGCACTGAACAAAGGCGAACGGCGTTTCATCGAAGATCTTGCCGCTTTCCACGATCGAGACCGTGGTTTCTTCCAAGGCCGCGAGCTGTACCTGCTGCGAAACCTGAGCAAGGGCCGGGGCGTCGGGTTCTTCGAGGCCGGCAATTTCCATCCGGATTTCATCCTTTGGCTGTTGATCGGCGATCAGCAACGCGTGCTGTTCGTCGATCCCAAGGGCATTCGCAATCTCGGCCCGACCGACCCGAAGATTCAGTTTTTCCAGACGGTCAAGGAGATCGAGCAGCGATTGGGCGATCCCAACGTCCGGCTGGAGTCATTCATCGTCTCGAACACGCCCTCGCACACCATGAAGCGGCTGTGGAACATGCCCAAGACCGACATGCAAAGCCGACACATTCTATTTCAAGAGGAAGATCAGGACACGTATATCCGAGCCATGTTGGAATGCGCTCGATGACAGCCGTCATCTGCTGACTGGAAGCCGGGTGGGATTGGTTGTAGAATGACATTGATTGTTTCCAAGATACCGGTGGCAGCGCGAAGATGCAGCCAGTGCCGTTTCAGTAATCGAGTGCGAAGGACACATTTGTCGTGAACGACTTGACGGATCAAGGGCCGCTGCCCACTTACGGCAATCCGCCAGTGGTCGAGACCGTACTGGGGGTTCAGTTCGAGCGTTTGGCCGGTTTCAAGAACGGGCATCTGGGGGCGTATTGGAAGTCGCTGCCCACGGACCAGTGGCCGACCGTCGCCGACGCTCCGCCGCTGGAGCCGCAGTTCGAGCGATTCGAGCCATCCGCGCGCTGGGCGAGGGGCCTGCAGATCCAATTGACCCGGGATCCGGCCAGCCGACTTCAGATCACCAGCGCGGAGGGCGATCGGATGATCCAGATCCAAAACGGTCGCCTGCATTTCAATTGGCTGGGCGTGGCGGGCCGCGATTATCCGCGTTACGAGAACGTCCGAGACGGGTTCGCTTCCGCCCTGAATGCGCTGCTGGCGTTCTTGAGCCAAGAGGAAATCGGTGACTTTCGGGCCAACCAATGGGAAGTCACGTATGTGAATCATATCGCCCAAGGAACTGTCTGGAACAATCCGGACGACTGGAGTTTTTTCCGGCCGTTGGGTTCTGTTCCGACCATCCCCGGCGTGGCGCTCGGCGAGAGCTTCGCCGGGGAATGGCATTTCGTCATTCCCGGGCAACGCGGGCGATTGCATGTGCAATGGCAACATGTGCTGGCGACCGGCACGCAACAGGAACAGCACGAGGGGGTCCGGTTGACGTTCACCGCGCGCGGACCCGTTCAGGAGGGGTCCGATTGCGTATCGTCCGTGCTACAAGGACTGAACATCGGAAGGGAAACCATCGTGCGGTCGTTCACTGACCTGATGACCATCGAGGCGAAGAAACACTGGGGGTACAAAAAATGTTGACTTTGGAACGTACACCGTTCATGTCGGATGTCTCGCCCAAAGTGGTCTCTACCAACGCGGACACGCAATTGCCTGTCATGTCCATCGAGGCCGGCTTTCAGGCTGCTCGCACTGCATGGCAGCGATTGATCGACTTCAGCCTAATCGAATGGGGACGGGATCCAGATCGGTTCACTGATGAGGGGGTTGAAGCGCCGGATGGGCAGATTATCGCCTTGGCGATTGCGGTGGCAGAGCGGTACCGAGATCAAGGCTACGCGGCGCCGGACAGTGTTGTCCCAGATCCAAACGGCGGAATCGTCTTCGAACGCCGAGAGAATGGTTCGTCCGAGGTGATCCATGTCTGGGACGATGGTCACGTCGAATACATGCGATTCGAGGGAACACGTCTGGTAGCTCGGGAAACGTTGCTTGTGTAGACGCTCGACAGCGCGAAGCACGGAGATCCCGGCGTGGATGACGGAACCGAACCGATTGCGGACGACGAACTACTGTACCGGCGCATCCCCACATCGGTGCCGTGGTACTCGGCCAGCACTGGCTTGAGTCCACAAGCCTTTGCGCCCCACGCGAAAAACGACACCACAGGATTATCGGTAACCCGCGCCAAGTACAAGTCCATCCGAGCCGCAGCCAAAGGGCGCCCTGCAAAATCATACCACGTTGCCATTCTGCGGGCCGGTGACCTCAGACAACGCGGCATCCAAGTTATGCCGCATCCCTTGCCAGAAGACCCTGGGTACGCAGAACTCCCTGACTTGAATGCCGGACGTCTGAAACGCTCGAACGGCAGTGCGTACTCGCTCAGGAACTGTGTCTCCGTGTAGACGGGCCGTTCTAAACTCCATGATCAGAGCCACCCGGTTTAGTGGTGCAAAAAATATGGAGAGGGGTATATACAAACAGGCTGGGGGCGATCGGGGGCCTCCCCCCGGGGTCGCGTGCGTGGGTAGACCTCACCCGGCGTGCGAGTCACGCCAGACTAGCCCAGACAAGGCGGTTCGATCCCATTACGATACCTACCAGCCTACTGCCCACTAGACCTCAAGACAGCGGTCGCTACAACCGCCTGAACGCTGGTTCTTGGGCCTGCTCAGCTAAATGGAGCCGTTTGGCGTATGGCTCCCTTTAACTGAGCCTGCCTGGGTCCAAAAATGTGAGCGGTATAGCTCCTGGAGTCGAGTTGATGCGGGTGATGTCTTCCACACGATGCCAGCGACCTCAGCATACCGCGTTTACCGCGTCAATCGCGTATTCAATGCACCTTAAGAAGTCAGGAAGAAGCTGTCCGATGTGGTTGCAGGGCGCAAAAGGTCGCAATCGTCCACTCGGTCTTGGCCCGTGTCGAAGCCCAGAAATCGAGAACTCGATAGAAGATTGGAAACGCTGGTGCGATTAGTTTAAGGATTACTTGCACGCACAACAAGGACGTCGCGATGGTGGGCTACGGGTGGCTCTGGAAGATCAAACCCAACTACGCCCCACCCAAACGCAATGGAGTGTTCGCCGAAATGCACAGCTTAGACGTCTCTTGCAGAGCAAGTGAATCACACTTACGTGTCCTAGAGAAACTGGGCAATCAATGTTTGTACACGTCCTTCCGATCACGTACACGTTGAACACAGACGCGCCGCGCTTCGTCGTCCACTTCATAAAGGATACGATAGTCTCCGTCGCGTTTACGGTACATGCGTCCTCCCAGATGTTCGATACCGGGAGGTCTTGGTTCGTCTTGAAGCGCGGTGATTGACCTGTCTATGCTTGCTAGAACCTGACGATTGTTCTTGAGTCTCTTGAGATCGCGGCCAGCTGATGGTGAGTAAAAAACAGCATATCTCTCAGAAGACTGCGCGCACACGGAAACACTTCAAGCCAGTTTTCTTGATCAGGATAGGCCTAGATCTTTCCGAAGGCGATCGTATGGGAGCGGTTCCGATTCTTGCCTAGCCTCCTCGATAGCGTGAACATCGTCGCGATCTTCCAAGTCCTGCACATCCACAAGCATGTGTCGGACGATCGACGCCGGAGGACGGTCGATTTCAGTGTCCATCCAGGGAATCTCATGGCCTGCGTAAAGGCACTCTAGCACTTGTTCACGGAATGCCTGGCGGATGTTTTCGAGCACTGCCGGAATTGTTTCACCTTCGCTGATAATGCTGGGTAATCGCAGCATCTGTGCAAAATACCCACCAGTTTCCTTCGGGTGAATCAAGACACGACAAACATAGACATTCGCCTTAAAGCTTTGCCATGGCGTTGGATGAAACGCAACTTTCGGAGCACCAAAACGTGAAGGTTTTTCAACGATCATCATGGTCGTCATCCGCTATATCCTTTCCTTCGGGGGGCATCTCTTTAATGGTCACCCTGTGAGAGCCAATTGGCTCGTGATTACACAACAATTCAAGGGCGTATATACCCTCTTTATGTGGCAATGACGGCAAAGGCAGTGTCAGTTCGACAGTTCCCAAAGGATCGTCGCATTCGATTTTGAAGCTACATTCGAAAACAGCTTCGTCGCTTAACAGAGAAACAAACCGTAAAATGCAGTCCACTGCTCCGCGAATTTCCGTCAGGCTAATGTATGCGGAAGGAGAGCCTGCTTGCACTCCGCCCAGAACAATCGTTCTTGTTTGGTCACCCTCCACGATCTCTTGGGGCTTAGCTCCGTCTCGCTTGAAGAACACGTTGTTGAACGTCCCTGCGATCACGTACTTTCGAGTCGCCGCATCTTGGTAGATACGATCCGCCAGCAGAAGTGCTTGCAGAATCGGCTTCACGGTTCACCTCTTGTTTCCCAGCTAGCTTACCGCCGCGGACATACGTCCAAAATGCCAAGTTTCGTCAGTGCAACTTGGCATCTTTCGAATGCAGTCTACTAATCGTGCCATTCCAAAACAAGATCGGCATGTCTTCGGCAGCCCATGAGCGGACAATCACCTCACTTGGTTATTGTAGTCCATCGATCCCGTCGAAGCAATCTTTCGAACTTAGCTTCCTGACTGGTCCTTTAAGCCCAGCATGGCTCCACCACAGTAAGGATAATTATCGGGGGGGTCTCACGTCATTTTTTCATGGCTAGAAAGGTATATCTTGATGTACCTTCAAGAGGTACCTTGATTGGGATAGATGCTTTTCTTGTGGGGAATTCCAATTTTGCAGTGCAATTGAAGAACCCCTCGCATTAAGGTCAATTGATCACATTAATGACCGGTAATTGTGGAGCGTGTCGCTTTTCCGGTTTTTTCGCATCACCGACGACAAGCAGAAGCAGCGATTCCAAAAACCTGTCGATGGTCCGGGTCCCGTGCTCATCGACTACACAAGCTGGACGTCCTGTGCCGTGTGCCGCTTCGGTTTTGGTAGTCTTGCGCACGGCCGGAAGACGTGGACGTGGAAGATCCTGAGCAACCTCACCAGTCTACACAAGCCGCGCGGATCACGCCAAGAATCCCTGCCCTCGTGGATTGGCTGAGAGCCAACGGACAGGCGTCGAGCCAACTGCCAAGATCAGCATCCAGCAGGCCCGGCCGAGCACGAGGTGCGCCGGATCCTGCGCCGCCCTCTTTCAGAACCCCCGTATTTCCTTGGGTTTCCTCGGTATGTTCGAATCCCTCCGTGCCTATTTTCGTTACGTCTCGCAGCTTCCCGCTTTTCTCCGCGTAAACCGTTAATTTTCAAGACGTTAGGGCTATCGGCCGTATTCTGGGCGTTCTTGTCCGCTTTGCGGGTTCCCGCAACTTGCATTTCAGGTTTTTCGTCCGGAGTGCTGCCAGATTTGATATCAGTCATCGGCGCCCCGTCATCCGCTCCCGTCGCTAGCAGGGCCTCGTGGCCGTCCTGAGATTCATTCATCATGTTGGGCAGGGCCGCCACCGTCTTATGATAACGTGCGGACGATCGCCGCTTTGACGGCAGGCGTGGGGGGTGCGTACATGGTGTATATTCTCGTTGATAACAAGAACGCCTCTTAGGTCGCCTGTCAGGTGCAGATGCCTCGTACAAGCCCGGATTCGCCGCGTGGCGCGTCTTGAAGGCCATCCGCGACATTCTTGCCCGTCTCGGCACGGCCTCCGCGTCCAACTGAAAAAACACCCGACCGTTCAACTCTACCAAATGAGGTCGAGCGATCTGAACAATCCCAATCCGTCAAGACCCCGCGCCAGCCCGTACCATCGCCAAGATGCCCATCTTGATTCCCTCGGGCCGTAGCATCCGGCGTTCGTGTCGCCGATCCTTGGCCGGGCTGGGCTTGGTCACTGATGCCAGAGGATCGGCCGCGATGCCATCAGGAACCCTCGGAGGCCACGTCCGCCCGCGTGGCTGTTCCACCAGGTCCTGCCCGTGATTATCGTCCGCACCGATGGTCACCAGACCGGGCCGTCGACTCGCGGGACTTCATCGGGATCAATAGCATCGCGTAATGGCCTTGCGCGAGGTCACCGCGTATCATGATGGGGACGTAAGAACGCGGTTGTTACATCCTGGAAACGAAATGGAGACCACATGGTATGACGATCGACGTCTTGGGCTGGGTAGTGAATACCTCGACGAATGCGAGGCGGCACTCGACCGCATCCCGGATCGTCCAGAGCAAGGCACCATGGGTGCTGACGGCGTGCGGTCGGTCCGATGGCACAGGTTTCCTTACGTGGTTCATTTCCGTATTGAACAGACAACGTAAGCGTCCGGGTTAGGCATTCTTGACAGGCGGGGTAGCTTGGGGGTGTGTTTGTTTTTTCACCCTCAGCTTCAGGAGGTGCCAGACTTATGGCTCGCAATGTGGATCGTAGACTTT
>SKKK01000030.1 GCA_007121535.1 Planctomycetaceae bacterium | reverse complement strand
GGCGTTCGGGTTTCCAGCAGATTCAGGGAAGCCAGCAGATGACGCCAGGTATTGAGGATTTCATTTTCAATAAACCCAATCTGTTGGCTTCCCTGAATCTGTTGGAGAATATGCGTTTGCATGAAGGGGGCGGTTTCGGTCGCACCGCTGTCGTCGGTGCCGACGTAGGTGGCGATGACGCGGCGATGCACGTCGAAGGCCTGGAAGGTGATCGTGCCGCCCGGCGAGGAAGCAACACAGGAATCAGACCCGCGCGTGCGTCTCCGTTTTCTCCGTTGCCTTCTGTTCCAATCACCGATCATGTCGTTCTTCCAACGTTGCGTTGGGTGCCGTTTCTGCTTCCCGCATTGTAAACCACCCGTCCTGCCATCGGCAAGCGTTTCTTCCGAACTCTTTCTGAGGGGATTCCGAACGACCCGAATTGCTCGGTCTGGCTTTTCCGTGGTCCATCAGTCGATACGACTCTTTGGAGTGCGGTGCCTTGACGCCGCTTTGGCTCGGCTTTTTCCGCTCCGTTCCTGCAACCGCCACCGTTTGAAAGGCCAAAGCTGACGCAAAATCGAATAGCGGCGTCGAGCCACCGCACTCCAAACACAACTCCGCCGGCGGAAGTGACACTCGCTCCGGCGAGCAAGTCATTCCGAGTGCGCCGCCTGATAATTCGCGTCCGCGAACTGAATTCGTGGGGACGAGGCACGGCGACTCCCGTTTGTGGGTGTTTATGTTGCCATCACCGTCGCTCTATAACCCCCGAACCCCGAACACAAGCCTTGACCCCAGCGAAACCCGCCGAACGCCAGACACAAAGCCGACCCCGGCGAAGGCCATTTTCAGTCAGTTCTGCCGCCATCTGTGACCATCATGGTCGATAGCTCGACGATTGTGATAGAACCAGTGCCAGAAGCCGTGGGCTCGCACAGGAACACGATGTGTTTTCCATCAGAGGAGAAACTCGGCGAGGACTTGTAGCCGCCTGAGTGCGTTATCCTCTGGACACGCCGTGTCTCCACATCCATGAGAAATATGTCGTACTGATATCGATCGTCGGGATCATGGAGGAAAACCATGGAAGTGCTATTCGGGGACCAAGAGGGACTTCCCCCCTCGGCTAAGAAGTGCCTCTTCCTGTCATCCACATTCATGACCCAGATTTCTGGTTGCACTGCTCCCGTGAGCGAAAAAACGTTCGTGCTCAAAAGAACTTTCGTGCCATCGGGTGAGAGGACAGCGCTTTCGCCAGTCACTTTAAGCTCCATCATTTGGATCTCATCCGTGCCATCCGTACCGATCGTGAATAGCCCGGTGCTTCCCGCCACTGCCCCAGGGATGTACCTCCGCCATGGGTGTTCTCGTCTGAACGAAATCCGTGATCCATCGCGAGAGAAGGATGGACGGCTGACATATCCCGCGCCATGCGTCAGTTGCGTTTGATCGCTTCCATCAGCATTCATTAACCATAAATGTCCCATTCCACCTTCTTCTCTTATGAACGCGATGCGCTCGCCGCTTGGTGACCAAGCAGGATCGCCCTCATAGTTCGGATTGTTCGTTAGTCTCCGAGTATTCGAGCCATCGGATTCTGAACTATAGATATCGCCCCGACCTGACCGTGGTGAGGAATACACCAATCGACCTACCGGTGAAAGCTGAGGTCGAGCACCTGCGTAGCGGCCTCCAACCGAGTATCTGGCCCATCGGCCTCCAGAAATCCCTCCGAAACCGAGGTAGGCAAGTAGAGCCGTAACAATGCTCAGAGTGACAAGAACGGTTACCTTGGATACAGGCTTCATTTCAGTTACCTAAAATGGGAACGGCAACGGAGCAGTTCCTACGCTACACATGATGTCGGCGATCGATTTCGCTGCGATGCGACACCGCCATGGAGTGGGAGAGCTAGAGCATCCCCATGCCATCGCAGCAGTAGCGCGAACGCAAAGCACAAGATCGCAGTATCTCCTGCGGCAGAGAATGAGGAACTCCCGCCAGGTTGCAAGGCATTCATCATGCCGTTCGCAAGCTTCATCAAGGGCATCGATGGGTTCGCCACCTTGACCGAAGTGAAACGGACCGCAGTAGTGGCCGTAACCCCACAGGCCATTCGCATCAGTTCGAGCCGTTGGCGAGTCAACGACGTAAGCGTAAACATTGACTCCCGCTCTGTTACCAATTGGATCCCTGCTCACGAACCTGCCGAGCTGGGCCCCGTAGTATCGGTTCCGATAGTAATACAGCCCGGTCTCAGTGTCCAGTTCGCGGCCGGTGTAGAGGGTGACGTTGGCGTGGGTGGATGTGCTGCGGGGGTTGGTCCAGGTGGCGTCGTAGATGGTGAGCACGCCGTAGGGGCTGTAGACGTAACGCTCCACCGCGTGGCCGTTGGTGTCCAGCAGGGCGGTGACGTTGAAGTTGGCGTCGTTCAGGTAGTACAGGCGCTGGTCGTCGCACAGGCCGTTGGTGCCGGTGTTCTCGTCGCGCAGGACGGCCGAGTCGATGTAACGCTGGCTCCAGACGTGCTGCTGCTTGGGCTGCAGGGTCTCGGGCTGGGCCGATGGGGTATCGGTTTGGCGGGTCTCCAGGATCTGCCCCGCGGAGTTGTAGTAGTAGTGGACGTACGTGTCGATCCCGGTGGGATTCGAGGGCGCGCCGCTGTCGATATGGCTCGTGATCCTGCGATTCAGGCCGTCGTACTCGTAGCGCGCGATGACTGTTTGGCCGTCTTTGACCTCGACCAGCCGGTTCCAAGCGTCGTACGTAGCGGTCAGGCCGTCGGCCAGATTGGCTGGCTTGGGGATGGTGGTCATGTTGCCGTTGCGGTCGTGCTCCGGGTCGGCCCAGTTGGTTCCCGTTGTGGCCGTGATGGCGGTGATCTCGTTGACCGGGTTGTGCGTGCGGGCCTGATCCAGGTCCGTCGTGCCGGAGATCTTCTGCAGGAAAGCGTCCCAGTTGCCCGTCGTATCCAGGCCCCACTCCTCGGCCTTGACCGGTGTGCCGGTGATACCGTCCTTGGTGGCGTTCAATTCCCCGCGTTGGAACGCGATCAG
>SKKK01000329.1 GCA_007121535.1 Planctomycetaceae bacterium | reverse complement strand
TTGCCACTCGGCGGGCTGTCGAATACACTGGAAGGGAGACATTCCTCGGAGAAAACAAAATGACCCTTGAAGCGATGATCGACAATCTAAGCCGTGACGAGAAGCTTGCGGCGATGGATCTCATTTGGCGGGACTTGGCGGCTGATTCGCAGTCGTTCGTCTCGCCCGAATGGCATCGGACGATAATTGCGGCCAGGCTCGAGAACCCAACTTCGGGACCGGCGCTGCGACTGGCAGAGGCGAAAGGCGAAATCAAGGATGCAATAGATGCGCGTCGAGCTTCGGGCTGAGGCCCGCCAGGATCTGGTTGAAGGCGCTTGGTTTTACGAGCAGCAGCGCGAAGGCCTCGGTGACTACTTCACGGACCGTCTGTTCGAGGATCTTGGTCGCCTCGAGACCGAAGCAGGAATACATGCGACCGTCTTCGGCCTGCACCGCAAAATGTCGAAACGGTTTCCATTTGCAATCTACTATCGGATCGAAGAATCCGTCATCGACGTTGTCGCGATTCTCGACTGTCGGCGAGACCCAAACGCGATCGCGGCACGGCTCAGACGAACAAACGGTTGAACGCGAGCGGCGGATCGGGTCGGTCCCGATGTCAATGGTTTTCGGCCGCCGCCGCGTTAACCGGAACGTTATTCGGCTCAACGGCGACGCTGAGGAGGTACGCCTCTTATGAAGCCAACCAACATATCGATACTTGCGGAGAACGGTTTGCGTCCCTCGCTTGGAAAAAGCCAACGCTGATCACCGGCACGAAACGCAATTATTGCCACGCTCGTTTTCGCCCCTCCTAGAACAAAACGTCGCTACGTCGTGTTGACAACGAAAGGGTTACCACAATGTCTGATGAAAGTGTCGCGTCACTTATTCCGGCGCAATTCGACTACCAACTTGAAAGACTCGTTTCCGACATTGAGCAAAAACGGAAAGATACCCCCAAGGTATACGTACAAGGGGTTCAGGACTTTATTCTCGCCGTCCGAAACACGCTCAATTTGGACGATGACTTTCTCAATCATGATTTTGAAAACGTCGAAACCGCATTGAACAAGGTGGCCGAATACTGCGACGGAGATTCGGTTGGCGATCGTGAGGCACTCGTTTTTGCCGACTACGTAGAAATCAAACTTAAACACGTCATTGCTACGTATGACTGTTTCAAGGACCCGGCCGAATAAAACTTATGAAGGATTAGATCGTGCGGGAACCGAAGGGGAGCGGGTTCCTGGCCGAGAGATTGTCCAAGGGGACCGAGGTGACCGGCCGGAAACCCCCGCCACGATCTAATCCTCGTTCAAGGTGTGTTGAGGTTAGCTGCTATCATGGATCATCACGGCGTCTGTTGGCGCGGGCACAAAACCGAGGTAGGTCATCGGCTGGCCGCAATGGGGCCAACTGGGAGTCGTGGCAACCGGCAACGGTTTGGCTGCTACCTGCTGGTCTTGGCGTCTGCCTCTGTGTATCATGATGGAAATGTAAGAACGAACCACCGCCTGCGGAGCGACCCTTGCCCAAGGTGAGCGGCAAAGCGTACCTGCCGTCAGAAGCGCAAGAATGGTACGCGGCAAGTATAGACTAAGGAGAAAAGCGGTATGATGGGCAATTTTCAAACGGGAACGAGAGTAGCGGTGGCGTGCGTAGTGGGGTTCACGCTCCTGGCGGCCGCGCAGGCGGCGGTGGAATCCGGGTATGTCCGGATCAACGGTCTGGGAACATGGCACGCGCAGCCGCAACCCACCGCGATTCGGGAAGGAAACAAGACCTTTTTCGGGTCGACCGATGAGAATGGGAACATTATCCTCTCATCCTATGATCATGCTGAAAGGGAATGGAAGCACACGATTGTCGACTCCGATCGCGGGGCGGATGACCACATCCAACCGGCCATACTTGTCAGGGACGACGGCAGGATACTGGCCGCATGGTCGAAGAGACGCTCCGATCGCAACGATATCCGGTGGGCCATCTCGGAAAATCCGCACGACATCTCGGAATTCGGAGAGATCAATGCCTTCCACGCGGGAAACCGCGGGGATTACCCTAAACTGGTCGAATGGAACGGCGAAATTCGCGTCTACTACCGGGCCGCCGGGTTCGACGTGTGGGACTACAGGGTTTCCAGCGACGGCGGGGCCACGTGGGGTAACGCGAAGCCGTGGTTGGATTTCTCGGCCTATGACCAGCCCATTTCGCCTCACCGGGTCTACTCGCACCTGTATCGGGAAGGAGATCAACTGCATTTCGTCATTGGAGGCTACCGGTCGGAAGATAAGACCGTGCGGCATGCTTACCTCGAGGATGGACAGTATTTCGACAGTCACGGGAACCCCGTGGGGGCCGATGGAGAGCCCATCACCGCATGGGATGACATGACTCGTGTGTGGCGGGGGACCCTTGATCACTGGACGGATTCCCCGAATGTCACTGATCTCGTTGTGAAAGACGGCGTCCCTTATATTTCGTTTGAGGAAATGAAGCGGGTTGGCCGAGGCGGCGGCAGCGGCGATTTCCGCGCGCGATGGGCCACCTACCGGGATGGGGAATGGTTCGTCAGCGACGAAATCGTGCCCATGGGCGGGGAAATACCGGAGTCGGCGCCGGTGCCGGGTCTGTATCACAAGGGCGCCGTCACCTTCGACCACAGCGATCCGTACACCGTATTTGTGGGCGTCGAGGTGGACCATGATAAGCGGGCGTACCAGATACAGGAATGGACCACAAAGGATGGGGGGCAAAGCTGGGAAAAGGTGTGGGGAAGCAACGATGGCGAAGTGAAGGGGTACGAGCCCCACGCCAAGCGAGGCCAAGCACTGAGCCCGCGCAACCATGATGGCGAGGAGCTGAGAGTCTTGTGGTGGGCGGGCAGGCACGATCGGTTCCGGAGCAATGGCGAGGGGTTTGGATTCGATGTGGTGATCAAGACCAAGGCCACGGTTGCGCCGGATGTCAAGAATGCGCCGGATCTCAAGAACACGCCGGCAGCGGTGGCGGAGCGCGTGGCGGAGCACTACATGCAGACGCAGAAGCCCAGCCACCACTACGGGCATCTGCTCACGTTGTACGGGCTGATTCGCGTGGCGGAAACCACCGGGCGCGAGGACTACGACCGCTATGTCGATGATGTCCTCGCCGAACTGATTCGAGAGGAAGTTCCGGATCGTCCCATCGGGGGCAGTTTCCAGAACTACGCGATGGGTGGATTGGCCGGAATCTATCGTTACATCCAGGGTCGCCCGGTGGGTGATCAGGCGCTGCTGCGCCGTTACGTGAAACAGCTCATCGAGGAGCATCCCCGCGACGCTGATGGGCTAATGTCCCATCCCCGGCCCGAGGACAGGCCGCCGGAAGAACGGAGAGTCTGGGTGGATTGCTTGATGGCCATTTGTCCCTTTCTTTCGATGGCCGCCGTCGTGCTTGATGAACCCGAGTTGCACGAGGTGTCCGTCGAACAGTACCTGTTGATGGAAGCCGCGCTGCTGAACGAAGAGTTGGGACTGTTCCACCAGTCGAAGAACTTCGGCCCGCCCGGAAGCGTCTCGCCCGACACTTGGGGCCGCGGCACCGGTTGGGCCCTGATCGGTTTGGTGGAACTGATCCGCTTTCTTCCCGAGGATCATCCCCAGCGTGATGCAATGATCGCGCGGCTGAAAAGTATGATGGAGGTGCTGGAGCCGTTACAGGCTTCCAGCGGACTATGGCGGCAAAACCTGGTGACGCCCGACTCGTACGAGGAAACTTCCGGCACGGGTTTGATCCTGTACGCGCTGGCGATGGGCCTGCGCAAAGGCTGGCTGCCCGAGACGATGCGGCCTATGGCCGAGCGGGGATGGAAGGGATTGGCCACCGTCGTGGACGCCGGCGGAGCGGTGCATGGCACATGCGTGGGCACGCTGGGCCGAAGTGACGCTCCGTTGGAATTCTGGCTGGAGCGGCCCACGAGGACGGACGACAGCCACAGCTTCGGCCCCGTCCTCCTAGCGGCCGCTGAAATGCACTTGCTGAGAACCGAGGTCCCTCGCTAAGACGAGTCCACGTGTAGCCTGTGGTGACGAATTCGATCTCGTCCGGCGGTTGCATCGGCGATAGAATTGGGAGTTCAAGCCAAGGGGAATCGGAACGCTCATGACGGAACTCAATCCTCGCTTCTGGGAAGTATTCTTCGAGGTTTACGAGAACCTGCCCCGTCAGGGGCCTGGCAACCGCGCTTGTGCGGCCCGAGCCCTCGGTCTTTGCCGCGATCTGCCGGAGTGTCCCGCAATCCTCGATTTGGGGTGCGGTGTCGGCGGGCAGACCTTCCAGCTTGCTGAAATGACCTCGGGTTCCATCGTGGCAGTCGATAACCACGCACCGAGTATCGAGCGGCTGCGAACGGCAATCGCACGCAACGGGCTTTCCCACCGCGTCAGCGCGATCGTCGGGGATATGGCGCATCTGGAGCAGCCACTTGGAAGCTTCGATCTCATCTGGTCCGAGGGGGCGCTCTACAGTATCGGCCTTGGGAACGCTCTTCGAGTTTGCCATGGTTTGCTGCGCCCGGGCGGCTACCTTGCGTTTACCGATGCGGTATGGTGCAAGGAGAGCCCGCCTGCTGAAGTCAAAGCCGGTTTCGACGTGGATTATCCGACCATGGGATCGCTGGACGACGACGTGGCCGCGATCCATGACGGTGGATTCGAAATTGTCGGGCACTTCACGTTACCTGATGAAGCGTGGTGGGACGATTTCTACACGCCCATGGAAGCGCGCATTGCTCGGTTGCGAAGCAAATATGCCAGCGACCTCGAAGCCTCGGCCATACTGGACCAACTGGCCGAGGAGCCGGCGATGCATCGACGCTATTCCGACTTCTATGCCTACGAGTTCTTCGTGGTACGCCGCCCCTTTTGGATCGGGCCGAAAGGTGCGGGAACGACTCGGGGGTGAAACGGCGGGGCGCCACGGTCGTGAACTGGAAGTCCGTTCCAACAGCATCGTGTTCGGCGGTGACAACGGCCCCGGCAGGAAATCATGCACGCCTGAACAGGCTTCCAACGGCGAATCATTCGGGTTTGTTCCTTTCAAACCGATTGTCTGCACGATGGCTTGTTTCCATTGTCGGACACGTCCGCAACCAGCCGGAATTCATGGCAGGGTAGCTGTCGTATTCCGAAACGTAAGGTTTGATGTCGACCAGCGGCGTGCCGTCCAGGATGTCGATCTCCGCGACCCGCAGGAGCATCTTTTCCACCGAGAGTAGCCGGACTGCCGAGATGCCAATAGGATTCGGCCGAGCCGGGGCTCGGGTGGCGAACACGCCATGCGGTTGCGTGTCACGGTAGGGGACTACCGTCAGTTTCGACGGGCACGCTTGGTGGCACCAGAATAAGAGCCAGATTCGCTCGAAACCTTGCAGGTCCTCGAGCCCTTCCGCAAACGCCGGGAAAACTTCGACCGTTGCCTCGCTGCCCACCGCACAAAATGGCTGGATGGGGGTCTCCGTGGCTTGATGGAACGGCGAGTGAATTATTCCGATGGGTTCGATTTCCATAAATCTGCCTCGATCAATATTCACAATCCCATTTGCCACGTTACTGGAATCCGATGCGGTTGGCCAGGGGACAAACATGCCCCCCCACCACCGGGAAGTATTTGCATCTTGGTAGGAGATACTGTTTTGGGGACCCGGGAGACTGCGGTCGATGTCTCCGGCTGGGGGGCAGGAGCTCGGGCTGAGCCCCACCCCATACTGCAGCTTGAATCGATGGCTCATCGCGGCTAGGATAGAAGTCGTGGGCAGTGGTCAGTTGCCGGCAGGCGGCGGCGCCATTAGCCGCTGTGGTTCTGAGTGGATTTCCTCGTAGGGAATTCACCCTTTGGGGGCTGAATGGCTGAAGCGCGTTGGCTCGATCGGCTGGCAGATCGGTTCGAAGCGGCTTGGCGGGCAGGTCAAGCGGTGAGGATCGAGGACTACCTGTCCGACGTGCCCGAGGGCGATCGTTCGGCACTGCTTCGCGGTTTGCTGGTTTTGGAGATGCAGCTTCGTAGCGAGCGAGGCGAATTGTGGCGGCGGGACGAGTACCGGCAGCGTTTTCCGGATGCCCCGCACGCTGTGTCGGCCGCGTTCGTTTTGGTCCAGGGGCATCTGACCAAGAATTCCAGAACAGGTACTGCCAGTCTTGAACAGCGGTGTCGGTCGGGATCGTCGAGTGGTTGTCTGGAATATGTTTCGGGCACGGATCGTCCCAATGATACGGCTGTGGAAGCCCCCCAGTTCGTCCCGCGACTCGGGCGATTCGAATTGATCGAACGGTTGGGAGCGGGCGGATTCGGCACGGTGTGGAAGGCGCAGGACACGGTGTTGAAACGCTGGGTGGCTCTGAAAATTCCGCGAGCCGGCCGGTTGCCTGACGGCGATGCGTCGCTGCTGTTGCGCGAGGCGCGCAATGCCGCTCGTTTGAAACACCCGGCCGTGGTCCAGGTTTTCGATTCGGGGGTCGAGGATGGCGTCGCGTACATTGCCAGCGAGTACGTGGCGGGGCAATCGCTGCGGCAGCATTTGCGCGAGCATCGGCTGACCGACCGCCGGGCAGCGGAGATCGGCTGCCGGATCGCCGAGGCGCTGGCTCACGCCCACGACATGGGGATCGTGCACCGGGATCTCAAGCCGGGTAACATCTTGCTGGACGAGGCAGGCAACGCCTACGTCGCCGACTTTGGCGTGGCGAAAACCGAGGATTGGGACGCGCCAGCGGGTCGCATGGTGGGGACTGTCGGCTACATGGCGCCCGAGCAGGCAGCCGGGCACAGCGACCAGGTCGACAGCCGTGCCGACATCTATTCGTTGGGGGTCATCCTGTACGAGATGCTGACGCAGCGCCGACTGTTTCCTGCCCGCGCTGCCGAGCAGACGGCGAAGGTCGACGGGACCGAGGTACCCGTGGGCTCGTTGGCCAAGCACGCGCCGCGCGACTTGCAGGCCATCTGCCTGAAATGCCTGCGGACGTCGATTGGCGAGCGGTATCCGACCGCGGCGGCTCTGGCAGCGGACCTGAACCGTTTTTTGCGAGGCGAACCGGTCGCGGCTCGACCGCTGTGGTGGCCGCAGCGTTTGATCCGTTGGGCAAGACGCCGGCCGGCGATCGCGGCTTCGACAGCCCTCTGTCTTTTGCTGCTGGCGGGCATGGTCATCGTGGCGGCGGTTGGTTACCGAAATACGACTCAGGCGTTGCAGGAAGCCGAGGCACATCTGTATTTTCACCGCGTGATTGCTGCGGCTCGTGCTTGGGACGCCAATGATATGATCCAGTTTTATCGGCTACTGGAAGAGTGCCCGCCCGCGCTGCGTGGTTGGGAACACGGCTACCTGGCAGGCTTGCCGCACGCGACGGGATGGGTCAGGCACCCGGCGGGCGGATCGGTTGCCTTCCACCCCAACGCTCCACAGATCGCCACGGGCGGGGGGAGCGACCAACGATTGAAATTATGGGATGCGGAAACCGGCGAGCGTCTGTCGGCCTTCTTCCGCCACCGCAGTCATATCCTGGGCATCGACTACAGCCGCGACGGCCGTTGGTTGGCCACCGCCGGTGGACACGATCAAACGGCGGTCCTGTGGCGTGTGGATGACCGTCGGGCGGTTCGCGTGTACCGGGGGCATACGGATGCTGTGGTCGGAGTGCGATTCTTGCCGGACAATCGCCGACTGGTCACCGTCAGCCGCGACGGTACGCTTCGATTCTGGGACGTCGAAGCCGACGACCCGCAGTTCAGCATCGAGTTCGACGCTCAACGGGTCAGCGGATTGACGGTCAACGCGGACGGGACGTTGGTCGCCTTGTGTCTGGGGCTGGACGATCGCTCGGCCAAGATCGTTGTGTGGGACACCGCGACTCGCGAAAGGGTCTGGGAACTGACTGTCTCGAACAGAACCGCCGGGCTGGCCTTTGGCTCCGGCGAGCCGTACCTGGCGGTGGCGACCGCGCGAGACGCGTTGCGAGTCTGGGATGTAACCAGCGGGGCCCTCGTTCAAACCTATCCTTGCGTTCCTGCGGCTGGGCCGTTCGTGGCCTACAGCGCCGACGGCCGGCGAATTGCCGTCAATTGCTGGGATAACTCGGTATCCGTCTTCGATACCCAAACGGCCCAGCAGGTACGCACGCTGCGCGGGCACGACGGCCGGATCTGTGAGATCGCGATCAGTAGCTGCGGTGAGAAGATCGCTTTCGGGACCAGTGAGAACCGAGTCTACGTTCATGAACTGGCCACCGACCAGGGAGCGGGCATCCTCCGGGGCCATACGGGGCGGGTCGTGGATCTGGCCTTTGTCCCCCGCAGCTCGCTGCTCGTGTCTTGCAGCTTTGATGGAACCGTTCGCGTCTGGGACGCTGAAAGCAGCCGCCCGTTGCACGTCCTGGCTCGCGAAGCCACCTTGATGCTGGGCGTTGACGCCAGCTCCGACGGAACAACGGTGGCTGCTGGCGACGAAAGCGGGTGGATCCGAGTCTGGGATGTCCACAGCGGCCAATTACGGTTGCAGTGGGTTGCCGACGGGAACCCAGTCAGCGGTTTGGCTTTTCATCCGGACGGACGACGGCTTGTCTCGTCCAATCCCCAGGGTCGCTTGACGTTTTGGGATGTCCGCACCGCACGGGCCTTGGGGACCTTGGATGCACCATTTGGACGGCGACGCCGTCTGGGGTTGAACTTCAGCCCCTGCGGGAAGTGGCTGGCCGTCATGACCAGAGAACCTTCGGTGCGCATTTTCTCGACAAAGACGTATGAACAACACTGGAGTTTCGAGCACGAGGCGAGCACCCGAAGCGTCACCTTTCATCACGACGGACTCGTGGCGATCACTACCAATGATGGCGCCGCACACTTCTGGGATCTGTCCACGGGAAGCCTGGCTTGGCAATTGCCCCCGACCGCGGAATTGCGAGACGCCGACCTTGTTTTTCATCCGGATGGCTCGCGCTTTGTGATCTGCCGCGGCGGACAAGACATCTCGCTCTGGGACTACCCGCACCGCCAGCCGTTGATCACGTTGCGCGAACACGCGCGCGTGGCCGGCTTCGCCGTCCGGTTCAGCGAGGATGGCACGTATCTTGCTACCCCCCTGACCGACGGTTCCATCTGCGTCTGGCGGTCACCCAAGATGCCCGATTGAGTCGGTTGGAAGTCTTGTTACCGCCTCTTACCGATCGACCACCTGAAAACGCGTGAAAACGGTTCCTGACACCTTTTTCGCGTCCTGCTGAGGTACCTGGACAGCGACCTGCTCGAAATCCAACCCCGCCGTGTGGTCGCTACCGGCCAGCGAGTCGCCGATGCGGCATCGGCCGCGAGTCCGGGCGTTGCGGACCGTAACAGCTCGACTCGACGGGCAACTGGACGACTGGACCGACGACATCAAGGACCGGAACGTCTCGCCGTACCGGCACGCCGAGCCGGCGGTGCTGGGCGCGGACACGTTGGTCCAAGGTCGAATCGAGGGCGATCAGGAACTCAGCGGCATCGTCTATTTCCTATGGAACGACGTGGGCCTGTACGTCGGCGGCTTGACGGTCAACGCCGACCGGATTACCGTACAGATCGGCCAACGACCCTTGCCGTGCAAATCGAAAACGAGCAAGGCATCCTCCGCATCCCCACCGCAACGGACGAGCAAGCCGGCACGCTGGTGTTTGCAGATTGATCAGAGGAAATTAGCACGGATGGCAAAGCCCGGGGCAGGGATGAAACGCGAAGCGTTCGGTCGAGTTGTGCAGCCTGCGGGACTCTGGTACGTGCCGCGGAATTGCCATCTTTGCTATTCAATTTCATGGAGCCTGCCGAGCGTCCTGGCCGCAAATGCTCGCGAGTAGAGTCTTCAATTCGTTCACCACAACATGCGCCGGTGCGGAAACGTCTACGGTGTCGATTCGGATCTGGGGTTGTAATCCGTTCATGGATCGTAGGCGATAGCTGGCGACATTCGGGGCAAGCTCGCCAAATCGCGGATACAAGAGAACGACAACCGGGCAATCGTATTCTCGTGCGTAGGCGTACGCTTGATACATGTCAGACTGTCGAACGCCTTGGTGAGCTTTCTGCAGGTCGAGTCGCTTCCATTTGGTATCAATCAGGCATTGAATCTTCGATCCTTTGCGGACGGCGATATCGGGACGCAAAAGAAATCTGCGTTTTCCTTCTTTGGTCACGAGGGATTGCTGGACGACCTGCATTTGCACTCGAAGCGGTGACGAGCACACCCGTTGAACCAATCTTCCAATGTACTGTTCGAAAATGCTGTTCATATCGAACAGAAGGCTGTACGTCGCCGCGTGGCCAGGGCGATCGGGTACACGCCCCCTCAGAAACATCTTGGCCAAGTTTAATAAGGGATCAAAACGCGCGATACGACGATCGGTCTTGATGGCGTCCAAATCTGCGTCCGTGAACGCTTGATTCGATACCTCGTCGAATTCCGGCAGCAATGCCGCCGCGTCTCGACGCGTTTGATCACTCGTTCCGTGTTGGCGGCATACATCCAGTCCGGCTTTGAGTAGGCGCGATGGGCAGACATCCGTCAGGAACTGATCTGCTCTTGTAAAGAACCGTTCGGGCCTGAGTTGATTTCGTCGGAAATGTTCAGCAAAAAGTAGTTTACCGCGGAGGCAGGATCGATTCTGGTCTACTCGACGGTAATTCGCAATCCGTCCACGATGCCACTCCATGGTCAACTGCTGTGTGTAGGCTCGCATGAACGCATCGAGCAGACAAGGTGTGCTGACGGAAAGATCGGCGATACCGCAGTCCAATTGTGGTAGCGTGCCGGCAATGGACAGCATCTCAACCAAGCGTCTTCGGGTGGCATCGTCTGCCAGGTCGGTTTTCGGCAGGATTTCTATTGCGTGAGCCCCCACTCTGACAACGCCAACGAAATTCCGCGCTTGAACTCGCCGCCGGAAGACCGAGAGCAACTCGATGCCGCGATCTGCCTGGAGGCATTCGAGTTCGGCCACCATCGATGGCGGAACGATCTTGTTCATGGGATCCCATCGCGGACCGATGGTCACCGATTCGTACTCTCGAAGAACCAGAATATTGCGATCGAAGGTCATCCATTCTCCAATGTTCGATAGATCTTGCGAAAGCTCTCGGCAGATAGTTCCTCATTGACGGCGTACGAGCGTCTGTCCTGAAACGTCTCATTCTCGACGCCGAACAACCGCTTTGGCCTTTGAATGACGTGGGTCACGATCGCATGCGGATGATCCTTCGGGCGATCATCAGCATCCGCTACGTCGATCAGATCGCCGAGAACCAATTGGATCTTATGCCAGTCGCCGTAGAAATACTCTTGAAGCAATGGGAGTATCTTTTGCAGAAAGACCTGAATCAAGTCATCCAGCGTTCTTACCTCCATTAGGTACGAGTGGCCGATCGTATGGTCACGATCGTACAGATATTCAAGCCGCTGATTCATTGCATCGAGCATGCGATCGAGGTAGATCTTTTCGTCATCGTCAGCCGATAAGGGCCCCGGTTCCGTCGCAAGGAGTTCCGAATCGGGCATGATCTCGTCAAATGTGAATCGGCGCCGAAGAGCCAAGTCCATCAGGGCGATGCTCCGATCTGCCGTATTCATGGTGCCGATCACGTACAGATTATCTGGCACACCAAACAGTGGATCAAGTGGACGCGCCGAATGGGAATATGGAAGTTTCAGCTGAACCCCACCCGTCCACCGTTTTGTAGCGGCGTCATACCGCATTCGTTTGTCGGTTTCCAAGAGAGTGATCAATTCGCCAAAGACGTTGGAGATGTTCGCTCGGTTGATTTCATCGATAAACAACGCGTAAGAATGCTGTGGATCGGCAACGGCGCGACGCACCATTTGCGTGAAAATCCCCGGTTTGATGGTGTATCTTACCTGCCCAGAATCCTCTTCGCTGTCGATTTCGTCCATCGCCGGCTTGATACCCTCCACAAAGTCTTCGTAACTGTACGACTGATGAAATGTAACGAATTCGTGCCGCTCGGCGATCTTGCTCTGCGCCTTGTAGTTTTGGATCGAATCAGCGATTTCCAATAACTCCGGAGCAATCTCCTCGATTTCCTCGACCAACCGCCAGACAGAGTGGTCGTCTTTCCAGAACAGAGCCGGCTCAGACCGATTCGCTATGTTGACATGGGGACAGTTGACCGGTGTATGACTCATCATGATGCTCCAGACGGTCTGCTGGATGTGCGCCGTACGTCCTCTGGCCAGGACCTTTGCTTGGACGGGATCGGTGGAAACGATCTCTTGAATGCGACTGGGCTTTTGCAAGAGACGTAGGCCGATGGCACACACCTCGTACCATTTCAACTGGCCGCATTGTTCCTGAATGAACTCGTCCCGAGGTTGCTCCGAAATCTGCTGTTCGAACAGCGGCTTGTATTCTTGCAGTAGACGGTACGTCTTCCCGGTCCCAGGTGGTCCCGCCAGGATCAGGTTCAACGCGATATCAACCCGCGGAGGGGGAGTCGGTGGTGTAGGCGGGGGAACGGGGACCGGGGGCTGAGGATTGGTTTTTTTCCAACCGCCCGTCACCACCCATGCAAAACTGTGAACGTCAATGTTGTCCGAGAGTTGCCAGTCCGAAAGGGCGGATCGCAAATCCTGACACACCGTAAGCAGGTGGTCATACTTTTCAACGGTCAGTGGTCGGCCTTGCCCCAGCGGCGTTTCATTCAACAGTTTGAGGAAATTGTCGGTAAATCGTGACTTCACGCAGAAGTGATCGGTGGGATTCCACATGAACAAGAAGTACGTCGGCAATATCTTGGTGATGTTGGCGTTACATTTTTGCTCATCGAGCCAATTGAGGATCTTTTCGAGAGAAGGTCGCCAGTCCCCGGATGACGCATCTCGAAGACATTCCAGCAATATGGAAAAGAATTCCAGCCACGCCCCGGGGCTCACCATCAACTGGTCTTCGATGTACGACTTGTCTCGCCAGTTCAAGAAGTTTGTCAGGTTGATGACCTTTAGCACGACATCGCGAGCCTGATCGTCGTCGAAGACCTGTTCTGTGCCATCGACATAGGGTTGCAGTATCGCTCGAGCGTTGTTCGATACCTCTCGCTTGTAATCCAGTTCCGATTCGGCTAGTTGCTTGGGCGGGTCTGCAAAAGACTCAAAATCGGGAAGCTTCTGGAGAAACAGTTTTTTCGCTTCGTTCAAGGTTGATGAATCCATGGGAAACCTCGGCAATGTTTGGGGAAGTGAAGCTCTTGTTCGAAACGGCGGCTGGAATCGAATTTCGTTTTCGCATCAACCGTTTCCTTGGTGTTTTGGCATAGGGCAAATCGCAAGGCCTTTCACCCGTGCCCCGGCTTTGCCATCCGTGCTATTCAGATCTATTGAATCCCCGCGAAGGATTCCGCCAGGAGGTTCTTTCCAAATTAAAATAGCCTTGTACGGAGAACACAACGGGGTCGAGAGTCGATTTCGGCCAACGATCCACCAAATGCAAGTCGAAACGTTGCCGGCGATCAGAGCAGTTGGAATTCCAACGGGATGCCGGCACTTTGCGCGCGTTGTTTCGGCGTCAGGAGATTCAGTCGCTCGAAGCCGATGACCCGGCCACGGCGGTCTTTGACCAGAACTACGTCGTCGTCCGTTTCCTCGCAGACATGCTCCTTCTTGGGATCGTCGAACCAGACGCTCAGCGTGTTCCCCTCGCGGTCGAAGTAAACCCTTAACTTTTCCATATTTCCGTTCCCTCTTTGATGTTCGTGGTGAAATACCCCGAATTGTAGGTTCCAGGCCAATCTCGTGCAAGCAGTTGCGGGGCGTCGAGGGTGGACGATGCACGACATGCCTTGGCGCACAATCGGCTCATGGAGTCGATCAGCAGCAGATAACTGCCCAACGAGCAGCCCTAGGTTCACGTCCACCACTTGGCTCCGAAGCGCTGTCATCGCTTGTCCTCCGACTTTGAAAATACATCACGACCTTCATGGAAGCTCCTCACGCTGTAAATTGAAAAACGAGGGCTACGCCTTCCGCGCCGACGTGCCGCAGGTGGCCGAATCTCCATGACGCCAACGATCTGCCGCCGATCCTGGCCGGCGGCAGCAACTGTGGGATCAGAACCGGCGACCGGCGTATTCGCTACGAAAAGCTCGAAGACCGCCGCCTGTGCAACCTGCACCTCGCCTTGGCCCAGCGCATGGGGACGCCGGGCGAAGACGGCCAGTTGCTCCAGAAGTTCGGCAACAGCCATTATCCGCTGCCGGGGCTGCTGGGATGACCCCATTCGGCCCGCGGGAGCCGCTTTGTCTTCCCGATAGCACGGATGGCAAAGCCGGGGCACGGATGAACCAATCGCTCAACCGTTCGATCCTCGTGAAGCGATGCCCCGATGGTGAACGCAGCGGGCTGCACTGTTGGACGGGCCGTGTTCTTCCGTTTATTCTGGGAGTCATGTGGGAATGGGGAATTGTTCGATTCTTTCCGAAAAAGACGAACCGCTTGTTTTGAAAGACCGACTACAACATCGGCGGACGCCAGGATCGGGACTGCTGGGACGACGGGGGCGAAGACTTGTGGCAGAGCCTGCGCGAGAACCAGCCGTTTTTTCACGTCTCGCATTTCGGAGCCAGCCACGAGAGCAGCGCTTTCGGCGATGTCGACAACACCCGGCACGATCCCGCGTTGCAGCGTCTGCGGGCCTACCATCCCGACGTGCCGGGAATCCGCAAAAACTACGCGCATTACGCTGACGCCGTCGAACTGATGGACACCCGCGTCGGCGCCCTGCTGGCCCAACTGGAGGAAGAAGGGCTGGCCGACAGCACCATCGTGATCTTCACCACCGATCACGGCGGGGTGATGCCGGCGAGCAAGCGATTCCTGACCGACAGCGGGACGCACGCCCCCTTGATCCTTCGCATTCCCGAAAAGTTCCGGCATCTGTGGCCGGCCGAGCGGCCGGGCATGACGGTGGACCGACTGGTCAGTTTCGTGGATATGCCCAAGACCTGGTTGAGCATCGCCGGCGCCGAGGTGCCCGGCCACATGCAGGGGCGCATCTTCCTGGGGCCGGACGCGGAACCGGAACGCGACACGCACTTCGCCTTTCGCGGCCGCATGGACGGGCGGTACGACCAGGTGCGAGCCGTCCGCGGCAAGCGATTCCTGTACATCAAGAACTATATGCCCTACGTGCCCGCCGGGCAGCGGCTTGAATACCTGTGGCGCATGGTAGCCACCCGGGCATGGGAGGCGCATCACCGGGCCGGCGGCACCGATGAAATCACCGGCCGGTTCTTCCGGCCTCGAACCCACGTCGAGGAACTCTACGACACCGACCGCGACCCTGACAACGTCATCAATCTGGCCGGCCGTCCGGAGCATCAGCAGGATCTCGAAGCGATGCGTGCCGAGCTGCGCAAGTGGCAGTTGACCACCTACGATGCCGGCTTGATTCCCGAACGGATGATGGCTCGGCGCGCCGCCGAGCACAACACGACCATCTACCAGATGGTGCGAAATCCGGATCTGTACGACCTGCCGGGTTATTTGGACGCGGCCGACGTGGCGCTGAAAGCCGATCCGGAAAACGCGGGCCGTCTGATCGAGTTGCTGGAAAGCGACGATCCCGGCATGCGCTACTGGGGCGCCGTGGGGATGCTGATGCTGGACGAACTGAGCGGCGCGTCGGTCGAGGCGTTGAAATCGCGGCTGGGCGATGCATCGCACGAGGTCCGCACCGTGGCGGCCTGGGGCCTGATCGACGCCGGCCAGGAGACTGACGTGGCGCGGGCGTGCCTGATCGAGCTGCTGGAACAAGGATCGTACGCTTCGCTGCGCGTACTGAACGTGATCGACCACCTGAACGAGGACCCGGCGATCTATCGATCAGCCATCGAGGCCGCCCAAGGCCCCGGCTACGTCCAGAGAATGAAAGAGTATCTTCTACAGTGAAGTGCAATCTTCTCGCGACAATGAAGCGCTTGTAGGGCGTGCAAATGGCGACGGTCCAATCCAATCCCCGGATCCCCGGTCACGGCACATGAGATCATCCGCGTGAGGAACTTTTTTCATAACCTGGATATCTCCGGGTCTAATCCGTCGTTCCTGGTCAGGGCGCTGACCGACGGGTACTGGACTGCGAGTGCGGTTCTGCGAGGGGGTGTCTGGCAGAAGGATGAAAAGCCAGCCGTAGCGGTCTGCGGATCGGGTCCGCCCGTTGCGCCGCCGGGCAGATCGAGATCAGCAAGGCCTACGCCGGCATTCGACCTTGTGACACCGGCGCCGTCCGGCTGGTGAAGGACACCTGGGTCACCGTTACGGCCAGGCGGAAACGCAGTGCTGCTTTTTCGGAATATGCGGGATCTGGCCAGACAGTTGGTGAAGAGGATCGAACCCCCGGCCCAAGGGCTCGACGGCTATCTTACGCGGCCAGCCGGGTCAAGGCCCTGGAGGCCGGGGCCGAAGGCTTCCTGGCCATCTATTCTGACGTCAAGCGCCTAGCCGCCGGTTCTGGACGCCAACGGCGGCTAGCGCCGTGCCGCTCACTCATCGCGCCCCCAAGATTTCGCCCGGACGACGCGCTAGCGGCCGACGCCGAAGAAGAAGCTGAAGGTGCGGGTGTCGTCGGTGTCGGCTTTGGCGACGGGGAAGGCGAAGTCGAAAGCCAAGGGGGCGGGACCCAGCGCCGGTACGCTGACGCGAAGACCAAAACCCGGGGCAACCCGGAAGTTCGAGGCGTTCATGGTGATCTCTTCTTCGATCGTGCCGTAGTCGACGAAAAACGCGCCTTTCAACATGTCGTCGGCGGTCAAGGGAAAGACGTATTCGGCCGAGCCCAAGAAGCGGAAGGTGCCGCCGACGCGGACGTCCGTGCCGGCGCTGACGGGCGACGCTCCACGGAATTGGAAACCGCGCAACGTGGAATAGCCTCCGGCAAAATAGTTTTCGTACAGGGGCGTGTTCGAGCCGCTGAAGCCCAGTTGGAACGTATAACCCAGCGTGTGACGCCCGGACCCATCCGGCCGCTCGCGCATCAAAAAGTACTTGCGATAATCCAATTCGGCTCGAGGGTAATCGAACGTGCCGAACGCCTGTTCGAACGACATTTCGATCAGGTGGCCTTCGGACGGAAAGAACGGGATGTCTCGCGTATCGTGCGTCAATGTGACGCGACCACTGTACAATTCGTTGTTCCCCAGCACCCGATCCAACTCGGGTACCAGGATGCGCGGCCGACCGACGTGCACCTTTTCGCCGCGGATCGCTCCGCTGATCGACAGGTCGTGGGTCAGTCGATAGCCTAGTGCCAATCGCCCGCCCACGCGTTGTTCATCCCAATCGAAGTAGCGGCGGTCGAACAAGAATCCGCTCAAGTTCAGACTGACCGGCGTATTCAGCAGGTACGGTTCGGTAAAACTGACCAGATAGCGCTGGACCTCACTGCCCGGCATGGCCTCGATGCGAAACCCCTGGCCGGCTCCCCGGAAGGCCGTCCCGTCGATGAAATCCCGCCAACTGGTCGGGACTCGGGTGATGTCAAAGTTCCGTTCGTCGATCACGATCTGGCCGGTGACACCCGCGTCAGAATTGATCCCGGCACCGAACATGAAGCGACCGGTTTGGGTTTCCGAGACGAACACGTCGACCGGTGTGGTCATGGTCGGGTCGATGTTCACATACGGCTGGCCGTAGCCCGGCATGCCGGGCATGGGCGAGATGAAATCGGGCGCGTCGGTCAGCGGCTGAGGCGAACCGAGGCTTGGCGCGGTGCCGGAACCGATGGGCGCGCCGGACGGACTGGCGGGCGCATAATTGGGCGGCGGCGGCAAACCGGTCGACGGTTGAGCCGGGGGCGATTGGGGCCAAGTGGTCGGCGCTTGGTATTGAGCCTGCGAGGCCGGCATCGCCTGGCGAGTGTGCTGGTGCGAGCCGGGCGTTTCGTTCTGCAGTTGTTGGGCCGAGTTGGTCGAGCTGGAGGTTTGTGTCCCGGAACCGCCCCAAGAGTAAAGCGAGCCACTCTGGCCGCGTATGACCCGCGAATCGTTCGATGACGCTGCCGGGGCGCCCGCCGAGGTGGCTGTCGGCGCGCTCGGCGTGCTCGGCGTACCGGGGGACGAGACCTCGGGCTTGTGGGCCGAAGCGGGCAACAGGCCGGTCGGATACGTCGCGGGGGCCGACTGCCGCGCCGAACAGCCGGTCAGCGCGACCAGCAGGCTGGTCAGCAGGGTAACGGCGGCTGGCGAGCGGCTTGAGTTCAATTCCAGGTTCCTCGGTGCTTGGCGATCCGGTTGTTCATGGCGGCGGTGGTCGTAAGGTTACCGGCTTTCGCCGCTACGGTTGGTATCCGCACCGCGCCCCGCATCGGGCGCGTCGGGCTGCTGACCTCGATACGCTGGTGTTCCGGCTGGCCGGCCTTCGACGATCGTATCGACCAGATCCGCCAGTTCGGGCGGCCGTACTCGAACCTCGGGCGGATTGCCCTGCATCGGATCGTTCGAGAACAACTGCGACGCTTTCAAACGCCGCTCGCTGGCGCGAACCTCGCGAATGTCGATCAGATCGCCGGGGCGGATCGACAGCCGGTTCAATACGACACTTTGCCGAGTATGCGGATGTTCGCCTTCGATGTTCACGTTGATCCGACCGGCGCGCCATGGCTGACCTTCCTGGACGCTGTAGACCAGATCCAATTCGCCGGGTTCTTCCAGAAAACGCGGATCGGCGCGAATGTCGGCAAAGATGTATCCCTGGCCGCCGTAGATGTCCTGCAACATATTGACATCCGAACGCATCCGGCCCAAGTTGAAATAGTCGCCCGAATTCAACTCCAAACGATCCAACAGCGCGTCGCCATCGAATACTTCGTTGCCCACCACGCTGACGTTGCGGACCACGTAGCGAGGGCCCTCGTCGATCACGAACGTGATGGTGACCCATCTGCCCGATTCGGTGAAATTCAGATCCCGCCCGACTCGAGCGCTGAAGAATCCCAAGTTGCGATAGTAGGCCGTCAGACGCTGAAGGTCCTCGTCCACCTGCCGCAAATCGATTCGGCCCCCGAACAAGTAGAACCAGCCCGGCTTGGACCGGATCTGGGTCTTCAGCCGCGAATCGGAGGCGATCTCGTTGCCGATGAACCGAACGTTCAAGATGCGTTCCAGATTGCCCTCGTTGATGGCGAACACGGCGCCCCGGTCGCGAGCCTGGTCGCCTTCCTGGATCAACACTTCGGTCTTGGGGAAGCCTTTCGAGTGGTACAGTTCCTCGATCTTCCGCCGCGCCTCTTCGACCGCGAAACGGTTCATCGGATCGCCGACGCTCAAGCCGCTGGTCCGCAATAACGCTCGATCGCTCAGGCCCCGGTTGCCCAGGAACCGGATGTAATGAATGGTCGGTTGTTCCACCACCTCGAACGTCACCACCACGCCTTCCGGCGTCTCCTGGGTATAGGTGCGGACGTTCTGGAAGCGGCCGGTCGAGGCCAGTCGATGGATATCGTTGCGAACCAGCTCCGCGTCGAATTCACGGTGTTGTCGCGTCCTCAAGTGAGTGCGGATCTGGTTTTCGCTGGTGGTCTGGTTCCCAACGACTCGCACATCCGCCACCAGCACGGGGGCCGGACGGCTGGTCGTTTCTGTTTGGGCGGCTAGCGGTGATCGCATCGCCAGCACCAGCAGGGTTGCGAAGATCGGTCGGATCCAGCACGTGGCGCCAGAGTTTCGGTCGAAATCGCCTAGCTTGGACATAATGCGCTCTTCGACAATCCGTTGGAGGAGATCGCTGGACGGACAAGGACAAGCGGCTGTCGAGCCGAGAGGCACGACGACCGACGCCCCGCAGGTGCCCCGGTCCGCTGGCCGAACCTGGAATACGAGCGGTTGGCGTAGGAATACAGAATCCACATTCGCGAGGCAAGGCGAGTTTTCCCGCGTACGACCGAGAAACGGGCTGAATGCTAGCCAATGGTACGGGGGCCGTGTTTCTTAAAGGCGGTGAAAAAATGGGACCGGGAGACCTGCGGTCGGCGGTGCTGGCGGGGTCAGAGACCCGCGCCGAACAATGCCTGTCCCAACTTTTTCAGAGCCTCGTCGCGTTGCGACAAGACCCCAGCCGCGGGTTTTCGCGGGAATGTGTGGCTGGTCTTCACCGGCGGCTAGCGCCGGGCCGCTCACGTGAAGACCCCACGGCTATTGATGCAACTTCTTGGTGATGTTCGCCACGTGTCGGCCTTGGAAGCGGGCTTGCGCCAGCTCTTTCGCGCTGGGCTGGCGCGAACCATCGGCGCCCGCGATGGTCGCGGCGCCCCAAGGCGACCCGCCTTTGACTTCGCTGATATCGGCCAATTCCGGGCAGGCGTACGGGAGTCCGACGTAGATCATCCCGTGATGCATCAGCGTGTTGACGAAGCTGATGATGGTGCTTTCGTTGCCACCACCGGTGCCGGTGCTGGTGAAAACGCTGGCCACTTTGCCGACCAACCCGCCGTTGACCCAGAGTCCGCCCGTTTGATCCAGGAAATTCCGCATCTGAGCCGCCATGTTCCCGAATCGCGTCGGCGTGCCGAAAATGATGCCATCGTAATCGCCCAATTCTCCCGGCACCGCCACCGGAGCCTCCTGATCCATCTTCGCCCCGGCCTTTTTGGCGACATCCGCAGGCATGGTCTCAGGCACGCGTTTGACGATCACCTCCACATCCTCCACCGATCGTGCGCCCTCGGCGACGGCGGCTGATAGCGTTTCGACATGACCGTACATGGAATAATAGACTACCAGGAGTTTGGGCATCACTCGTTCCCTTTCGAGGGTTTCAAGAGACTTTCGCGAAATGCGATGCGACTTCATGCACCGGCCCCCCTCGGCCGGTGTCTGTGAGCTAGGAATCGTTGTTGTACCAAAGTCGACGAACCACGTCCAACGGTCGTAGCCGAAACGATCGGGCTTCAACTGGTTGACGGTCAAGGCGTGGGAGTGATAATCGGGGATTAGGATTCGTCAGATCAGGTTGCAGGGCCTTCATCTGACTCGGAAACAACTTTTTTGCCCAAGAATTAGAGGAATCGAGCAATGGCCCATCGGATGAATCGGCGATCGTTTGCCAAGGCGGGGGGAGTGGCCGCGATGGCGTTGGCAGCGTCCAGCGCGGCGCGGGTGCATGGGGCCAACGAGCGGATTCGCCTGGGGTTCCTGGGCGCTGGCAACCGCGGCTGCCAATTGATTCGATCGTTCCAAAAACATGATGACGCGTTGACGGTGGCCGTGTGCGACGTCCACGAACCGGCTCGACAAGCGGGTCGGGAAACGGCGGGGGGCCAAGTGGCGAGCTATCGCGATTTTCGCCAAGTGCTGGAGCGTCCGGATATCGATGCGGTCGTGATTTCGACTCCCGATCACTGGCACGCGATCATGATGATCCAAGCCTGCCGAGCCGGGATGGATGTATTCGTCGAAAAACCGCTGTCGGCGACGGTCTACGAAGGCCGGAAAATGGTCGAAGCGGCGCGGCGATACGATCGAGTCGTCCAGGTCGGCACCCACCGCCGATCGTCCCGGATGTATGCGGACGTGGCCCAGCGGATCGGCGCGGGCGACATCGGCAAGGTGACGGTCAGCCGCGCTTTTCATCTGAGCAACATGTATCCGTCAGGGATCGGCCGATCGCAACCGACCGATCCGCCCAAGGATCTGGACTGGGACCTGTGGTTGGGGCCTCGCCCTTTGCAGGATTACCAGGACAACATCGCGCCGTACAAGTTTCGCTGGTGGCATCTGTTTTCGTCGCAGATGGCCAATTTCGGTGTCCATCGCCTGGACGTGATCCGCTGGCTGACCGGCGAATTGGCGCCGTCTTCGATCAGCGCGATGGGCGGCCGATTCGCCGTCGACGACGATCGCACGATCCCGGACACGCTGCAAACCACTTTCGAGTTCGCGTCCGGCCGTCTGGCCGTATTCGGACAGTACGAGGCGAGTCAGAATCTGGCGATACCGGTCTCGCGCGATTTGGCGCGAGCCTCGGTCGAATTTCGTGGCACTCAGGGAACGCTGTATATCGGCGACCCCGGTTACGAAATCCTGCCGGAACGAGGCGGCCAGTTCCAGGAACCGGGCGATCGGATGGAACGCGAACGGCATTCGACGACCGACGGGAATTTGACGGACCAGCACACCCGCAATTTCCTGGATTGTGTCAAGTTGCGAGCGCGACCGACCGCCGACGTCGAGATCGGACACCGCTCGACGACTTTCAGCCTGCTGGCCAATATCTCGTTGCACACTCGTTTGCGCATCGAGTGGGATGCTCAACAGGAACGCATCCTCAACAGCCCCGAAGCCAACGAACTGCTGCACTACGAATACCGCAAACCGTGGAGCCTGGAATGATGATCCCTCGAAAGCCAGTTGTTCCGGTTTTCACGTGAGCGGCACGGCGCTAGCCGCCGGTATTGTGAGCGGCACGGCCCTAGCCGCCGGTTTTTCGGTGCGGGAACCGGCGGCTAACGCCGTACCGTTCAGTGGCCGGTGGCTAGCGCCATGCCGCTGGGGAACCGGTGGCTAGCGCCATGCCGCTCAGTTGTTTACTACGTTACAGGAACCTTGATCATGCTCGCCTATTTCCGCATCGCCGCAGGCTACCCCGCAGTGTTGTTCGCGATCGTCTTATTCGCCCGGTTGACTTTGACCAACGGAGCGTTCGCAGACCAGGGCGCGGGTTTTCGACCTGAGCCCAAGGGGGCGACGGGGGTCGCTGAGGGTCGATCGGCGGGCGAGCTTGATCCCTACCGTCGTCAAGCCGTCGAACACGTGGCGAACCTGCAAGCGGACGACGACGACCAACGGCAACGTGCGGCCGAAGCGTTGGGGTATCTGAGATACGCTCCGGCAGCACCGGCTCTGCAGCAGGCACTGACGGATCCCGTGGCGGCGGTCCGTCGTGAGGCAGCGTTGGCATTGGCTTGGTGCGGCGGGCGCGAGGCGCTGCCCCCGTTGTGCGCCGCACTTCAGGATCCGGACTGGTCCGTACGCCAAGCGGCCTGGGTCGCCTTGACAAACCTGACGGGCATGGACTTTCCCTTTGACGCACTGGCCGATCGACGGCTTCGCAATCAACAATCGACCGTTTGGCGGCAGTGGGTGTCCGAGTTGCTACCGGAAGAAGTCCCGCCCGATGTCTTGACGCTACTGGGCGATCTGACGGAAGACCAACCCGTCAACGATGCAGCGGGCCGGCCGGTCCAGGTGTCCTCGTGCTACATCGGAGGCGGGGTTCTGGGGCAGACATCCGATCCCGCGTCGATCACCGACGGCAGCTTGAACACGTTGTGGATGACCAAGGACGTGGATTTTCCGCAATCCTGTACGATCGATCTGGGGGAAGGGGTTCAAGTGGGCCGCGTGATCGTTCACCAGCATCCGCCGTTCGCGATGACCGAGTATTCGATCGAGGTCGCGGTCGAGCCTGACGCTTTCGTCCAGGTCGCTCATCGGGCTCAAGCCCCGCCGACAACGCAAAGCGTTTCCTTCGAACCTCGCCCAGTACGGTACCTGCGTATCAACTCGCTGGACTCCAGGAACCCCACCTATCCTACGGCGCTGCTGCAGGTGGAAACGCGACGTGAATCGGAGGACATTGGATCGGATCAACGCGATCATCAGATCGAGCGTGCGCTGCGGGCTCTGGGCGCCTTGGGGGGCGAGGACGCCGACCAGCACGTGATCCGAGCCATCCGTCCCTGGCTCGATTCGGTAGCGACCGACGAGACGCGCTATTCCGCCAAACGCCGAGTCCAGGCGGGCATTCGCGCCTTGGGATTGCTGGGCGGCGACCGGGCGTTGGATGCGCTGGTGACGATGCTGGACAACCAGCAGTGGGCTCGTTATGCAGCCGATTCGCTGGGCGATCTGGCAGGCGAGAAGGCGGCAGCAGCCCTGCTGGCAGCCTATCCGGATTACGCTCGCGGATTGAACCGTCCGGCCAACCCGCGTCGCATCCATTCGTCCGACACCGGTCGGTTCGACCCGCGAGACCGCATCCCCGCCGCTGCCTATGCGATCGCCATGTCGATCAGCCGGATCGATTTCCAACGCCAGGAATCGCTCGAAGCGTTGCGTGACATCGCGCCGCTGCTGGTTGCCAATATTCCCAGCGATGCCGACGCAATGATGGTCTACGACCCCGAACCACATCAAAAGATCGTCGCTTGGTTACTGGATCGCGTGGGATTGCGACAGGCTGTGGTAGATGCGACGTTCGAAGCGTTGGGACAAGATCGCCGGGCGCCGGAGATTCCCGAGCGTGATACGTTGCGACAACTGGCACGCGGACAACTGGACACCGAGTTTCCCGCCAACGCCGACCAGCCTCCTTACGCCGGTAATTTCCTGGCCGCTTTGTGCCGCGATCCGGCGGATGTGCCGCTGCTGTTGAATCTACTGGACCATCCGAACCACTGGGTGCGGATCAATGCCGTCAAGGCCTTGATCTTCATGGATGCACGAGAACCGGTCCCGGTGATCGCGGAACGACTGGCCGCTTCGCCGCCCGAGGCCGATTACGGTTTCTTTGCCCAGCGGCTGCACGATACTTGGCAAGTCGGCCAAGACGAATTCAACGATCCGACGCCGCGATTCCGCGAGGCCTATATCATGGCGTTGGGGCGATTGGGTAGCGCCGAACATGTTCCGCTGTTGATCGAGATTTTGCAGGACGAGCGGAACGTGTTGGAAAGCCGGTACGCGGCCGCCGTGGCGCTGGATCAGCTCGGCACGCCCGAAGCGGTGGAAGCGTTGCTTCAGGCCGAGGCGGATCACGATTTCCATTCGGTACGCATGGTGGCTCGCGAAGCGATCTGGAAACGCGATCTGTCGCCTCGAATCGAGCCCGAATCGGAAGCCGAGTCGGGACCGGATCAAGTCGGGACAGTGACCATGCCTTTCGACCATCCGTCCGAAGACATTGTACCGGAATCTCCCAATCGATTCGTGTTCATCCAAGGCGATCACAACCCGCACAACACGTTCCGGACCGACAATTGGCGGCAGACTCACAATACGACCGATGCCGGACCGGTCTACCGTCCGGGGCGAAATCTGGCCATTTTGGATATCAGTGGTCCAAGCCCCATCGTATCGCCACTGACGGACTTCCCCGACGGATACGTGGCGGATGCCCATGTTTCGTACGACGGTCGGCGAGTTCTCTTCGCTCGCCGGTTGCAGCATGATCCCTGGTGGCATTTGTACGAAATCGATATCGATGGCAGCCAACTTCGCCAGATCACGCAGGGGCCGTATCACCATGTCAGTCCGGCTTACTTGCCGGACGGCCGAATCGTCTTTTCGACCACTCGGTTGGGAACTCGCGACGAATACCACGGCTATCCATGTACGGGGTTGGCCGTGGTGGACCCGGATGGCAGCAACCTGCAATTCATCGGGTTCAATCTGGGCCGCGATGCGGACACCGTGATCGACCCGGCCGGCAATCTGCTGTTCGCTCGTTTGGAAATCTTCTATGCACGGTTGAAGGTCGAATGGAATCTATTGAGCGCGTTTCCCGACGGGACGCGGACCACAACGTTGTACGGTCCCGAACGCCGCGAGTTCTGGAGCCGGATCGACGGAGGCTATACCGCTTGGGGCGAGACGGGTTTGCGACATCGCGTGCTGCGACTGTCTCAACCTCAACCCTTCGGACCATCCAGTTACGTGATGAACACCCAAGCCGGTCCGATCCTGACCGAGGGCCGTCGAGCCGAGAGGATCATCCGGCCTGATATGACTTGGGCCATCACAACGCCTTACCCGCTGGATGACCGTACGTTGCTGGTTGCGGCGGGAAAGAAACCATACAAATCGGTTGGCGGCAGCCGACCCACCGATACCGTGGATCTGGGCATCTACTTGCTGGATATCGAGTCGGGAGACTTGACGTTGGTGTACAACGACCCGCACGTAGCCGACTTTGGTGCTCGGCCGTTGCACCCTCGGCCCCGCCCACCAGTCATCGCCACTTCGCCGGGCGTACGGCAACGCCAGTTCACGGGCACGCTGTACTGCAGTTCGGCCTTCATTTCCCAGTTGGACGCCGTTCGCCAACGCGGGCGACTGGTTCGAGTGATCGAGGGGTTGCCTCAGGTCGCTCGGCACCAAACGCATACCAATCGCGGGTTACCCTGGAAGAACCACGGAGGGGCGATCGGTCGCGTGCTGGGCACCGTCCCGTTGGCCGCTGACGGATCGTTTGCCGTCGAAGTCCCCGCCGACCGATTCCTGCACCTGCAAGTGCTGGACAGCGATCGGCAGGTGGTCGGCAACCAACTGCTGTGGATGTATGTCCGACCGGGCGAGAGCAAAGGGTGCGTCGGCTGTCACGAGCCGCCCGATACAACCACCGGCCCACATCAGTCGTTACCGCTGGCCCTATCCGAGTACTCCCACCGATTGCTGCCGACCGGTGATGACCAATTCCGCTATCGTGCGAAAGCCTGGTTCAAAGGCCATCTGCCCGACGAACGCGAACAGCGGCAACGCACCGTGCAATCCATCACCCTGTTCGGGCGACCGTGACCACCGATCACCGGCGGCGCCAGCTTGACAGCCTATGGAGAGTAACGGCAAATAACGATGCGGTGTTCACCCCCGTCCCCGTTTCGACGCCAAATTACGAAAGGAAGCAAATGGCAGATTTTACTCCGACACAAGGCCGCTACTTGGCTTACATTCACGCCTATACCAGCTTGCACGGCCAGCCTCCGGCGGAATCGGAGATCGCAGCCGCGATGCACGTCAGTCCACCCTCGGTTAACCAGATGGTGAAAACGCTGGAAAAGAAAGGCCTGATCGTCCGGCAACCCGGCGTGGCTCGCTCGATCGAAATCATCATCGACCAGGACGAGATTCCCGAGTGGGGCCAACAGAAGGCAAAGTCAGGGCCATCTTCCGGCAAACGCTCACGGGCAGCGGCGAAACCTGACGTCGCGACTCCTGCGAATCTGTACGTGCTGCACGTATTCCTGAGTGGCGGTCCGATCAGCAAGAAGTTTGCGAACAAGGAAATCAGCCGCGACATCGAAATTCGCGGAGACCAAACCCTGGAGCAACTCCACCAGGCCATCTTCAAAGCCTACGACCGTTGGGATCCACACATGTACGAATTTCAACTCGGGAGCCGCCCTTTCGACCCCGACGGCCCCAACTATGGCATCCCCGACGGCGGAGGCGTGCCGAAGGACTACGGCGACGCACGACAAACCAAATTGGACGACTTGGGTTTGAAACCGGAGCGTGTTTTCGGATACTGGTTCGACTTCGGCGATGACTGGTTTCACCAAGTCCAGGTAGAGCGAATTGAAAAAGCCATCCCCACGGTCACCTACCCCCGCGTCACCCGCCGCGTCGGAAAATCCCCGCCTCAGTACATGGAAGAGTAAGCCCTTGAGATTGTCGACGGACCGGCAACGATTCGTCCGTCGAAGAAGGCGATGATTAGAATCTTCGGGGACAAGATACGCGCCCGACGCGTGCATCTTGTACAGTGGTTCGTTCAATACCGACTGGTCATGTCGATGAAAACGCAGGTTAGCGACGGTTGAACCATGGTCCATCATCGCCTTTCAAGTGGCCAGCAAGCAATAATCAAAAGCCGATCTGTTGGGCGAACGGGATGGTGTTGCCGGACGGGGCGAACCGCCGAAAGTGCTTTGGGCTGATGGCGACGTGCAGGCATCGGAAACCGAAAGGTAACCGCCCGAGCGAAACCGAGACCTTCCTGGTCGCATATGATTCGGATCATGCCGGTTGATGATCCTTCCGGCGCAGCCGCTCTTGCAGCTTTTCGCGGTTTCGACGGAACGGCCGCACCTGCCGCCATACTTGAAACGCGTACCCCCCAGTCGGATCAGTCAGGAGATTTGCCTGGATTGATCCTGTCAAGCGCTGTCAAAAGGTGTCGTTCGATCCACTCGGTTTGCTCGGGCGCGAGAGGCGGTATGATCCGGTCGGACTCGTACACGACGCGTCGGCGATAGGGGCCTGTCTCGTAGCAGCGGTTCAATACGGCTTGTAGATCCAACGACACCTGGTCGTCGCCCGGCAGCAAGGGGACGCCGATTACCGGTAGCGGCTCGGGCAGCCGCCACGGGTAGATGAAGAACCGGCCCCGTTGATCGAAGCGATGTACCGACACATGGTAATCGAACGGGCCCGCCTTCCTGCTCAGCCGTTCCCACGACACGGGCGTGGTGTGCTGGCCGCCGCGGAGCAAGTCGATTTCGACCAGGTGGACTTGGCTGCCAAGGATCTCGGCCTGCTTTTCCAAATAAAGTTCGCGGCTCCGTTGGCCGGGCGTCTTGTTGCTCAGGCTCAACACCTCGATCGCCGTCACGACCCGTTCGTCGCCCTCGGCCAAGCGGGTTCGGATCTCCACGTACGGCTCCCGGTGCTCGTCATCGGTCATCTCGAACACCAGCGGTCGAGTACGTGCGCGTTCGGCCGTCTCCCACGCGACACTCGATTCTCCCACCGTCCAATCGCCGTACAGCACGTCCGTATCCGGCTCGATGTACCGGGCCGACGGCTCGACCCACAGCCGCTGGTTGACCACGGCAAAGTAGGGCGCCGGCAGGCAAGCCTGCAACGCCTCGCGAAGGTAACCCGACATCGCTGCGTGCAGATCCGGAAAAAAGTCCGGGTGTTCCAAGAACGGGTCCATGCCCGGAAATGGCGAAGGCATCGGGTTGTCTCCCAGGATTCGCGTGATCACCAACCGCAATCCACCAATGCGATTGGCCAACTCGAAATTCTACCAGCCCGATGGTATTCGCAACACTCGGTGACACGGAAATCGGCAAACGTGAACCCTCCGATTTGCAGTTTATCCCATATCGGCTTCCAGTCTGCGCGTCGACAACGGGCCAGCACCGCCCGAGCAAAACGGAGAACATCCTGGGCGCACATGATTCGGATCGTACAGGTTGATGATCCTTCCGGCGTAGTCATTCTTGCAGCTTCTCGCGGTTTTGACGGAACGTCAATACGTTGTCGCCAATTCGTTCCGCTCACGACAGGCGAAATGGGATTGCCCGATTCCTTCCGGTCGCGTGTTGCCCGCTGGAGGTCTCAGCCGTGCCAAGTTGGGCAAGTCGTCGGGGTCACCCATGAGCTGGCCATACAGTTCGGGTGCGTAACGGACTGCCAGCATGACGATTTCGATCCACAAACGTCGAAAATGAACTGCGTCCGGCGCGTTCATGCGAAGGGAGAGAACCATCCGCCGAGCTTCGTCCGTGTGTCCGACGATTCGACCGTCGGTTTGCACCGTCACAGCGCCCGCGAACAACTCCTTCGTCGGATCGGGAATCTGCTGGACCCCCTTCGCCGCATTGCAGCGGCTGCAGACGTAAAGGAGATGGTCGTATTCAAGCCCCAGTTCTAAAACGCGACTCTGCGGCACGAAGTGATCGATCTCCAACGAAGCCGCTCGGTCCCACGCTTCCCGGCGCAGGCAGCAAACGCATCGGAACGAGAATTCGTCCCGGAGCCGCGGACGGAAGCTTCCCAGGTCGCGGTAGCCTTGCGGCCCGTGTTGCCGAACGTGAGGGTGGTCGGTCGGCCGCTCCGGCTACCGGCACGCCAGGACCGTCATCTTCCGCGGGTGCTCCGCTACCTGACCCGGCAGCGGCACCTACCGCTCTTGCTGCTGGAACCTCTATTGGAAAACGGCAAGTTGTATGCCGACCGGCGAGGTAACGCCGTGTTCTTGATGGTCGCGGGAAAGGCTCAGCGACCGGTAGGCGCCGAGCTGCGCGGTACCGGCATGCGAGTTTGGCGCGGCATGGCCCCCGGTAGCTTGAAAGATGGTGCTTACTTCTGGATCGGCGCCAGCGGTGGGCGGGAGATCGTCCTCTGCGAATCGGCCATCGACGCCATCAGTTGCTTCGCGATCCATCCCGACCTGATCTGCATCTCGACCGCCGGTGTGCGCGCCAATCCGCGGTGGATCAGCGGCCTCTTGGCTCACCGCTACCGCCTCCAATGCGGCT
Source organism: Planctomycetaceae bacterium (assembly GCA_007121535.1). Lineage (GTDB taxonomy): Bacteria > Planctomycetota > Planctomycetia > Pirellulales > Pirellulaceae > SKKK01. Next base: position 1,073 of record SKKK01000329.1, on the reverse strand, counting down.
TCGACGCCGACGCTCCCGGCGACGCCGCGGCAGCCGCCATGATCACCAAGCACCCGCAAATCACCCGACTTCGACCTCGGGAGCACGACTGGAACGACGTACTCAGCCTCGAAGACTAACGTTCCACCCCCGGACTCTGGGTGCCGCACAAACCTCCCCCCAGTGCCACGTCGCACCCCATCGTTCAACCCCACCGTCCATCAAGTCCAAGGGTCAATCTATCTGAGCCTTCTCGGGTCAATTCATCTGAGCGTCGACGTCCCCAACGCATGCAGCAACGCCAGCGCCCCGACATCGTCCACGTCGCTCTCCATATCCACATCCAAAATGATCGGTACGGGTTCGGCGTACAACGTATTGCCACAGATGGTCACGAACACAACCGCCAGCAGCGCGACACAAGCACGTCGAGCTGGAATCACAAGCGTCTTATTCGGGAAGGGCATCACAAATCCTTTTCCAATGTGTGCCACGCCCAGAGCGAAGCGATGGGCGTGGGAAAAATCATCCACCGAGTCTCGGCGAAGTCCTCGAAATCGACATGACTCATGTAAGCACCCGGCCAGATCTTTCTTACGTGGAATCGGGCGAAAGGGGTCGGGAGTCGTTTTTGGGTGACCCGTTTCCCATGTGGTAGATCGTTGCCCGAAAACGACTCCCGACCCCGTTGCGGCCCCATTGCAAGGCAACCTAATTGACAAAAAACTCTTGGCCGGGTGCTTATCCTTTATGTTGCATCTTGGCGAATCGCTCGGCGCCTCATTCCAACCTGATATCGACACTGGAGCGATGAGCGGTCAAGCCTTCGATGTCGGCCAGGCGTTGGACGTCGGGGGCATCGTGACGCAAGGCTTCGGCGGTGTAGGCGATAACGCTGTGGGCTCGCAGGAAATCGTTGGCCGATAGCCCCGAGGCCCAGCGCGCGGTACCACCCGTGGGCAGCACGTGCGATGGACCGGCGACATAATCGCCCAAGGAAACGGGAGTGAAGTTGCCCAGGAACGAAGCGCCGGCGTGATGGATCTTCTCCAGTAACTGCTCGGCGTTGTCCGTCGCAATGTGCAAATGCTCGG
>SKKK01000233.1 GCA_007121535.1 Planctomycetaceae bacterium | reverse complement strand
CCTTGGGTTGGGGGGTGGATTCTGGGGCTCGTGTGCCAACGGGCCCCAACTGTCAATTGTGTGCTTCTGGACTGAAGCGCCAACCGCTACAATCCAGGGAGGCCATGATGAGTATCCATGCGATGCAACGGAGCGGCGGTGGTGACGTTTCTGATGATGGTTTCTGATGATGGTGAGTCAAATCCCGCCGCGTGGTCGCCGTCGATATCCGACTGAGATCCAAAACCCCTCTATTCGCGAACGCATACACCGATGCAAGCATCAACCTCTGTCACGGCCGCGGCATCATCCACTTCGCTCGTAGCTCGACTCTTTGCGGCCGCGTGCTGTTGGATCATCGCATTGTGCTTTCTCGGACTCGCTTGCTTGCTTGCCGGTGAATACCTCGCAAACACAACGCCCGAGCAACGGCTACTGTACAGTCGCGCACGCGTGTTCTCTTTCGTCGCGGTACCAATTGTAGTCTCCTGCGTCGTCTGCCTGTCTGGATTTGCGTGGATTACGTCACCTACAAAATCTGCATGGCGTTGGACATGTCTCTCCGCAACTCTCGCCGTGGTATCCCTGGGACTAATCCTCTGGTCGGCTCTCTGATTCCGGTTTTCCCTGCTCGGCAATGACGACTGAAAGCACCCCAGTACGAGCGTCGGTCCTATTTGCGAGCCAAGCTTGCGAACCGAGATGCTGGAGGCGGAGTCCTTCGGCCGGAGGTCTATCTGGATGAAAGTTACGTCAATGTGAATCATTCTTCCGAACGCACTTGGTATTTCGCAGAAGAAGGCCCTTGGGTGCAAAAACCTTCGGGAACAGGGTTCCGTTTGATTCTGGTTCATGCCATGACGGCCGCGGGGTGGGTGAGCGGTGCGAAGCTGGTCTTTCAAGCCAAGAAGCGGACAGGTGACTACCACGGCCAGATGAACTTCGACAACTTCCACAAATGGTTCGTGGAGTCTTTGCTCCCGCAGATTCCCGCCCATTCCCTGATCGTGATGGACAACGCGCCTTATCACAACGTGTATGCAGAGGGCACCCCATCACCCGCTTCCAGCGATCTATGCTCCAGACGCTGCCCGGAAATTTTTGCGAACCTTTGCAGGCGGTGGGCTGTCTAAGTCCTCGGTGGCGACAATCGTCCACTCCGTGATTTTGAACGGGAGCCGTCAGAAATGTCTTTCTTGTGGTCGAGTCTCATACACCAGCAGCGCATTGATGCGTATTTTGCCGGCGGGCCGGCGAATACGTACCCCGTGCGCTGCTTGCGTTGGTGACACTCGGCCCCGTCAATAGAGCGAGCTTTCCAAAGCCCGGTGTCACAGCGACGCCGGGTTTTTTTCGTTAATGGACTCGATCAGAACGTGGCGAAGCCTGGTATCGCGCCCGGGTACCCGCGTAGTGGGTGGGGGGCCAGGAGATCGCCGGTTCGGGCACCGATTGGCATGGATGCCAGGTGTGTTTTTGCACAAAGAGTGAGGCGATGTGCTTCGCGTTCGCGGCGGATTCACGATCGCCCCTTTAGTTGCTGGCACACGACGGCTCGCCTCTCCGAGTCTGTCCGTCGCTCTGGCTTGGGGCGCCAGGAACACCGAACCATTCCGCGTGCGGGCTCTGAGGCGTCACCTTTCCCATCGGGATTTCGATCTCCGTCGGGTCCGTGATATGCTTGATCAGCACGCGCAGCGGAAGATGGCGCGCGGCTGCAACATTGGCCGCCACGATGCTGGCGCCATCGTCCTGGTTCTGCGGTAGCGGCGTGGTGCCGAAATAGGCGGAGAGGGCGAAGCTGTTGGAGTCATGGTAATCGGTCCTGCAGGGCGGGCCGGAGTTGATGACCACGTTGCGGCCGAATGAGTTGCGTCGGGCGTAAGGGCGGCTCTTCTGGTTTTGCGAGGGCCGGTTCATGTCCATGAAGATCGCGCAGTCCACGAAGATGTTGTTGTAGTAGCTGCTGTCCCATGCCTCGCTGACCTGCAGTGCGATGCCGGCACCCCGTCCCCAGCGCGGCCGGATGTCCCAGAAGATATTGTCGTGCAGGTCGTGAAACTGTGGCTGGTTTTCACCTCGCTGGGACTTGAAAGAGCACGAATAGCCGACCACACCGTCGAAGACCAGGTTGTACCGCATGCGCACGGCGCTCGAGGTGCGGTAATGGATCACGACATGGCTGCCCCCGCTGCCGGTGCTGCCCGCCGCCGGATCGGTAACGCGAAATCCCCACATCCGATTCCCTTCGATGATCAGATATTGATCCTGCTCGGGAGGGAGTTGCTCCAGGGGTTGCCAGTGAGCCTTGATGTCGATCGCGTTCTCAGCCGAGCTGTAGTTGCCGCTCGGCGTGAAGTTGCCCCTCCCGTCGCTATACGTCGCCGGCGTGACGTAAAGGTCGTTGTCCTGGATGATCGTACCTCGGGCGTGGTCCCGGCTCTGGCCGGTTTGGATCGAGTCGCCCGGCATGTTGCGGATCTCGTTCCTGACGATCCGCGTGTGGTCGGCGTTGGTCACGTAGATGCCGCAACAGTCTTGATGTGGCATGGGCGGCGTGTCGGCGAACACGCAGTTCTGGATCGTATTGAAATTGGAGTTGTCGCGCACGACCAGGCATTGGCGCCCGCCCGAGGTGTCGATTTCCAGCGCCAGGCAGCGGTTGATGACGTTGTGGCTGGAACCGTTGGTCACCACCACCATCCTGTTCCAGCGGATGCGGTCGATGACCCAGCGGCTGGCCCCGTCCATCTGCAACTTGTCGATGAACGCCTGCTGCCCGGCGGGCATGTGATAGGGGTGGGTCGTCGTGTCCTCGGGGTTCTCCGGGTCATGCCACATCAGCCAGCGCGGCTCGCGGGGCGCGCCCGAGGCGGTCAGTGTGATTGTGCCCGCCTCGCGGTAATCGCCGGGATAGACATAGAAGAAGCGGTAGCGGGGATCGTTGACGGTCGACCAGTCTTCGACGTTGCGGATGATCTTGGCTTGTTCGCTCGTTGCGGCGAACTCGGGTAGATCGATCGACACCTTGTAACAGACCGCGAACTTGAAGTCCCGCGGGCGCGGGTCCGCCTGGTCGGCCTGAACCCGGCTGCTGGCCAACACCATCAGCATCGCGAGCGACATCATCCAAACGATCCTCATCAGATAAATCAACACCATGGAAAGCAGCTCATCCGAAAACGACTCCCGACCCCCGCTTCCGCCGGTTCCACCAAGAAATACCTGGCCGGGTGCTTACATCTGCAGCGTAGCAGGATGACCGAGACAAGTCGAGACCGTGGCCAGGGGAAGACGCGGAGACGCGGAGGGGCCAGTGCAGATCTGGCTCCGGATACGTTGCGTCGCCCCCGCCGCACCCCAGGCCCCACGAAAAAGGGGTTGTCGCTTCCTTTCCAACCCGCATAATCGGGGTCGTGCTTGCAACGGTTGCCAGCGTGTCGGCTCAGCCGACAAAGCTTCAAGCGGTGGGAAACTGGTAGATTTGTTACTGCCGCTCGCCCTAGGGATTTTCTCCGAGTATGATGAAATCGTGCGTAACCGGCTTGGTCGCCGTGCTGACCTTGTATCTGACGGCCACCGCCTCGGCGGTCGACGCTCCGATCGGTTCCCGATACAGCGGGCCCTCTGCCGACCCGGAAAGCTGGCCGGCGCCGACGCGTTACCTTTCTCCTCACGGCTCCGACGCCAACGACGGACTCTGCCCCGAACGGCCGTGGAAGACTTTTGCCCACGCGATCCCGTGGCTGGAGCCAGGCGATACCTTGGGATTGCTCGACGGCGACTACACGCCCCAGACCACGGGGATGCTCCTGATCGACGCGAGCCAAGGCGGCTCGGCCCGCCACGGCGAGCCCGACCGGTCGATCAACGTCCGCGCGGTCAACGAGCGGCGGGCCGTCCTGCGCACCGAGGGATTGGTTCCCGCAGTGAGGATCACCCACGGCCGCTACTGGAATATCCTGGGACTGACCGCCATCGGCAGGGATCAGCGGACCGCCAGGAGGGGCAACTATCACGTGGTCGAGGTCAGCCGCAGCCGGGACGTCTCGCTCAAGCGGATCCTGGCGATCCACTCCAACCGGCTGGGGTACAACAGCAACAATCACGTTTACATGGTCTCCGACAGCCGGCACGTGATGGTTGAGGAATGCGAGGCGTACAAGCACCATCGCCACGCTTTCATCGCTTGGCAGACCGAAAACGTCACCTACCGGCGCTGCTACGTCAATCCGCGCGATCACTACCGCAGCACCGGCGAGGATGCCGAGCTTCAACGCGCGATCGGCCACCGCCGTTTCGCCGACGAGGGGTTTGCTTTCTACCGCGGGTCGTGGGGCAGCGTCGAGAACTGTGTCATCGAGGGCCGCAACGTCGGGTTTCACGTGCATGGCGGCACCACCTTCGCCAACAACCGGGGCGGCTGCTTCAATCGCTTCCTCGGCTGCATCGCGCTGAACACCTTTCACGCCTCGCGCGTCGACGCCCGCCCCGCCCCCGACGGCGCCTGGCCGGCGATCGGCAACTACTTCAAGGACTTCCTCGTCGTCGGCTCGCACGGCGGGATCGGCCTGTGGTACAGCACCGTCAACGACCAACTGGCGGAAAACGTGACAATCTACCGAGGTGCCGGGACCGGCTTTCAAGCCGACTCGCGCAGCAAGCCCCCGTGCAAGGCCGTCGTCGAGTGGGGAGGGTGCAAGCACGTCCTACGCAACGCCCTGGTCTTCGACCGCGAGGGCGGCGGCATCGTCACCACGGCCCACTACCAGTTCCTGGTTGAATACAGCAATGCCTGGAACAACGCCGCCGGCAATTACCGCCCCATCGAGCCGATCGATGACGACGACGGCAACATCCGCCGCTCCATGTCCGTCGAGCCGACGGGGATGGGCCTGGAGCCCAGCCAGGCGATCGTGTTCGTGCCCGAGGGTTCCAACATGAAGGGCGCGGGCAAGGACGGGGCCGATATCGGTGCCAATCTGCTTTATCGCTATGTCGACGGCGGACTGACCGAGGAGCCGTTGTGGGACCCCACGACGGGTGCCTTCCCGCACGGTGCGCTGGTGCAAGGAATCAACGACGTCGCAGGCGATTCGCTCTTCGATCTCCACACCCGGCTCAACATCGGCGGGAGCGGCGCCCCCCTGCCCTACGCGCGGTGAGGCCCTTGGCCGCCGAAGCCGTCGGACTTCCTCGCCGCCATGACAAAGGATTTCGCCGGCGAAGGGTTTCTCCAGGACGGCAGCGGCAGTGGAACTTGATGGATGCTTCCTTGTAGTTTGGATGATGGAAGATCAGCCCATCCGCCGAGTTTTGCAAAGAGTGCCGAAACCCAAACGGACTCTCCCCAATTCGAGCAATCTCCTCCGCCCGGCTTGATCCGGCAGCGGGATGTAGCACCTCTCCGAGAACCGCGGCAAACGCAGCAGAGCCTGATCCAACAACCTGGGCTCGTTGGTCGCGGCCAAAGACAGCAAGCCCTTGAGCCGCCCGTGCACGCCATCCAATTCGTTCCACAGCTGGTTCAGCAGCCGTTGCGACGGTTCGCTGCACTGTTTCGCGATGCTCACGGTTTGGGTTTTCCCCCTATCGTACCGGTTTTGCCCCAAATCCTGCCACAGTGATTGGACAGGGCCAACACAGTGCCGTCATTGCCAGTGTACAGGGCATTCCAATTCGCAGGATCGTCCGGGCCATCGGCGTGACGCTGCCGGTCATGACGACGGTAGGCCCCCAGCACGGTCCCGTCTGCCAGTTGCAGGGGAAAGGCGTTGTCCAGATCTATCGGTCTGGAATGCTCCGAGATGCGCCGGTAATTGGTCCATGTCTTTCCGCCATCGCTGCTGAATAGGCAGGCGACTGCCTTTCCTGCCGGAGTCGGGTGCGCAAATGCGACTAGCAGCCTGCCGTCCGCCAGCGTCGTGGCACGTGGATAGTGTGCCGTCTCGAAGTAGATCGGACGAAAGGCATTCTCCCAAGTGACCGGATCGGGCTCGACATGGCGCTCTTCAGCCGCCAGGAGCAGCAGGCAGTTCAAGAAGACGCCGGCAGTGGTAACCAGTCTGATCATCATTTTTACAACCAAGGTCTATCTCGTGCATTTCCAGCAACACGCCAGTATTGTACACTCGCCAGAATCGCAGGAACACCCAACCAAAGGAACTTGCCATCGACCGAGAGCAAGATGCGGTACTGGAGGACAATCGATGCGACTTGGGCTGATCGCCGACATCCACGAACACGTCGAATTCCTGCGGGTGGCTTTGGACCGCTTTCGCCAAAAGCGTGTGGATCAAATTGTGGTGCTCGGTGACGTGTTCGAGATGGGCGAGCGGATCGAAGAGACCTGTCGTTTGCTGGCCGAGGCCCATGCGGTCGGCGTCTGGGGAAACCACGACTTCGGCCTGTGCGACAATCCTTCAGACAGCATGTGGGCCAAGTATCCGGCATCGGTGATCGAATACATGACGACCCTGCGCCCCCGACTGGAGCTAGATGGCTGCTATTTCGCCCACGTGGAACCGTGGCTCGATCCAGAAGACATCCACGATCTTTGGTTCGTCGATGGGCCGCCAGACAGCGACGGACGCTCGGCGATCGACTACAGCGGCCGTAATCCCAGGCGAGCCCATCAGACCAGTGGACAGCAAACCCATCGAGATTTCGTTCGACCGGTTCCAGAGATCCGCCTGTGTTCCTTTTCTGGTCGGCGGCGAGCGAGCGACCGGTGCCGAGGGGACTCCTTTCCGGGCGGGGCATGCCCAGTCCCACGGATGGACCTCGATCAGTCACCCACTTAATAGGGGCCTGGTTGTGGTGGTTGTCGACGGGCATCGTGCCTAATACGACGGGTGTGATCTGTCGGGTGCGCGCGTTCACGCGGCGATTCTTTGTGGTCGCTCGGGGTTCGGGGCGTAGATCCGCACTTCGGGGGCATGAGGTGAGGCGAGCATTGCGCGGTAAACGCTACTCCAAATATCACTCAGGAGGATTACACGCAGAGTCAAAATGGCCTGAGCACCTGTCTTACTCCAACGCATGCCGGACAGCTTCAGACGCTGCGTGAAGATGGTTTTGCAGGCCGCTTCGGTCACGCCGCAACCAATCGGCAGGTGCCTCGCTTTGTACTCGGAGTATTGCATGAACTTAGTGCGGACACGGATGTAGTTGTAGGCTCGCCGGTAGGCTTGTTCACGTGCGGCAGACACCCTCTTCAGACGGCCGCGAATGGCTGCTGCTGAATGAAGCACTCGGCTGGGACCATTGGGTTGTTTGAGTAACCGACACTTCCGCGGTGCCCAACGGCGACCCCCAAGCTTGTTCTTCTCCCCTGTACCGAACAGGGCATCGGCCATCGTCCAGATCCGTTGCGAGGCATGATAATCATCGACGATCCACATCCAATTCAAGCGTTCGCCCGTTCGCGGGTGCCGCATCCGCTTGAGCACCGTCCGGTAATACTTGGTTTGCCGGGATAATTGGCTCGCTCATTGCCCCGTGGGTGCAATGGGCAATCGAGAAGCGCCGGAGCACGCTCAACTATCGTCGTGAATTGATAAGATCCTGGAGAGATGCAATAGAACAATTCGATCACGAACTAGACGGATTCGGCGATACGGCAGTGTACTCTGCGATACGTCCACATCTTTCGGACGAAGTAAGGAAGAAACTGGAATCGTCCAGGATCCTTTACGTCGGTGAAGGCCGGGGTGAGCAGATCAAGAAGCATATGGTCCTGGATGAGGTAGCTCGAATAGAGAAGGTATGGGATCTTGTGTAGCATCTCAGATGGCGGTATGACCCGGCGTTCTAGGACACCGAGTTCTCTCGTTGACGCTAACTATTTGCACCCCCCAGAACATCCGTTTGGTGAGCACAATGGGATGCTTCTCAACAGCGCGAAACGGGACATGCTTTCACTGGCAAACGTATGGTGATTGCTCCATTCTCCACCAAGTGACTTGAACATTTTCCGAGACTAGCCCAACCCGCCATCACCCAACCAGCCCCCTATCCGCCGTACTGATGATCACGATTCGGGCCGGACCTGCCTGCCCTCCCCTCCACGTCGTGCAACATCCCGAACGCTCGCTGCAACGATCCTCCGCCGAATTTTTCACGGATGCGGTCGGAGACCTCATGCAATCGCGACTGCTGTTCGTGTTGCGGGTCGGGAAACAGGCTCAGTTGCACCGCCGCCGGTCGGTCCAGACCGCTCAAGCCCACGCCCAGCAATCGGATCTGCAAGCGCCGAGCAGGCAGCCGTTCGGTAAAAATCCGCGGCTAGCGAATCAGGTGCTGTACGTGATCGACCACCTTCTCGCGCGCGAAGATGGAGCAATCGTGTCCGCGAAGTTGACATCGGTCACGAACATCGGCTAAACTACGCCACGTACAGGCGGTTCGGTTGGTTGGAATCCGCATACAACCGCCCGTCCGCTTCCTGGCTTCAGTTCAACGCACGACGTGCCCCGCCTGCTCCTGTGGCCCAGTCATCGCGAACCCAGCGATCCTTCCACGGGAGCAGGCAGGATAGATGGCAATACGTTTCTGCCTGATGAACAGCGCAACCACGCATTGCGAACGCCAGTCGCAAGATCATGCCGCATCGAATCCACCCTCGAAACAAATCGCTCCTTTCCCTCCCGCGGGATCATCCGGTGCACAGGTTGCTCTTCGTACATGCCGACTGTCGAGACCGATGCGTTGGAAAAGAGATTCCGTGGCCGGGCAAAGAAGCGGATGCCTTCGATCAGACGTGGTTTTCCGACGTCGATCAACGTCGGTGGTCGTTTTCCAGTTTCGCCTATGCCTACATCTCTTTTGATCTGGTTCTCGACGGGTGGATCGATCGACCGAACTCATTGACAATGGGTGAACGCAAAGCTCTGGCAGAATTCCCCCGCATGAGGACATTGATCAATGAATGCCAATCGGCAGCTGAAAACGACAAGAACCGTAGGGTGCTCGATCTGCTTCCAGTAATCCGCAGTTGGCTTGATACGTGGCAGGAATGTATCGGATCGCGGATCGAGGAGGACAAACTCGTAACTTGAACAGAACCGGTTGCGCGGGTTGCCGACTTGATCGGTAGCACATTTGGGGCAGAACCAACGGATGCAATCGAGCCGCCGATTCGATCGCTGCTTAGTGGATGATCAATCGCGGCGGCCGATTGATCCAAAACGTTCCCCGACAGAATCTATGCCGCTCAGGTTTTTTGCCCCCGGTCTGCTCTGCTAAATGGGGCACTACTTGGAAGATAAGTAATCGGGGATGGTCTGCAATCCGCTTGGGGTCTCGAGTTTTTCTTTCCCAGTAGTGGGTTTGCGGGACGTGGTGAAGCGTTACCGGGTGGCTAAATGGGGGAGCCTGGAAAACCGCTGGCGGATGAAGCTGTTATTCGGCCGGCACGACGGGCATCTGTGGAGATCCCTAAGAAAATCCCCGCCCTGCTCCTCGACGCTTGAGCGTCAAGGAGGTAGGACGGGGACATGGAAACTACGCTTGCTATTCTAACCGAGAACCTGGCGTTTTTGTCGTAGCCATCGGGGAATTCTTTTCGGTTTCTCCAAAATGGCATCGGCAGAACCGCGTCCTTCCGCTTGTTCGTCAGTATCAACTGACGTTGGATGCCATTCTGCGCGAGCATCCGAATCTGGCAGGCTGTGCGGTCGGTTGCCACTGTTGCGGAATCCGCTTCCTGACGCATCCGCGGAATGCCGGTCGGGAGGATCTTCACTGTGAGTTCGGATGCCGTGAGTACCAGCGTCGCAAACTGGCCAACGCACGGAGTCAGAAGCACTATCAAACGGACCAGGGATGGTGGAAGAAGAAGCTTCTCAACAGGAAACGCGGTGCGGCAGCCGGCAAAGACCAACACACGGAGTCGCCAGCCGCCACCTCGTCGGACACGGCGCCCGCCGATGGGGGAGGCTGCTCTTCGGAACCCTCCTTGGCGATAGAGCCAGCCTCTGAATTGCCTTCTCCGGCCTCTCATCCAGCCACGCAGATAGCCCCCGAAGAACCTCCCGACGAAAACGTGCAGTTGACGCTGGAGGGCTTCACGCTGGACGAAGTCATGTTGGTGAACTCATCGACCTGGCCATGCACCTGGGTGGCTGCCGGCATGGTCGGTGGCTGGGGCGGCGCGATCGGCGGGGCCAAGGGTGGTGCAGTTGTCGGCGGCATGGTTGGCGGTCCTTGGGGAGCCGCGGCCGGTGGAGTCATCGGCGGTATCGGCGGTTACTTCGGTGGTGAGGCCGCGACGGAAGCGGCCGGGCGTTGGACGATGGAGCGGATGCACGAAACTGGCACAACGTTGAGTGAGACGTGGAATCGCGTTTGGGGATCCTAGCCCCGTGGTTTTCGCCGGCCCGGGTTGGCGTCTATGTCGCCCGGGGCGACGTGCTTGTTTGTGATTCAGCAACGTAGGTCAGGCAAACGCCACCGCCTATGCCGTCGAAACCAAGGATCTGGCCGCCGTCTTCCGCCAGCAGGCCAAGGATATCGTCAAGCCTGACGAGTCGGAGATCCCGACGACGTGAACGACACCCGCGACATCCGCAGGCATCACAACGTGCTGATCTCCGGCAGACACATGCCCATGCTTCGAGCCGAGTGCGTTGTCCAGGCGAAATCGTTGGGTCGCGATGAGTGAGCGGCACGGCGCTATCCGGCGGTGGCGTCGAGAACCGGCGGCTAGCGCCGTGCCGCTCACAATCCGCATTTTTCGCCTAGACAACGCCTAGGGTTCCAGAGCGTCGAATGATTCGAGTGTGGCTTCCAGGCTGAAGCGGATGAACATGGGCATGTCGCCGGGTGGTTTGGCGGCTTGCATCTGTCGATGCTTCTGCTGCAGTTCCGCAAGCAGGGGGCGGGCCTGATGCTGGAGCAATTCGATCGTTCGCATTGCATGCAGCACGACTTCCGGCCGATGGTGAGTCAGCTTCTGCCGCAGCACGTCCAGGGCTTTGTCCACGGAGTCCGCTGCGGCCAAGGCCGCGGCCAATTCGACGCGGACCGACGAGGACGTTTCCGAACGCAGTGCCTGCAAGACGGTTTCTTGAATCCGATCGGGCGCGGTGCCGGTGGATGCGGCGGCGTGCAGTCCGACGGCAGCCCAGTAACGGACTCCGTCGTCGGCATGGTCCAGCAGCTTCTGCTGATCATCCAAGGCGTCAGATCGTCCTACCAGACCGGCGGCCGACCAGAGCTGAGTCAGCGGGTACCGCTGCTCGCTGGCGGCCAGATCCTGCGGCGTCGATCCCTCGCCGATTCGCTGCCAGACCTGGGGTTCCGTCAAGAACCCGACATCGCGCGTCTCCATGATCCAGCGATTCAATGCTTCGGCCAGTCGCTGCAACTGCGGTTGATGGT